>JAEYRU010000016.1 GCA_023435335.1 Pseudomonadota bacterium
CCGGCATCGACGGCATCTGGTCCGGCGACCTGAAGATCGGCGAGGTGCTGGTCGAAGATGGCGAGGGGCCCTGGCTAGCCGCACGAGCTGTGGAGGTGGATTGGTCCCCGCTGGCTCTGTTGGGCGCCACGTTCAGCGCGGACCGGGTGCATGCCGGTAGCATCGAAGTGGAGCGGCTGCCGCAGGCGGCGGAGGAGGGCGACGGCGGCGGCGGCTCCAGGCTTCCAGTGGAGGTCGATATCCGCGCAATCGACCTCCCCGATATATCCCTCGGGAACGAGATAGCCGGATCCGTCGCCCGAATTGCCGCCACCGGCTCGCTCAAGATCGAAGGCACCCCGGTCGCCATCGACACCAATCTCGACCTGCGGCGCACGGACGGACGGGAGGGTAACCTTTCCGTGGTCTTCGCCTATCTTCCTGACGAGAACCGCATCGATCTGCAGATCGGGGGCGCGGAGCCGGCGGGGGGCGTCATCGCCAACCTGCTGCGACTTCCCGGCGAGCCTTCCGTCGAGATTACCGCAGAGGGCAGCGGGCCGGCGGCCAACTGGGCGGGGAGGGCGACGTTCGCCGTCGACGGAGAAGTCGTCACACGGCTCTCCGGCGTTCATCAGATCACCGACGCGGGCAGCCGTATCGAGGCGACCGGCGACGGCGAATTCGCCGCCTTCCTGCCGGCCTCGCTGGCACCGGTCGCTGCCGGAAACACCACGTTCGAGATCGCTGGAACGCTCGGCGAGGGATCATCGGTCACGATCGAGTCCGCGCGGCTGGAGTCGGATGCGGTGCGTGCCAGCGCCTCCGGCAACATCGATGCCGACGCGCTCAGCGACTTCTCCCTGCGCGCCGAGGCGCTCGGCGAGCCGGTGCGGCTCGCCTTCGGCGAAGCTGCGCAGCAGGTCGAGGCGCGTGTCGCCAGGGCGGAACTGCGCATGTTCGGCCCGGGCGATGTGCTGGCAATCGACGGTACGGCGGAACTCTCTTTCGTCGGCACGGCCGACCATATGGTCGAGGACGTCACGCTTGTCGTGAAATCCGAAGATTTCGGCATCGCCAGCCGGAGCGGCCGCGTTATCGTCTCGGCAAAGGCGGATGCTGCAGGAAGCGCCAACGACATGCTGGCGAAGCTGCTGGCTGGCGGATTCGATGCCGAAGCGGCCGTCGATATCGGCGCCGACGCCACCGCATTCGAGACGATGCGCCTGCGCACCGGGACGGCGAATGGCGCCGTCTCCGGCACCTACGCGCGCGACACTGGCGCGCTGGCCGCCGATTTCAGCGCCGAACTGCTGTCAACCGTGCTACCGGCGGCAGCGCAGGCGCCGCTCGACCGCACAGTCACGATATCGGGCCGCGTCGAACGCAGCGCCGAAGGCGTTGTGTCGGCAAGCGGGCTGGAGGCGGCCTCGGGGTCATTGACGGCAGGCGGGACCGCAATGCTCGGCACGGACACGATTTCCGCCGACATCACCGGTCGGATCGCCGATCTTTCGCGACTTTCCGCCAATGCCACCGGTGCAGCCGATTTCACGCTTTCGGCCAGCGGCGCGCCTTCCCGGCCGGACTTCGCGCTCACACTGTCCAGTCCGGGAATGGAAGTAGGCGGACGCGTGATCGAGGGCCTGCGACTCGAAGCGAGCGGCGTCGCCGATCCGGCTGACCCTTCCGGCCGGTTGCGGCTCAGCGGCACGGTCGGCGGCGAGGCGCTGTCCGGCGCCGCCACGCTGCCCGCGGGCGCAGACTCTCGCGAAATCCGCGACCTGGAGCTGTCGCTGGGTGAAAACCGGCTGACCGGCAGCCTGAGCCTCGATGCGTCGCTTCTGCCCGAGGGCACGGTGGAGTTCAGCCTGCCGGACGTCGCGCCGCTCGGCGCGCTGGCGCTCCTCGACGTCGAGGGGGCGGCGCGCGGCTCCGCGCGATTTGAGGTGGGGGAGGGCATACCCTCCCTGACCCTCGATGCGCTGGTCGACAGGTTCGCGATGGGGGAGATTTCGGCGGGCGAGGTGCGGGTCAACGCCACGGCGCGCAACTACCTGTCGCAGCCTGCCGTCGCAGGCGCGGTGAGCGCCGGGCGCGTCATCAGGGGCGAAACGGAGCTGCGCGACCTCTCCGTCACGTTGACGCAGGAGGATGGATGGACAGGCTTCGACGGTCGGCTGACCGCTAGCGGGATTCCCATCACGGCCGCGGGTCGTGTTCGCATGGCGAACGGACGTTCGGAAATCGAACTTCACTCCGCCAGTGCGACGTTGCGCGGCATTACCGCCGAACTCGCGCGGCCGACGCGGGTGGTCGTGCAGGACCAGACCGCACGTCTCGACGACGTTGTGATCGCCGCCGCGGGTGGCACCGCCGAGATTTCCGGGACCGCCGGCGCGATGCTCGATCTTTCCGTGCGTCTCGAGGCGTTGCCCGCCGCCGCGCTCGGCGAGTTTGCGCCCGGGCTCGATCCCGCCGGCACCCTGTCCGGCACCGCCCGGGTGACGGGACAGGCATCGAACCCATCGATCAGCTATGACGCCCGGTGGCGGGGCGGCCAACTGGCGCAGACACGTGCGGCTGGCTTCGGGGCGATCGATGTTACTTCCTCGGGCAGCTATGCCGGCGGCGTGTTGCGTTTCCAGGGGCGCGTCGGCGACGGCTCGGGTCTGGGCATGGACGGCGGCGGAAGCGTCAATGTCGCACAGCGCAGCATCGACGCCAACTTCAGCGGCCGCGTTCCCTTTTCCTTCCTCACGCGCAGGCTAGCCGCGCAGGGGGCAGGGCTGGAAGGGGGCGCCGATGTTGCGTTCAGCCTAAGCGGTAACCTGTTTTCACCACAACTCAGCGGGACGGTGCGCACCAGCGGCGCCCGTTTCCTGCACGCCACAACCGGAGTGGCCATCAACGACCTTGCCGCCGATGTTTCGGTGGGCGGCGGCACCGCGACGATCAACCGGCTCTCCGGAACCCTCTCCACCGGCGGCACCATTGCCGGAAGCGGCACTGTGACCATCGATCCGGCGGGCGGTTTCCCGGCGGACCTGTCGCTCGCGCTCGACAACGGACGATATACCGACGGGCGCGTCGTGACGGCCAGCCTCGACGGACAACTCACCATCACCGGCCCGCTTGTGGCCAACCCGCTGCTTTCGGGGCAGGTGAACCTCGGACGCACCGTCATCACCATCCCGGAGCGGCTGCCCGGCTCCCTGGCGGAGCTGGACGTGCAGCATCGCAATGCGCCGGCAGCTGTCCGGCGGCAGGATGCCGCGCTCAACCCCTCCGGTGGAGCAACCGGCGGCGGCGGACTCAACCTCGACCTGCAGGTCAACGCGCCGCAACAGATCTTCGTACAGGGCAGGGGGCTGGACGCCGAGCTTGGCGGCAGCCTCCGCCTGACCGGACCGGCGAGCGCCGCACAGGCCGTGGGCGAGTTCCAGATGCGACGAGGGCGGCTGGAGATCCTCGGTCGCAGGCTCGAGTTCACACGCGGTACGCTGGGTTTCTCTGGTTCTCTGATCCCCTATCTGAACCTGGCTGCGGAATCGCGTGCGCAGGACGCGACAGTGACCGTGCTGGTAACCGGGCCGGCGAACAATCCGGCCTTCGCGTTTCAGTCTTCGCCGGGCCTGCCCGAGGACGAGATCCTGGCGCGGCTGATCTTCGGACGCTCGATGTCGAACCTTTCGCCGGTGCAGATCGCGCAGCTGGCGTCAGCAGCGGGGCAGCTCGCCGGCATCGGCGGGACAACTTCGCTGCTGCAGTCGTTGCGAGAGGGTACCGGTCTCGACGACCTCGACATACGCACCAATGAGGAGACCGGAGACACGTCGTTGGCGATCGGCCGATACCTCAACGATCGCACCTATCTGTCTATAGAGAAGGGCTCCCAGCCCGGATCCGGCAAGGCGACGATAGACCTGGAACTCGGCCGCGGGCTCAAGCTGCGCGGCGAAGCGTCGGACGACGGCAAGACCCGCGGCGGCATCTTCTACGAGCAGGAATACTGACCGCTTTTCGGCACGGCTGCGGCAAGTGACTTCCGCGATGGATCACTTTTGCGCGACCCCCATGCAGCCAGCGCCAGACGAGGCCGTCCCGGGCGCTCGCACTCCCCCGCGAGTGTCATGACAACGGCAGGCAGGGACGCGTCAGCCGACAGGTTTGAAGAGACCATTGCCGGATTTGCGCCATCCTTGTCGCAATTGCGGCATCCGTTGCGGCGTCAAAAATTGCAGACTTCCCGCGACATCCGATCAGAATGGGGAATTTTGACATAAGAGACCAGATCGGGAATGTTGGGGAAGCCGGGAAAATCAACGGGAGATCGCAGATGAAACTCTTCAGGAGCAATGGGGATCGTGTTCCCTCGCATGTCGAGGCCATGGCGGAGCAGGTTAAGTCGGGCCATATGGACCGCCGTGAATTCCTGGCTCTCGCCAGCGTCTTTGGCGCATCGACGGCGATGGCGTACGGGATGATCGGCCTTGCTGCGCCCACCCAGGCGCTGGCCCAGGAGCCCAAGAAGGGCGGCGTGCTCAAGGTCGCCATGTGGATCAAGGATCCGAAGGACCCTCGCACGGCAGACTGGTCGGAAATCGCCAATGCCGAGCGCCAGACGCTGGAGCCGCTGGTCAAGTACACCAAGGACTACACGTTCGAGCCGTACCTGCTGGAAAGCTGGGAGGTCAACGACGACGCCACGGAATACACGCTGCACGTGCGGCCGGGCGTGACCTGGACCAATGGCGATGCGTTCAACGCGGACGACGTGATCTTCAACTTCACCCGCTGGGCCGACAAGAGCGCCGAAGGCAACTCGATGCCGGGCCGGCTGGGCACCATCGTGGACGAAGCGACCGGCAAGCTGCGCGAAGGCGCGCTGACCAAGGTCGACGACATGACGGTCAAGATCACGCTGACCAAGGCCGACATCGCGCTGATCCCGAGCCTGTGCGACTATCCCGCCCTGATCGTCCACCGCAGCTTTGACGAAACCGGCGCCAATTTCGTGCAGAACCCGATCGGCACGGGTCCTTTCGAGCTCGTGTCGTACGATGTCGGCCAGAAGGTCGTGTACAAGCGCCGCGAGAACGGCACCTGGTGGAACGGCGAGGTCTATCTCGACGGCGTCGAGTTCATCGACTACGGCACCGACCCGTCAGCGATGGTCTCGGCATTCGAGGCCGGCGAGGTCCACACCAACCACGAGACGTCGGCCGACTACGTCACCATCCTCGAGGGCGTCGGCGCGGTGACTTCGGAAGCCGTGACTTCCTCGACCATCGTGGCGCGCACCAACGTTGCCAACAAGCCGTATGACGACCAGAAGGTGCGCCAGGCGCTGCAACTGGCGGTCGACAACGCGGTCGTACTCCAGCTCGGTTACGGCAATGCCGGCGAGGTGGCTGAAAACCATCATGTTGCGCCGATCCACCCCGAGTATGTCGAGCTGCCCAAGGTCGCGCGAGACCCGGCGAAGGCGAAGGCGCTGATGGAGGAAGCCGGCCAGATCGACTTCGAGCACGACCTCATCACCGTGGACGAGGACTGGCACAAGAACACCGGCGACGCGATTGCGGCCCAGATCCGCGAGGCTGGCATCAAGGTAAAGCGCACCGTGCTGCCGGGTTCGACGTTCTGGAACGACTGGACCAAGTATCCGTACTCGATGACCAACTGGAACATGCGCCCGCTGGGCATCCAGGTGATCGCCATCGCCTACCGGACCGGCGAGGCCTGGAACGAGGCCGCCTATTCCAATCCGGACCTCGACGCCAAGATCGGCGAAGCGCTCGGCATCGCGGATGCAGAAAAGCGCAAGGAGGTGATGGCCGACATCGAGAAGATCCTCCAGGATTCCGGCATCATCATCCAGCCATTCTGGCGCAAGCTCTACAACCACTCCATGCCGTCGGTGAAGAACCACAGCATGCATCCGACGTTCGAGCACGACTACGGCAAGGTCTGGCTGGACGAGGCCTGATCCGCACCGAGGATGGAAAGAGGGGTGAAAGCCCCTCTTTCGTTTCGGGGATATGCGATCGGGTTTGCCTGCGCAGGGCGGCAACCGTCCAACGGCCGGACCGCCGCAGCGTTAGCCATCGGCAGCAACGGTTTAGGCCTGCTCGATCTCCCCGACCCATAAGGCAGGGGCGCCATGCTGACATTCATCACACGCCGCTTGGGGACCATGGCGCTGACCATGCTGTGCCTGACGCTGGTCGTCTTGTTCATGGTCAATCTGGAGGCGAACCTGCGCAAGCTGTCGATCAGCCAGCTCGACATGCGCTCGTCCGACGAGCACATCGAGAGCTGGCTCGCTCGCAACGGCTACCGCGACAATTTCTTCGTCCGTTATGGGCGCTGGCTCGGCGTGGTGGAGAAACAGCCCAACATCAACCCGCAGACGGGCCAGCCCGTCCCGCGCTTCTCCTACTGCAACGAGCCCGCGGAGCCCTATTATGGCGGGATCCTGCAGGGCGACTTCGGCTGCTCCACCAAGTTCAAGACCACGGTCTCGGCGAAGCTGTTCCCTGCGCTGGGCGCCACCGGCATCCTCATGTTCTGGGTGATGGTGACGATGGTTCCCGTCGCGCTGTTGGTGGGCATCTTCGCGGGGATGCGCGAGGGGTCGCGCACCGACCGAAGCCTGTCCGTGGCGTCGATCACCACCACGGCGACGCCTGAGTATGTATCGGGCGTGATCTTCACTGTCGTTTTCGCGACCTGGCTCGGCTGGCTGAACGGCTCGGCCGCCACCGCAACCAGCCAAGGCATCAGCTTCTACAATTTCACCCTGCCGGTGATGACGATGGCAATCTACGGCACCGGCTACATCGCGCGCATGACGCGCGCCTCGATGGTCGAGGTGATGACGCAGCAGTACATCCGGACCGCGCGCCTCAAGGGGTTGAGTTTCCGCGGTGTCGTGGTGAAACACGCGCTGCGCAACGCGCTGATCGCGCCGTTCACCGTCATCATGCTGCAGTTTCCATGGCTGCTGACTGGCGTAGTGATCGTCGAAGTCATGTTCCGGTACCAGGGGTTCGGCTTCACGCTGGTGGAAGCGGCCGGCAACAACGACATCGACCTGCTTCTCGGCTGCTCGCTGGTCTCGGTATTCGTCGTCCTGTTCACGCAGCTGATCTCCGACGTGGGCTACGCCTACCTCAATCCGCGCATCAGGGTTCAGTAGGGGAGGGGCGTCATGCAGCTCGAATTCGTCGGCACGGGCCAGATCATCCTCGGCGTGCTGTTTCGGTTCTGGCCTGTATGGCTGTCGCTCGCGGTCGTGCTTGTGGCGTCGATATCCTACCGGAAGCGCCTCGGGCTCTACGGCCAGCTGTTCGACAGCTATGTCGGCGTCGCAGGCGTCCTGATCTGCCTGTTCTGGGTGTTCACGGCGCTCTATTCGGCCACCATCGCGCCGTTCAACCCGCTGGCGCAGATCGCGGTGATGAAGGACGCGTTGCCGGGCGCGATCGAGCCGCAGAGCGGCGAAGTCTTCCTTTTCGGTGGCGACAAGCTCGCGCGCGACGTCTTTTCCCGCATGGTCTACGGCAGCCGCATCGTGCTGGTGATCGCGCCGGCGGCGACCGTGTTCGCGCTGATGGTCGGCATCACGCTCGGGCTGCCGGCCGGCTACTACGGGGGGCGGGTCGACTCGGTGCTGTCCTTCCTGGCGAACCTCGTGCTGGCGTTCCCGGTGATCCTGCTCTTCTACCTGCTGGTCACGCCGGGCATCATGGACACGCCGATCCCCTATACGATGGCGGGACTGTTCTTCCTGTTCCCGATCATCTTCTTCTGCACGCTGTTCTACACGCGCTACAAGCATCGGCCGCAGTTGCTGGCCCTGCAGGTCGGGCTGACGGTGCTGATCGGCGGCTGGGTCTACGCCGGCCTCGTGTTCGACGCCGATCCGCTGGGCATCATCTCGATCAGGCCGAACGAACTCAATATCTTCGTGGCGGTGGTGTTCGCCTCGGCGCCCGGCGTCTTCCGCATCGTGCGCGGCCTGGTCATGGACATCAAGACGCGCGACTACGTGGCGGCGGCGCAGACGCGCGGCGAAACCCCCTGGTACATCATGCTGTGGGAGGTACTGCCCAACGCGCGCGGACCGCTGATCGTGGATGCCTGCCTGCGCATCGGCTACACCACGATCCTGCTGGGCACCCTCGGCTATTTCGGGCTCGGGCTCGCCCCCGAGAGCCCGGACTGGGGCACCGCCATCAAGGACGCTAGCCGGCTGCTGCGATCCTACATCCATCCGGCGCTGCCACCGACAGTGGCGCTGATGTCGTTCGTGCTCGGACTGAACCTGCTGGCGGACGCGCTGCGCGAGCAATCGCTGAAAGACTGACGGAGAGCGATCCGATGAACGAAACCGTCAAACCTGCCGACGTCCGGGACTCGGAGCCGATCCTCGAGATCGAGAACCTGTCGATCTCCTTCTTCACCCGGCGAGGCGAAATTCCCGCTGTGATGGACTTCTCGTGCACCGTCATGCCCGGCGAGGCGATGGGGATCGTCGGGGAGTCCGGCTGCGGCAAGTCGACCGTGTCGCTCGGGATCATGCGCGACCTTTCCAACGTCGGGAAAATCGTCGGCGGCCGCATCAAGTTCAAGGGCCGCGACATGGGCGAGCTCAACGACGAGGAACTGCGCTCCATCCGCGGCAACGAGATCGCCATGATCTACCAGGAGCCCATGGCGAGCCTGAACCCCGCCATGAAGGTCGGCCAGCAACTCATGGAAGTGCCGCTGCTGCACGACAAGGTTTCGAAGGAAGAGGCCTGGAGCCGCGCGCTCGAGATGGTGCGGGCGGTCAGGCTGCCCGACCCGGAACGCATCATGCGATCCTATCCGCACCAGCTCTCGGGCGGCCAGCAGCAACGCATCGTGATCGCCATGGCGCTGCTGTCGCAGCCGGCGCTGCTACTGCTCGACGAGCCGACGACGGCGCTCGACGTGACGGTGGAGGCGGGCATCGTCGAATTGGTGAAGGGTTTGGGAAAGCAGTTCGGCACGTCCATGATCTTCGTGTCGCACAACCTCGGACTGATCCTCGAAACCTGCGACCGCATCACGGTGATGTATTCGGGAGAGGCGGTGGAAACGGGGTCGATCAAGGACGTCTTCGACCACATGCGCCATCCCTATACGCAGGGCCTGTTCCGCTCGATCCCGCTGCCGGGCGCGGACAAGAATTCGCGGCCGCTGATCGCGATCCCGGGCCAGCTGCCGCTGCCGCAGGAGCGACCCAAGGGCTGCAATTTCGGGCCGCGCTGCCACCACTTCGTCGAAGGCGTCTGCAACGCCGCCGAGATTCCGATGATAGAGGTGCAGGGACACGACCGTCACATGTCGCGCTGCGTCCGCTTCGACGAGATCGACTGGATGGCGGTGCCGGAAGGCGCCACGACCGCAAAGGAGCCCGTCACACCTGGCGCGCCTGTGCTGAAGGTCGATAACCTGAAGAAGTATTATCAGGTGGCGGCCAACGCGATCTTCGGCGGCGGCGAAACGCGCACGGTCAAGGCCAACGAGGAGATATCCTTCGAGGCTCGGGAGTCCGAGACGGTAGCCATCGTCGGGGAATCCGGCTGCGGCAAGTCCACGCTGGCCAAGGTGCTGCTCGGGCTGGAGACGGCGACGTCGGGCACAGTCTCGCTCGACAATGCCGAGATACAGTCGACTGCCGTCGAGGAACGCGGCACGGAAGCCGTCTCGTCCATCCAGATGGTGTTCCAGAACCCCTTCGACACGTTGAATCCGAGTCACTCGGTGGGCTCGCAGATCATCCGCACGCTGGAGAAGTTCAAGATCGGGGAAACGGTGGAAGATCGCAGGCGGCGCATGTTCGAGCTGCTGGACCTCGTCAAGCTTCCACGGGCCTTCGCCGACCGCATGCCGCGGCAGCTTTCGGGTGGCCAGAAGCAGCGTATCGGCGTGGCGCGCGCCTTCGCCGGACGCGCCAAGGTGGTGGTGGCGGACGAGCCCGTGTCGGCGCTCGACGTGTCGGTGCAGGCGGCGGTCACCGAGCTGCTCATGGACATCCAGCGGCAGAACAAGACGACGATGCTGTTCATAAGCCACGACCTGTCTGTCGTGCGCTACATCGCCGACCGTGTGATCGTCATGTATCTCGGGCATATCGTGGAGCAGGGCACGACTGACCAGATATTCGCGCCGCCCTATCACCCCTATACCGAGGCGCTGCTGTCGGCGATCCCGATAGCCGATACGTCCGTGGTGAAGAAGCACATAGTGCTCGAGGGGGACATTCCGTCGGCCATGAACCCGCCGTCGGGATGTCCGTTCCAGACGCGGTGCCGCTGGAAGAAGTTCGTGCCCGGCAACCTCTGCGAGACCGAACTGCCGCCCTTCAAGGACCTGGGCAACGGGCATCGCAGCCTTTGCTGGCTCGACGATGACCAGCTGGCGACAATGGAGCCGGTGATCAGTTTCGCGGCTCCCGATTCCGATCCGGCCAAGGCGCCGCCACCGGCGGGGGCGCGCAGGCTGGCCGCGAAGGAAGGACAGCGTGCCGAACGCCCCGCGGGAAGCGCCGGCGCAACGGCTTCGCCGCTCAGTGACAATGTGCAGCCGAAGCCCAGCGCCTCCAAGGCGATCACCGGCGCCCCGGGCGACTCGGCACCGGAGAAATCGCTGACGGAGCTGGGCGATGGCCGCCAGGCGGCAAGCGGGGGGGTCGAGCCGGCCCTTCCCGGAGGACGCGTCCGAAGCGATGCTGCGAAGCCGAAAGCGAAGCAGCCGCGACGCCCGGTCGATACCGCCTCCTCACCGGAGGAGGCGCGGCGCAGGTTGGGCGTTCCCGATCCCGAGCCCAAGCCCGGTCGACGGCGCAGAACGCCTCCCAAGCCTCGCTGACCCCGTCCGCAGCTCGCCGCCCGCCCGTTGGCGCCGGTCTATCCTCCGGGCAGGCCGAAGGCGTGAAATTCGATGGCTGCGGGGCCGCGATAAGGGTCGGCGTGCAGCGCCAGTATCCAGAGGCTCACTACGGCTGCGATCGAGAAGACCACGAGAGCGTTGCGTCCGGCGATCGGCCGGTCTGCGTGTCCGGCCCCCATGGCGATCATCGAAAGCACCGTGAGGAACAGGACAAGATACCATTTGTATTCGCTGATCGACGTTTCGCCGATGGCCAGCCTCCTGTTGCGGGCGTCCTGCAGTTCGTCGAAGTCCTGGGTCATCTTGGCGACCAGCGTTGAGGGCACCGGACCGTTGGCGAGCGCGATGATGGCCAGCCGGATGGTCTGCAAAGCCTGCTCGACTTCCGGCGCCGGCTCCTGATTTCCCAGTTCGCTCCATTCCTTGTCCAGGAACGCTACCCGGTACTGCGACAGCCCCTGCATGAGATCCGCTGCGTTCAGGGCCTCCGGGCTCGCCATGCCGGCCAGTCGCCCGATAGACGAGCGTTCCTCGCTCGCAGCCTGCTCCGCATGCCCCCGGATCTGCCAGACATCGGCGGCGGCGAAGCCGAGCGACAGCGCCCAGGCAGTAGCGATGGAGCTTATGAAAGTCGTTACCGGGACCGTCATTGCATCCCGGTCCGCCAGGCGTCGGAAATAGGCCAGCGCCAAATAGGAAATTCCGAGGGAGAATAACCCGAAGACGAGCGCGACGAGCAGCAGCGGGAATGCTGAAAGGGAGAATATGGCGGCCAAGGCGTCCCTCCTCGATGGCTCACTCGTGCATGATTTGCCAACGCCCGTCCAGATCGTGTTTGATCCGATTAGCGGCGAATCCCGCGATGGCGTTATAGGTTCCGTTAGTATCCGGTTCTAGATTATCAGGCCGGCCCAGGCCGCGAGGAGAATTGCAACCATGCCGAGACGCATCGTGCCACGTATCGCGCTGGCGATCGTCACGGGGCTGCTTCTCGCCGCATGCGCCTCCTTCGACACCGGCCCGATCAATGTGCTGACCGCGGAAGTCGGCCCAGCCTCGCCGGAATTCATCCCCGATCCGGGGGACGACGGTTCGACGGTCGTCGGTCTGGCCTTCTCGGGGGGCGGGACGCGCGCCGCCGCCTTCGCCTTCGGGGTGCTCAGCGAACTCGACACCTATGTCGTGGACGAAAAGCCTTACAGGAGGACGCTCGTCGACAATGTCAGGACGATCGCGGGCGCATCCGGCGGTTCCGTCATGGCCGCCTATTTCGGCTACAAGGGCAAGGACGGCTATCGCGATTTTCGTGAACGCTTCCTGGTCCAGGACGTCGAAGGCAGCATGCGCACCCGGATCGTCCCGTCGAACCTGCTGCGCGCGGTGCGCGGAGGTGTGAACGACCGCAACACGTTCGCGGAATGGCTGGACGACAATCTCTACGACGGGGCGACTTTCGCGAACTTCAAGTGGCCGGACGCTCCCATCGTCTGGATAACCGCTTCGGATATCTACAACGGCACGCCGTTCCTGTTCACCTACGACACCTTCGCGGCCCTGTGCAGCGATCTGGACCAGGTGAGGCTGGCGGATGCAGTGGCTGCGTCGGCCGCGGTTCCGGTGATCTTCAATCCGATCACGGTGTCGGTGGGCACGTCCGACTGCGGGTACAAACCGCCCACATGGCTGACGCAGGCGCTGGCGGATCCGGAAGCGCCGCTGCGCCTGAAGGCCTATGCCCGATCGCTCGAATCCTATCGGCCCGGAGGACGGCTGAAGCATGTCCGACTGCTTGACGGCGGGCTGACCGACAACACCGGCATCACGGGCTTCGCGCTAGAGCGCGCCGCTGCCCTGACGCCTCACGGCCCATTGTCCCGGGCCGAGGCCGTCAAGCTGCGCACGATGCTCTTCATCGCCGCGGATGCGGGCCGGCAGATATCGCCCGACTGGGGCGGCACGCCGGCCGGACCGAAGCTGGCGCAACTCGTTCCCGCCGTCACCAACACCGCCATCACCGCATCGATGCGCCAGGGATTCGACGCGTTGGAACTGGCGGTGGCGAAGTGGCGAGGGGAACTGATCGCTTTCCGCTGCGGGCTGAGCCGCGAGGAAGTCCGCCGCTACCGCGGCACCCTTGCGGGATGGGACTGCCGCGACGTGCAGATCATCGTCGAGCACCTCTCCTTCCGCGACGCCGATCCGGTCGATCTGGAGGCGCTCTTCAACATTCCGACGCGTCTCACCCTGAAGCCGGAGCTGGTCGACCTGGCGATCGAGGCAGGCAGGCGCGCGGTGCGCAACCGGGCAACCATCGCGCAAACGGCCGCGGAAACCCGCCGGCGGGCGGCTGCCCACTGACGGCCAGGCGCCGGAGCGCCTTCTCCGCTCAGGACGTCACGTCTTCCTTCTTCTCACGTTCGCATTGGTGTCCGCCGCCCTGCTGCTGGGCGCATTCGGGGCCAGTGCAGCCCTGGGCGGCCAGCTGGGCCGGCGCGGACACCAACGCGGCAAACGCGATGGCGAGCGAGGAAAGCAGAGGTGCGAGGCGCATGATTGGCTCCCGAAATACGGTGGCGGAGTCCAGCCTAGCGCGTTCTCAGCGCGGCAACAGCCCTCCTGCGATGAATTTCGCGCGAGCGAACGGCTCTAAGGGGGATGGGGGCGGTTACCGATCCTTCCGCGTTCCCGCCCGTCCCTCATCCGTCTTGTCGTAGAAACGCCCGAGCAACTGGCGGACCGGCGGGTTTGCCGCTCCGGAGTAACCCGTGATGGCCTCGTAGGTGAGCTGGTCGTCGAGCGGACGGCCGATGACGTTGAGGATCGTCTCCTTGGCGGAGCGGATGGCCCAGGGATCGTTGCGCAGGATCTGCGCGGCGACCTTTTCCGCTTCCTCCATCAGGCTTTCGTGCGGCACCACCCTGGAGACCATGTTGGCCTGGCGCGCGCGTTCGGCGTCGATCGGTTCACCGGTGAGGAGCATTTCGAGCGCCAGCCCGGCGCCGCATATGTTGACCAGCCGCACGATGCCGCCGTCGCCGTGATGAAATCCGCGGCGCACCTCGAAGGAGCCGAACTGCGCGCGCTCTGAGGCTATGCGGATATCGCAGGCGAGCGCGTTTTCCAGCCCGCCTGCCAGCGCCCAGCCATTCACCGCGGCGATGATCGGCTTGTAGATGCGGTGCAGCCCGCGGGTGATGCCGCCCAGGCCGTCACCGATCTTGTTGCGCGGCAGCATCGCGTCGGCGTGCGCGACCCAATGGGGCAGGTGGGGTCTTCAGGTCCGCACCCGCGCAGAAGGCTTCGTCGCCGGCGCCGGTGACGATTGCAACCTCCAAGGCGTCGTCATCCCGAAAGTCGCGCCAGATCTCCCAGAGCAGCTCATGCATCTCCAGGTCGATGGCGTTCATCGCCTCCGGGCGGTTGAAGGTTACATAAGCGATCTTCCCGCGCTTTTCGTACAGGGCCTTGGGCATCGAGCTCTCCTCCCAGTTGCGCCCAGCCTGCCCGCTGGCGCAGGCGAGAGCAAGTTTGCGAAATGTCGGAACAGAGCCGGTCGCAACGTCTTCGAGTGAGGAAGGACAGGAGGAAGACGATGACGATCGCATTCGTAGTGGCGACGGTCCTCATGGTGGCCGTCGCCATGGCGCAATCGCTTGCGCATGCCCTCGAATATCCGGGCAAGATGCGGCTTGCGAAGGAGGAGTATCTGGCGGTGCAGCCGATCTACTACCCCGGCTTCACCGTCGGGGGCGCAGCAGAGCCGCTCGGTATCCTGGCGTTGGGAGCGCTCCTGTTCGTCCATGCCGACGGAACCGAATTCTGGCTCACCCTCGGCGCGCTGGCAGCGCTCGCTGCTTCGCATCTGACCTACTGGTTGCTCACCCACCCGGTGAACGACTTCTGGCTCAAGGACATCGGGCTGAAAGGCGCGGGCAAAGGCTTCTTCGGCAGCGACCCGCTGAAGCGCGGAAAGGCGCGGAATGACGCGGACTGGACCGATCTGCGCAATCGTTGGGAGCGCTCGCACGTGCTTCGGGCGATCCTTTCCTTCGCCAGCCTTGCAATGCTCGTCGCTGCGGTCGCTTCGTGAGCCTTTTCAGCAAAGATGATAGTATTCATCAAGTTATCAGTCGCGCCAGCAGGCCAGCCAAAATTTGACCGATTGATAAAAAAAGAAATCGTGCTAGCCTTTCCGGCAAAACCGACAAATGGGGAACCGGAATATGGCCGAAGGGCAGTATCGGGAGGGTATCGTCTCCGGAAGGCTCGCGCCTCAGCAATACGCGGACAATTTCGCGGACCTGCATCCGCCGCTCGACCATCACGAAGCGCTGGTCGAGGCCGACCGCTGCTACTTCTGCTACGACGCCCCCTGCATGCAGGCCTGCCCGACTGCAATCGACATCCCGCTCTTCATCCGCGAGATCGCGACCGGAAACGAGATCGGCGCTGCCAAGACGATCTTCGACCAGAACATCCTGGGTGGCATGTGCGCACGCGTCTGTCCGACGGAGACCCTGTGCGAGGAAGCCTGCGTGCGGGAAACGGCCGAGGGCAAGCCGGTGCAGATCGGCAGGCTCCAGCGTTTCGCCACTGATGCGGCCATGGAGCAGGGCAAGCAGTTCTATACGCGTGCCGCGCCGAGCGGGAAGAAGGTTGCCATCGTCGGCGCCGGGCCGGCGGGACTGGCGGCCGCGCACCGGCTTTCGCTCTACGGACATGACGTGACGGTCTTCGAGGCTAAGCCCAAGGCGGGCGGGCTCAATGAGTACGGAATCGCGGCCTACAAGAGCACCGAGGATTTCGCCCAGGCCGAGGTGGACTACGTAACCGCGATCGGCGGGATAGCCATCGAGCACGGACGTGCGCTCGGTCGGGACGTGCACCTTGCCGATCTGGCGGCTTCCTACGACGCGGTCTTCCTCGGCATGGGCCTCGGCGGCGTCAACGCGCTGCGCGCCGAAGGCGAGGACGCGGCCGGTGTGGAGAATGCCGTCGATTTCATTGCTAACCTGAGGCAGGCCGAGGACCTGGCGAGCCTGGAGATCGGCCGGCGCGTGGTTGTCATAGGCGGCGGCATGACCGCGATCGACGCGGCGGTGCAGTCCAAGTTGCTCGGCGCGGAGGAGGTCACGATCTGCTACCGCCGCGGCAAGGAAGACATGAACGCTTCCGACTGGGAACAGGAACTCGCCGCCGCCAAGGGCGTCACCATCCGCCACTGGCTGCAGCCGAAGAAGGCGATCGTGCAGAACGGCAAGGTGGCCGGAATCGAGCTCGAGTATACCGCCATGCGCGACGGCAGGCTGGTGGGAACCGGCGAAACGGTGGTTCTGGCTTGCGACCAGGTATTCAAGGCGATCGGCCAGATCTTCGTGCCGGACGCGCTCAATGGGTCCGGTCCGGCGATCGCGCTCGAGAACGGCCGCATCAAGGTGGATGAAGAGGGCCGCACGTCGCTGGCAAAGGTCTGGGCCGGCGGCGACTGCGTCGTCGACGCGCGCGAGGACCTGACGGTCTCGGCCGTCGCGGCCGGCCGAGACGCGGCCGAGAGCATTCATCGCGAACTCAGCGCCAGCGGGAGGGCATGAGCATGGCAGACCTTCGCTCGAACTTCGTCGGCATCAAATCGCCCAACCCGTTCTGGCTGGCTTCGGCGCCGCCCACCGACAAGGCCTACAACGTCGTGCGCGCGTTCAAGGCGGGCTGGGGCGGCGTCGTCTGGAAGACGCTGGGCGAGGAGGGGCCGCCGATCGTCAACGTCAACGGCCCGCGCTACGGGGCGATCTGGGGCGCCGACCGCCGGCTGCTCGGCCTCAACAACATCGAGCTCATCACGGACCGGGACCTCCACCTGAACCTGCGTGAGATCAAGCAGGTGAAGATGGACTGGCCAGACCGTGCGGTCGTGGTGTCCCTCATGGTCCCGTGCGTGGAGGAGAGCTGGAAGGCGATCCTGCCGCTGGTGGAAGAGACCGGGGCGGACGGGATCGAGCTCAATTTCGGCTGCCCGCACGGGATGAGCGAGCGCGGCATGGGCTCGGCAGTCGGGCAGGTGCCCGAATACATCGAGATGGTAGCGCGCTGGTGCAAGCAATCCACGCGCATGCCGGTCATCGTGAAGCTAACGCCAAACATCACCGACATCCGCTACCCGGCGCGCGCGGCGAAAGCGGGCGGCGCGGACGCGGTCTCGCTGATCAACACGATCTCGTCGATCACGTCGGTTAACCTCGACAGTTTCTCGCCGGAGCCTTCGATCGACGGCAAGGGCAGTCACGGCGGGTATTGCGGCCCGGCGGTGAAGCCGATCGCGATGAACATGGTGGCCGAAATCGCGCGCGATCCCGAAACGCGCGGCCTGCCCATCTCAGGCATCGGCGGCATCACCACCTGGCGCGATGCGGCCGAGTTCATGGCATTGGGCGCCGGCAACGTGCAGGTCTGCACGGCGGCAATGACCTACGGCTTCAAGGTCGTGCAGGAGATGATCTCCGGCCTCGAGAACTGGATGGACGAGAAGGGCCATCGCTCGCTCGACGACATCATCGGCCGCGCCACGCCGAACGTGACCGACTGGCAGTATCTGAACCTCAACTACGTGGCGAAGGCCCGCATAAACCAGGACCTGTGCATCAAGTGCGGCCGCTGCCACATCGCCTGTGAGGACACCTCGCATCAGGCGATCACGGCCATGGTCGACGGCGCGCGCCACTTCGAAGTCATGGAGGACGAGTGCGTCGGCTGCAATCTGTGCGTGAACGTCTGTCCGGTCGAGAACTGCATCACCATGGAGCCGCTGGCCGCCGGCGTGCTCGACCAGCGCACCGGGCAGCCGGTGTCGCCGGTCTACGCCAACTGGACGATGCATCCGAATAATCCCTCCGCAAAGGTCGCGGCGGAATAAACGGCGGACGGTTGTCCGCCTGCGTCGCCGCGCTCTCCTCCTCGCGGCGACGCCCTTCTTCAGGCCTGTCAGGCGGCCATGGGTTGCCGCACGATGATGCCGTTCTTACGGTTCAGGAACCTAAGCAACCGGTCCTTGAAATCCGGGACCACGGCGTTGCGGACGGAGGGACGCTCGGCAAGGGCGGCCCGCCAGCTGCGCACCTTCGGCAGGTCGTCGAAGACGCCGAGATCGGCGAGGTCGTCGAAAGTGTCGAAGATGCGGAATGCGGGGGCAAAGACGGCGTCGACGATGGTGAAGGCCTCGCCCGCGAAGTAGGGGCTGCCGCCGAGTTCGGCCTCGACGCGGGCGAACTTCTCCTTCAAGCCGGCCACGGCCGCATCGAAGGCTTTCGGGTCAGTCGTGACCTCCAAAGTCCAGATGTCGCCCAGGATCGCCGAGCCGAACTCCATCCAGGCGCGGTGGCGCGCCCGCGTCACCGGATTCTCCGGGTGCAGGCGCGGCCCATGCGTCTCGTCCAGATATTCGACGATGGCCGAACTCTCGAACAGCACGTCGTCGCCAACCTTCAGCAAGGGGACCTTGCGGCGCGGCGAAATCGCCAGGAACCAGTCGGGCTTGTTCTCGAGGTCGATGTCGGTGCGTTCGAACGGGACGCCCTTCTCCGCGAGCACGATGGCGGCGCGCTGTACATAGGGGCACAGATCGAACGAAACGAGTGTAAGCTTCTCGGACACGACGGTATCTCCTTGGGAGGATATATGCAATTGCATTGAAATAGGCGCGCTGCGCGCTTATGTCAATCTTGATGCAACTGCATGAAATCAACTATCAGTGAGGCATGTCAGCTAACCCCGACGAAGCGACGGTTGCGGCCTGGATCGGCCTGTCGCGCGCCCAGCGCGTGGCGATGGCGAACGTCGAGGCGCGCCTCAAGGCGGAGGGGTTGCCGCCACTTTCCTGGTACGATGCGCTCTGGGAACTTGAGAAGGCGGGCGAATGCGGGCTGCGTCCGTTCGAGCTCGAACGCGCGCTTCTCTTCGAGCAGTACAATCTGTCGAGGCTCGCGCAGCGGCTTGCCGAGGCCGGGCTGATCGAGAAGAAGGTCTGCGAAGTCGATGCCCGCGGCCAGACCCTGAAGATCAGCGAGGCAGGCCGGCAATTGCGCAACCGCATGTGGAAAACATACTCGCAGGCGATAGAAGATGCGGTGGGCGCGAAACTGAGTCCCGCCGAAGCGGCGTCGCTGGCGGAGTTGTTGCGGAAGCTTGAGTGAAGTCCCACGCCTGGGCGGGTCACTCCTTCGGCCGCAATCCCTCGACGTAGAGCTGCTCCAGAAAGCGCGCGGCGTCCTCGAAGCGGCCGTCGCCGCCGCGGTTGGGCCCCAGCACCGCGCGCACCTGCACGTCGAAATCGGCGTAGTGCTGGGTCGTTGCCCATATCGAAAAGATCAGGTGGCGCGGGTCGATCCGCGCGATCTTGCCGGCCTTCATCCAGCCCCTGATGATCTCGGCCTTCTCATCCACCAGCGTTTTCAGTTCGCCCTCCAGCATGGGCATGATGCGCGGCGCGCCCTGCAGTATCTCGTTGGCAAAAAGGCGGCTTTCTCTTGGGAAATCGCGCGCCATCTCGAGCTTGCGCCGGATGTAGCTGCGCAGTTCGGTCATCGGGTCGCCGACGTCGTCGAGTTCGCGCAGCGGCGCCAGCCAGGTCTCCAGCAGGCGCTGCATCAGCGTCTCGTGGATCGCGTCCTTGGAGCGGAAATAATAGAGCAGGTTCGGCTTCGACATACCCGCTGCTTCTGCGATCTGATCGATCGTCGAGCCGCGAAAGCCGTGGGCGGAGAACACCTCCAACGCCGCTTCGAGGATGCGGTCGCGCTTCTCGGTCTGGATTCTCGTGCGGCGAGGCTGTGCTTGGGCATCCGTCGTCAAGCTATCCGGCTCCGCCTCTTCTGGACCAATGGGCTGGACCAGTTTCTGCGCGTCCGTGGTGCGCCACCGGAGCTCGACATCTGCTCTACTATTTCCTTGACCGCCCTAATGGCGATGCTAACGTTTGTCCAATCGGTCAAAATTCTGCGTATCACAGATACGCCCGAAAAACCAAGCGTTGGCCGAATCCGAGGGGCACAAACAGGAAAGGCTTGGTCGAATGTCCAACAGGCTCAATGTCGCGCCGAACGATCTTCGCGCGTTCTGGATGCCGTTTACCGCGAACCGTCAGTTCAAGCAGGCGCCGCGCATGCTGGTGGCTGCGAAGGACATGCACTACACGGCTTCCGACGGCCGCAAGATACTCGACGGGACGGCGGGTCTCTGGTGCGTCAACGCCGGCCATTGCCGGGCGAAGATCACGGAGGCGATCCAGCGCCAGGCAGCCGAGCTCGACTACGCGCCCGGCTTTCAGATGGGCCATCCGATCGTGTTCGAACTGGCGAACCGGCTGGTGGACATCGCACCGGCGGGCATGGATCACGTATTCTTCACCAATTCAGGTTCCGAGTCCGTCGACACCGCTCTCAAGATCGCGCTCGCCTACCAGCGCATCAAGGGCGAGGGGAGCCGCACGCGGCTGATCGGTCGCGAGCGGGGCTATCACGGCGTCAACTTCGGCGGCATCTCCGTGGGCGGCATCGTCACCAACCGCAAGATGTTCGGCACGCTGCTTAGCGGCGTCGATCACCTTCCGCACACCCACCTGCCGGGCAAGAACACCTTCACGAAGGGCGAGCCCGAGCATGGCGCGGAGCTCGCCGACGAGCTGGAGCGCATCGTCACGCTGCACGATGCCTCGACCATCGCGGCGGTCATCGTCGAGCCGGTAGCGGGCTCGACCGGTGTGCTCATTCCCCCGAAGGGCTATCTGAAGAAGCTGCGCGACATCTGCACCAAGCACGGCATCCTGCTGATCTTCGACGAGGTCATCACCGGCTTCGGCCGCCTGGGGACGCCTTTCGCCGCCGACTATTTCGGCGTCGTTCCCGACATCATCACCACCGCCAAGGGCGTCTCGAACGGCGTGATCCCGATGGGGGCGGTGTTCGTGAAGAAGGAGATTCACGACGCCTTCATGACGGGCCCGGAGCATCTGATCGAATTCTTCCACGGCTACACTTATTCGGGCAATCCGATCGCTTCCGCGGCTGCCATCGCCACGCTCGACACCTACAAGGAAGAGGGCCTGCTCACCCGCGGCGAGGAACTCGGCCCCTACTGGGAGGATGCGCTGCATTCGCTCAAAGGCGAGCCGCACGTCATCGACATCCGCAATATCGGGCTCGTCGGCGCCATCGAACTGGAGCCCATCGCCGGGCAACCGACCAAGCGGGCCTTCTCTGCCTTCGTGAAGGCGTTCGAGCGCGGCGCGTTGATCCGCACCACCGGCGACATCATAGCTTTGTCGCCGCCGCTCATCATCACCAAGGGACAGATCGACGAACTGATCGACCACGTCCGCGAAGTGTTGCGAATGGTCGACTGACCGCTACATCTGAGGAGACCACCCAAACATGGCAGCACCCGGCGAAAACCTTCGCGTCAATGCCGACCGTCTCTGGGACTCGCTCATGGAGATGGCCAGGATCGGACCAGGCGTCGCCGGGGGCAACAACCGCCAGACGCTTACCGACGAGGACGGAGAGGGGCGGCACCTGTTCAAGCGCTGGTGCGAGGCGGCGGGGATGACGGTTGCCGTCGACAGGATGGGCACGATGTTTGCCCGCCGCGAGGGCACCGACCCGGACGCGCTGCCCGTCTATGTGGGAAGCCACCTCGACACCCAGCCCACCGGGGGCAAGTACGACGGCGTGCTCGGCGTGCTCGGCGGACTGGAGATCATCCGCACGCTGAACGACCTCGGCATCAAGACCAAACACCCGATCGTCGTGACCAACTGGACGAACGAGGAAGGCACCCGCTTCGCGCCGGCCATGCTTGCGTCGGGCGTCTTCGCCGGCATGCACGAGCTTGAATGGGCCTATGAGCGCCAGGACGCCAAGGGCAAGAAGTTCGGCGACGAGCTGAAGCGCATCGGCTGGCAGGGCGAGGAGGAAGTCGGCGCCCGCAAGATGAAGGCCTTCTTCGAGTTGCACATCGAACAAGGCCCGATCCTCGAGGACGAGGGGATAGACATTGGCGTCGTCACGCACGGGCAGGGCCTGTGGTGGCTGCAGGTCACGCTGACCGGCAAAGAAAGCCATACCGGCTCCACGCCGATGCCGAAACGCCGCAACGCCGGACTCGGAATGGCGCGCGTGACCGAACTCGTCCACGAGGTCGCGATGGACTACCAGCCCGACGCGGTGGGCGCGATCGGCCATGTCGAAGTCTATCCGAATTCGCGCAACGTCATTCCCGGCAAGGTGGTCTTTACCATCGACATACGCTCGCCCAACGAGAAGGTGCTGAACGAGATGCGCGCGCGCATCGAGGACGGCATCGCCACGATCTGCGAAGCGATGGACATTGGCCACGAGGTCGAGCCGGTCGGGCACTTCGATCCCGTGACCTTCGACGCGGGGTGCGTGAAGGCAATCCGCGACGCGGCCGAGCGGCTGGGCTACTCCCACCGCGATATCGTCTCAGGCGCCGGCCACGACGCCTGCTGGATCAACCGCGTGGCGCCGACGGCGATGGTCATGTGTCCCTGCGTCGACGGCCTCAGCCACAACGAGGCCGAGGAGATCACCAAGGACTGGGCGCGGGCAGGGGCCGACGTCCTCTTCCACGCGGTGGTCGAGACGGCGGAGATCGTGGAGTGATCGACCTCGCCCGGGAGAGAGCCGCCTGACCATGGACACCGGAGCCGCCTGAATGGACGTCGAAGGCCTCCTGCACAGCGTCATACGCTTTTCGAACTTCATGACGTCGCGGCTGGTGGTGTCGGGGGTAGCCTTCTACGTGCTATCGGGATTCACCGAGATCGGTTCCACCACCGAGGGGCTGCTGCCGAACGCCGACCTGCTCAACGAGGTCGTGCAGAACTACCAGAACATTTTCGACGTGCTCGGCGTTTCCGACTTCGCGCTGCTGCTGATCTTCTTCCTGTTCCTGACCACGATCCACCTGCTCTATGTCGCCTTCAAGCGGGTGGGAGAGTACATCCCGCCCGCCATCGTGCCGCTTGCGGGATGGGAAGCACTCGACGACGTGACGCTGTCGGCATTCGACATCCTGCGCGAGGCGCGCGGCGAGGAGCACACGGACGAGGAGAACCAGCGGCTGTTCGAGTTCAAGAAGAAGCTGCACGAGATCGACCAGCGCACCGAGGCAGCCTACCATGAGGAGATCGACGGCGTATCGTCGGCATACAGCATCTCCAAGGCGATGATACTCTTCGTCCTGCTGGCTGGCGGCTATGCGACGCTGTCGGGCAGCTACACGAGCGATCCCAAGATCCTGCTGGTCATCCTCGGCTTCTCGCTCCTGCTCGGGCTCTACACTGCCTTCGCGATCTTCCGCGCCAACTACGAGCGGATCGCAACGCTGCGGGCCGAAGTGATCAATCAGTTCATGGAATTCGCGCGCATCTGGGCGCCGGCCGAATACCAGGCGAGGATGGCGCAGGCCTGCACGCCGTCGCGCGAGCTGCGTCCGGCGGAGTTCGCCGTCGTGGTGCCGGTCTACGGCACGCTCGACGAGCTCGTCGCCGACTTCCGGCGCATCAGGGAGCGCCGCCGGCGCCGTAAACGGGGTCAGCCGCCCGACGGCGCCGTTGGCGCTTGAGCAAGCGGACTTTCAGATTTGGGAG
The DNA here is from genome assembly GCA_023435335.1 of Pseudomonadota bacterium. GTDB lineage: Bacteria > Pseudomonadota > Alphaproteobacteria > Rhizobiales > Rhizobiaceae > RCIO01. The sequence continues at coordinate 23,564 of JAEYRU010000016.1, forward strand.
ACTGAACATGACCAGAGTCATCAGGAACGGAACCGTCGTCACGGCCGACCGCACATACAAGGCCGATGTGCTGATCCAGCACGGCAGGATCGTCGCCATCGGCGAAGGTCTTCACGGCGACCACGAATACGACGCGACCGGCTGCTACGTGATGCCGGGTGGCATCGATCCGCACACGCATCTGGAAATGCCGTTCATGGGCACCTATTCGGCGGACGATTTCGAGAGCGGCACCCGCGCGGCACTCTCCGGCGGCACCACGATGGTCGTCGATTTCTGCCTGCCGTCGCCCGGCCAGTCGCTGCTCGAAGCGATCCAGATGTGGGACAACAAGTCCAACAAGGCCTGCTCCGACTACACATTCCACATGGCGATCACCTGGTGGGGCGAGCAGGTGTTCAACGAGATGGCCCAGGTGGTGGACCGCGGCATCAACACCTTCAAGCATTTCATGGCCTACAAGGGCGCGCTGATGGTAGACGACGACGAGATGTTCTCGTCCTTCCAGCGCTGCGCCGCGCTCGGCGCACTGCCGCTTGTGCATGCCGAGAACGGCGACGTGGTGGCGCAACTCCAGGCGAAGCTGATGGCCGAAGGCAACAGCGGCCCCGAGGCGCACGCCTATTCGCGCCCGCCCGAGGTCGAGGGCGAAGCGACCAACCGCGCCATCATGATCGCCGACATGGCGGGCGTGCCCCTCTACGTGGTGCACACCTCCTGCGAGCAGGCACACGAGGCGATCCGCCGCGCGCGCCAGAAGGGCATGCGCGTCTATGGCGAGCCGCTCATCCAGCACCTCGTGCTCGACGAGACGGAGTATTTCAACAAGGACTGGGATCACGCGGCGCGGCGCGTGATGAGCCCGCCCTTCCGCAACAAGCTGCACCAGGATTCGCTGTGGGCCGGCCTGCAGGCGGGCTCGCTGCAGGTCGTGGCGACCGACCACTGCGCCTTCACCACGGAGCAGAAGCGCTTCGGCGTGGGCGACTTCACGAAGATACCCAACGGCACGGGCGGGCTGGAGGACCGGCTGCCGGTTCTCTGGACGAAGGGCGTCAACACCGGCCGGCTGACGATGAACGAATTCGTCGCGGTCACGTCGACCAACATCGCCAAGATCCTCAACATGTATCCGAGGAAGGGTGCAATCGTGGAAGGCGCCGACGCCGACATCATCGTCTGGGACCCGAAGCGCACGAAGACCATCGCGGCGAAAAGCCAGCAGTCGGTCATCGACTACAACGTCTTCGAGGGGATCGAGGTCACCGGCCTGCCGCGCTTCGTCTTCACGCGCGGCGATCTGGTCGTCGATGAATCGAAGGTCGACGCAAGGCCCGGCCACGGCGAGTTCGTGAAGCGCGAGCCGTTCCAGGCCGTCAACAAGGCGTTGTCGACCTGGAAGGAAGTCACCGCGCCGCGCGCCGTGCAGCGCACGGGCATTCCGGCGAGCGGGGTCTGACCGCTTGAACCGACTAGCCTCCGCATCGGCCCTTCTGCTCGTCGCGAGCGCGGCCCACGCTGCGTCGCTCGACCTGGGCGCTCGCTATGGCAACGCGAACGGATGCAAGTTTCCGGCCGAATATTCGTCCGAAGGCGACGACATGCTGCTGCTCGAGGAAGGCGAGGTGATGACGTTCGCCACGTCGTGCGAGTTCCTGCAGGTGTTGCCGGCAAGCGGGGACAGCCGCGTCGTGACCGTGCTCTGCTCGCATGAAGGCGAGGAAATCAAGACGGCGTCATTGATGCGCATCGACAGGAAGGCGGACGCCGACGCCTATCTGGTCTACGATGCCGACGGGACGTTATGGGGCGAGGTTGCCAGATGTCCGTGATCGCTGTTTCAAGCCTTGGCCAGCCCATCCAGTTCCGGCAGGAGCACGACGCTCTCCTGCTCGTTCGGATCGGTGCGGGCAATGATGGCCGTGCAGGGCTGGTCCGACAGGTTCGCCGGCAGGTGCGGCACGCCGGCGGGAATGTACATCATGTCGCCGGCCTTCATGTCGGCGAAAAGCTCCAGCCGCTCGCCGAACCAGGTGCGCGCCTCGCCCGAGAGCACATAGACGGCCGACTCGTGCGCCTCGTGCAGATGCGCCTTCGCCCGCGCGCCAGGCGGGATCGTGACGACATGCATGCACAGCCCGGTCGAGCCGACTGTCTCGGCGGCGATGCCGGCGAAATAGCTCAGCCCCTGCTTGCCGCGGTAGGCATCGGCAGCGCGCACGACCCTGCAGGTCGGCGCGACGGACGTCTTGTCGGACATGGTGGTGCTTTCCTAAAAGGGCCTGATGGCGGCCGATGGTAATGAGGATCGAGAATGCCCAGTAGCAGTGCCGCCATCAAGCGCCGAAGCAAATCGAACGCCAGCGCGGCGCCCGCCTCCGGTTCCGACCGACCTGCCGTCGTCGAAGCCAAGGGCCTCGGCCTGACTTTCCAGACCAGCGATGGACCGGTGCGCGCGCTGACCGGCGTCGACCTGACGATCCGCAAGGGTGAATTCGTCTCCTTCATCGGGCCTTCCGGCTGCGGCAAGACCACGTTCCTGCGCGTGATCGCCGATCTGGAGAAGCCGACCGAGGGCTCGATCGCCATCAACGGGATGACGCCGGAGGAGGCGCGGAAGCGCCGCGCCTATGGCTACGTGTTCCAGGCAGCGGCGCTCTATCCATGGCGCACGATCGAGAAGAACATCGCGCTGCCGCTCGAGATCATGGGTTATTCCCGCGCCGAGCAGAGAGAGCGCATTGCCCGCACGCTGGCGCTGGTCAACCTCACCGGTTTCGAAAAGAAATTCCCCTGGCAGCTTTCGGGCGGCATGCAGCAGCGCGCCTCGATCGCGCGCGCGCTCGCCTTCGATGCCGACCTGCTGTTGATGGACGAGCCATTCGGTGCGCTCGACGAGATCGTGCGCGACCACCTCAACGAGCAGTTGCTGGAGTTGTGGGAACGCACGAACAAGACGATCTGCTTCGTGACGCATTCGATCCCGGAGGCAGTCTACCTCTCGACCAAGATCGTGGTGATGTCGCCGCGACCCGGCCGGGTCACGGACATCATCGAATCCACGCTGCCGAAGGAGAGGCCGCTCGACATCCGCGAGACGCCGGAGTTCCTCACCATCGCCGCACGTGTGCGCGACGGGCTGCGCGCGGGGCACAGCTATGACGACTAGCGTTGTCCGTGAGGCAGTGGCCGAAGAGCCCGTGATCCGCGCGGCCACTGTCGATGACCTTCCGGCCTGCGCGCGGATCATCAACGACTATATCGACGCGACGGGCTGGCTGCCCAGGATGAAGTCGCGCGATGAGATCGCGGGCTTCTTCGGCCCCGAGCTTCTCGGCAAGCGCACGGTCCTGGTCGCGGAGGCGGGCGGGTCCATCGCGGCCTACCTGTCCTTCTCCGAAGGGCAGGTTTTCGCGCTCTACATCGACCCGGATTTCCGCGGTCAGGGCCTGGGCAGGACGCTGCTGGATCGCGTGGAACAGCGCCACCCGGATCGCGTCGAACTGACGGTGTTCGAACCGAACTTCGCGGCGCGCCGCTTTTACGGGCGCGAGGGCTTCGCGGAAGTGCCGGAGGGGCGCGACGAGACCGCGGAAGAGGGCGTTCCCATCCTGCTGATGCGCTGGGAGGGCGAGGCGGCGTGACCGGCATCCGCGACAAGCTGCTGCCCGTCGCCGTGATCCTGCTGGGGATCGTGGCGGTCTGGTACGTCGGAGCCTACGCCATGAACGCGCCGTTCCAGCGCGATCTCGACCGGCGGGGCGGCGAGGAGCCGACCTTTTCGGAATTCGTCTTGAAGACGATGTCGCAGCCCAAGCCCACGCTGCCGGCGCCGCATCAGGTCGCCGTCAACTTCTACGAAAACACGCTGCTTAGAAGCGTCACAAGCAGCCGCAGCCTCGTCTACCACTCCTGGGTTACGCTTTCCTCGACGCTGCTCGGCTTCGCCTTCGGAACGGCGCTGGGCATCCTGATCGCGGTGGGCATCGTGCATGTCGCGGCGCTCGACCGCAGCCTTATGCCGTGGATCATCACCTCGCAGACCATCCCGATCCTCGCGCTGGCGCCGATGATCATCGTGGTGCTGGCGGCAATCGGCGTGACCGGGCTCATCCCCAAGGCGCTGATCTCCACCTATCTGTCTTTCTTCCCGGTGGCGGTCGGAATGGTGAAAGGGTTGCGTTCCCCCGAGACGACGCATCTCGACCTGATGCATACTTACAATGCAGGGCGTTGGGAGACGTTCTGGAAGCTCAGGCTCCCGGCGTCGGTGGCGTTCCTGTTCGCCTCGATGAAGGTGGCGATCGCGGCCAGCCTCGTCGGCGCCATCGTGGGTGAACTGCCCACCGGAGCGCAGGCCGGCATAGGTGCCAAGCTGCTCGCCGGCTCCTATTACAGCCAGACCATCGACATGTTCGCGGCGCTGATCGCCGGATCGATCGTGGCGATCCTGCTGGTCACGGCGGTGGGGCTGGCCGGACGGCTGACCGAACGGGCGATGGGAGCGCGGCCGGCATGAGCTTCGCGACGCGCCTTCCGTGGCAGGCAGGGCTTGCGCTGCTTCTCGCCGCCGCGGCAGCGGGGACGCTTCCCATGCTGGCCAGCGGGGCCGCTGGCGGCTCAACGGCGATTGTGTTCGCTCTGCTCGCGGCAGGCGCGGCGATTTCTGCGTTCCGGCCCTATCCGGCCGCCGAGGCGCTGGCGCTGTTCGTCGCCGCGCACGGCGCGGCGTGGATACTTATCGACATGATCGGCGGCCAGGAAGGGACGGCGCGGCCGGCCTATTTCATGCTGCTCGCGGCGCCCTGGCTGCTCGCCTGGCGGCTGGCCACCGTATTGTCGGAAATGCGGCCGGCGTCGCGGCCGGCCGCGATCTTCCTGCGGCTCCTGATACCGGCGTTGTTCGGAGCCTGGCTGCTCATCCTGTGGGAAGCGATCGTACGCGGGGCAGGGATCCCGTTCGTGCTGCTTCCGCCGCCGAGCGCCATCGGCGCACGCATCGCAGCATCCGTCCCCATCCTGCTTGCCGACGTCAGGCAGACCATCTTCAAGGCAGTGCTCGCCGGCTACATCATCGGCTGCGGCGCGGGCTTCGTCGCCGCCATCCTAGCCGACCGCTTCCTGTTCCTGCGGCGCGGCATCCTGCCGGTCGGCAACATGGTATCGGCGCTGCCGATCATCGGCATCGCCCCGATCATGGTGATGTGGTTCGGCTTCGACTGGCAGTCGAAGGCGGCGGTCGTCGTCGTGATGACCTTCTTCCCCATGCTGGTGAACACGGTGGCCGGGCTGGCTGCCGCCGGCCACATGGAGCGCGACTTGATGCGCACCTATGCGTCCAGCTACTGGCAGACACTGCTCAAGCTGCGACTGCCGGCGGCCGCGCCGTTCATCTTCAACGCGCTGAAGATCAATTCCACGCTGGCGCTGATAGGGGCCATCGTCGCCGAGTTCTTCGGCACGCCGGTCGTCGGCATGGGATTCCGGATTTCCACCGAGGTCGGACGCATGAATGTCGACATGGTGTGGGCGGAGATCGCCGTTGCGGCAGTTGCCGGTTCGGTCTTTTATGGAGTGATCGCGCTCATCGAAAGAGGCGTCACTTTTTGGCATCCGTCTATCCGTGGTGGGTAGGCGAACTTCAGAGGGTAAGCAAATGAAAAGACTTATCGTTTCGATGATGGCGGGGGCATTCTCGCTCGCCGCCGTGCAGGCCTGGGCGGCCGACGCCGTCACGCTCCAGCTCAAGTGGGTCGCGCAGGCCCAGTTCGCCGGCTACTACGTCGCGAAGGAGAAGGGGTTCTACGAGGAGGAGAACCTCGACGTCACCATCAAGCCGGGCGGCCCCGACATCGCGCCTGAGCAGGTGGCCGCCGGCGGCGGCGCCGATGTGATCGTCACCTGGATGGCCGCCGCGCTTGCCGCCCGCGACAAGGGCATCGGCCTCGTCAACATCGCCCAGCCCTACAAGAAGGCCGGCATGCAGCTGGTGTGCCCGGCGGACGGACCGATCAAGACGGAAGCCGACTTCAAGGGCCACACGCTCGGCGTCTGGTTCTTCGGCAATGAGTATCCGTTCTACGCCTGGATGAACAAGCTCGGCATCCCGACCGAAGGCGGGCCGGACGGTGTCACCGTGCTGAAGCAGAGCTTCGACGTGCAGCCGCTGATCCAGAAGCAGGCCGACTGCATCTCGGTCATGACCTACAACGAATACTGGCAGCTGATCGACGCTGGCTACAAGCCGGAAGACCTCATCGTGTTCAACTACACGGAAATGGGCGTCGACCTGCTTGAGGACGGGCTCTATGCGATGGAGGAAAACCTCAAGGATCCCGCGTTCAAGGATAAGATGGTCCGCTTCGTGCGTGCCTCGATGAAGGGCTGGGAATACGCCATCGCCAACCCTGAGGAGGCCGCCGGAATCGTCATGGACAATGGCGGCCAGGACGAGGCGCACCAGGTCCGCATGATGGGCGAGGTCGCCAAGCTCATCGACAAGCCGGACGCCAAGCTGATCGAGGCGGCATACGAGCGCACCGCCAAGGCATTGCTCGACCAGAAGATCATCGAGAAGGAGCCTTCTGGCGCCTGGACCTCGGAGATCACGGACGCGCTGTAGGCGTCCGCAGCACCGCAGATACAAAAGGGGCGGGCGACCGCCCCTTTCTCGTTCACCGGCAACCGTCACGCCGACGGAAATGTTAGGCTTGCAGCTTCAAAGGAGTCCGAGCGATGACCGCACCGCGTCCTTCCAGGACCCATATCGGCAACCACCGTCTGCATCCGGAAACGCTGATGCTGAGCTATGGCTACGATCCCGACCTCTCCGAGGGTGCGGTGAAGCCGCCGGTCTTCCTCACCTCGACCTTCGTGTTCAAGTCGGCCGAGCAGGGGCGTGACTTCTTCGACTATACAGCGGGACGGCGCAAGCCGCCCGAAGGCGCCGGCGCGGGACTCGTCTATTCGCGCTTCAACCATCCCAACAGCGAGATCGTGGAGGACCGGCTCGCCGTATACGAAGGCGCCGAGACGTGCATCCTGTTCTCGTCAGGCATGTCGGCCATCGCCACGACGCTGCTTGCCTATGTGCGCCCCGGCGACGTGGTCCTGCACTCGCAGCCGCTCTACGGAGGCACGGAGACGCTGTTGGCGCGCACCCTGCGCGACTTCGGCATCAAGGCCGTCGGCTTCGCGGATGGGGTTGACGAAGCCGCGGTGCGGACAGCCGCTGACGAAGCCGCGGCAGCCGGCCGAGTGTCGACGATCTTCGTCGAGACGCCTTCCAACCCGACCAATTCGCTCGTCGACATTGCGCTGGTCGCGCGGATCGCCGAAGAGCTTGCCGGCAGGCAGGGCGTGAGGCCGGTCATCGTGTGCGACAACACGCTCCTCGGCCCCGTCTTCCAGCGGCCGATCGAGCACGGGGCCGACATTTCGCTCTACTCGCTGACCAAATATGTGGGCGGGCATTCGGACTTGATAGCGGGCGCCGCCCTCGGCAGCGAGGAGATGATGAAGCCGGTGAAGGCGCTGCGCGGCGCGATCGGCACGCAACTCGACCCGCATTCATGCTGGATGCTCGGGCGTTCGCTGGAGACGCTATCGCTGCGTATGGAAAGGGCGAATGGCAACGCCGCCGCCGTCGCGCGTTTCCTGTCGGAGCACCCGAAGGTGGCGAAGCTTCACTACCTGCCCGTCCTCGACGCCGATTCCCCCGCCGGTCGGCTGTTCGCTTCCCAGTGCAGCGGCGCCGGGTCGACTTTCTCGTTCGACATCAAGGGCGGCGAGGCCGCCGCCTTTCGTTTCCTCAACGCGCTGCAAATATTCAAGCTGGCGGTCAGCCTGGGCGGGACGGAATCGCTGGCCAGTCACCCGGCCGCGACGACCCATTCGGGCGTTCCGGTCGAGGTGCGCGACCGCATCGGCATCCTCGACAGCACCATCCGCCTTTCCATCGGTGTGGAGCATCCCGACGACCTCATCGCGGACGTGGCGCAGGCGCTCGCGGCGGCCTGATCACACCGCGAGCCGCTTGCGTTCCTCGCTCCGGAACGCTCCCGGCGTCGTTCCCGTCATGCGGCGGAAGAAGCGGTTGAAGTAGGCCGGATCGGAAAACCCAAGCGAATATGCGATCTTCTGCACCGGGGTCGGGGTGAAGACCAGATCGCGGCGCGCGGCTTCAAGCACGCGGCGCGCGATCAGCCCCTGCACGCTCATGCCCGTATGCGCCCGGGCCAGGCGGTTCAGATGGGTCGCCGATACCCCGATGCGAGCCGCGTAGAAGCCCACCGGCCGCTGCTCCTGGAAATGGGTGTCGACGAGCGCAAGCAGCTGCTCGACGCGCTGGCGGTCGCGGTCTTGCGGGCCGTTGTCCGACATGCCCGCGCCGGCCACACGGGCCAGTGCGACGACCACGATCGTCATCAGGGCTCCAAGCAGCGCGCCGCGCCCCGCCGCCGAATGCGTGTGCTCACGTTCGATGGCTTCCAGCGCCTGCATGGCCGTGCGGGAATGCGGGGAATCGTCAATCGGGACGACGCGCAATTCGGCGACGAAGTCGGCGATGCGGCGGTCTGCGGCGGAGATCGAGGCGAGGCGGTCGGCCAGCGAGGTTATCACCAGGCCGTCGGCATCGTGTTCGAATGCGAAGCCGTGCACCGCGCCCGGCGGCACGAGCAGCGCGCACGGCGCCGAAAAATGCAACGAGCCCGCCGCGCCCTTCATCTCGCCGCCGCCGGCCGTCACAAGGAAAATCTGGAAGAAGCCCTCGTGGCGGTGGGCTGCAATTTCGAAATTGTGCAAGTGCGTACGCAGGGGGAGGGTCTCGCAGTGCACCCAGAAGTCGGGCGCGCTTTCGAGACTCTCGCCGTACAGGCGGTAATTGGGGACGGGCTTTCGCGGTGACTTCATGTTCGAATAGTGCAATCAATTGCGGCAAATGTCCATTGCCGCAATTGTATACAGGATGCATTTAGCTGCGTGGCGCCACACGCCGGGAGGATGAACGTGCGAACCCAGGTCGTCATCATAGGGTCGGGCCCGTCGGGGCTGCTGCTCGGGCAGTTGCTGAGTGATGCCGGCATCGACAACGTGATCCTCGAGCGTACCAGCCAGGAATACGTACTGGGCCGCATCCGCGCCGGCGTGCTCGAGGAAGGCATGGTCGCCATGCTGGACGAGGCCGGCGCCGGCGCGCGCATGCACGCGGAGGGCCTGCCGCATGACGGCTTCGACCTTGCCTTTAATGGGCAGCATCACCGCATCGACCTGTTCGGCCTCACGGGCGGCAAGCGCGTGATGGTTTATGGTCAGACCGAACTGACCAAGGACCTGATGGACAGGCGCGCGGCCACTGGCGGGACCAGCATCTACGAGGCCGCGGACGTGCTGCCGCGCGATTTTGACGGCGCCGCGCCTTATGTGACCTACAAGAAGGACGGCGTGGAGCACCGCATCGACTGCGACTTCATCGCCGGCTGCGACGGATATCACGGCGTGTCACGTAAGTCGGTCCCGGGCGAGGCACTGGCGACTTACGAGCGTGTCTACCCGTTCGGCTGGCTCGGCATCCTCGCGGAGGTGAAGCCGGTAAGCCATGAACTGATCTACGCCAACCACCCGCGCGGCTTCGCGCTCTGCTCGATGCGGTCGATGACGCGCAGCCGCTACTACGTCCAGTGTCCGCTAGAGGACAAGGTCGAGGACTGGTCCGACGACCGTTTCTGGGACGAGATCCGGCGGCGGCTGCCGGCCGACGTGGCCGAGGCGATGACCACCGGGCCGTCCTTCGAGAAGTCGATCGCGCCTCTCCGCTCCTTCGTTGCCGAGCCGCTCCGGTTCGGGCGGCTGTTCCTGGTGGGGGACGCCGGCCACATCGTGCCTCCGACCGGCGCAAAGGGCCTGAACTTGGCAGCGAGTGATGTGCGTTATCTCTTCGACGGCCTGCGCGAGTTCTACGGGGAGAAGTCGCAGGCGGGCATCGACGCCTATTCGGCAAAGGCCCTGAAGCGCATCTGGAAGGCCGAACGCTTCTCCTGGTGGATGACCTCGATGATGCATCTCTTCCCGGACACCGGCCCGTTCGGTCAGAAGATCCAGGAGGCCGAGCTCGACTATCTCGTCCATTCGCGGGCGGCTTCGACGTCGCTCGCGGAAAACTATGTCGGCCTGCCGTATTGAGGCTACAAGAGCCGGGACGGCTGGCACAGGGAGCGGAAGATGAGCGGTGAAGGCAAGAGCGAGCGGCACAGGCAGGGCATGGCGACCCGGCGCAAGGTGCTGGGCGACGCGCATGTCGACCGCGCCGAAGCGGGCAAGACGCCGTTCGACGCGGCCTTCCAGGAACTGATCACCGAGGCTGCGTGGGGCCATGTCTGGTCGCGCGACACCATAACGCCGCGCGAACGGTCCATGATGACGCTGGCGCTGCTGGCCGGGCTCGGGAACTTCGACGAGGTGGCGATGCACACGCGCGCCACCGTCAACACCGGCGCCAGCCGGGACGACATCATGGAAGCCATGCTGCACGTGGCGATCTACGCCGGCGTGCCGCGCGCGAACCATGCGATCAAGGTGATCAAGCAGGTATTCGAGGAAATGGACCGCTCAGCCGGCTCCGACGGAGGTAAGTGATGAATGAGCTGATACGAAACCGGGCGCCCGAAACGGGTCCGTTCTTCCAGCGCGACCGCGACTGGCATCCGCAGGCCTATACCCCCTGGTACAAGACCTCGGTCGTTCGTTCGCCGCAGAAGGCGCTGATCTCGCTCGAGAACACCTGGTCCGAGATCACGGGGCCTGTGTTCGGCCACAACATGCTGGGCGAACTGGACAACGACCTGATCCACAACTTTGCCCGGCCCGGCGAAAGCGCCATCGGCCCGCGCATCATCGTCTACGGCCGCATCCTCGACGAGAGCGGCAGGGGCGTCCCGGGCGCACTCGTCGAATACTGGCAGGCCAATGCGGGCGGCCGCTATCGCCACAAGAAGGAAGGCTATCAGGCAGCCCTCGATCCGAATTTCGGCGGCTGCGGGCGCTCGATCACGGACGAGGACGGCAACTACTTCTTCCGCACGATCCAGCCCGGACCCTATCCGTGGCCGAACGGCCCCAACGACTGGCGACCGGCGCATATCCATTTCTCCATCTTCGGTCACGGATTTGCGCAGCGCCTGATCACCCAGATGTACTTTGAGGGCGACCCGCTGATCCCGCTCTGCCCGATCGTGCGCACGATCAAGGACCCGGCGGCGATTGCCGGCCTGACGGCAGCCCTCGACATGAGCGCCACGACGCCGATGGACAGCCGCGCCTACAAGTTCGACATCGTCCTGCGCGGCCGCCGCTCGACATTCTTCCAGAACAAGCGGGAGGGGAACTAACCGATGGTACAATCACTCAACCGCCTCAAGGAAAGCGCCTCCCAGACCGCCGGCCCCTACGTCCATATCGGGCTGACGCCGAACTTCGCCGAAATCACCGGGGTCTATCCGGAAGATCTCGGCACCAGCATGGTCAACGACAAGACGAAGGGTGAACGCATCACCGTCGTCGGGCAGGTGATCGACGGCACCGGGACGCCGTTGAAGGACGTGCTGATCGAGATATGGCAGGCCGATGCCGACGGGCTCTACAACAGCCCGTCCGAAACGCGCGGCTCCGCCGATCCAAACTTCACTGGCTGGGGCCGCTGCCCCGCCAATCAGGACACCGGTGAGTTCCGCTTCGAGACGATCAAGCCCGGCCGCGTGCCGGCGCGCGACGGGCGGCTGATGGCGCCGCACATCACCTTCTGGATCGTGGCGCGCGGCATCAACCTGGGGCTCAACACGCGCATGTATTTCGCCGACGAGGAGAAGGCGAATGCCGAGGATCCCATCCTGGCGCGCGTCGAGCACAAGAACCGTGTTCCCACGCTGTTTGCCAAGCGCGAGGGAAACACCTACAGGTTCGACATCCGCCTGCAGGGCGAAAAGGAAACGATCTTCTTCGACATCTAGGACGTCGCCTTGTCCGTTTCGCCCTTCGACCACCCCTTACTGTCCGGCCTCGTCGGCGATGCTGAAATCGGCGCGTGTTTCTCCGCCGAGGCCGACATCGCCGAGATGCTGGTCTTCGAGCGGTCGCTGGCGAAAGCTCAGGCCGACGAGGGGCTGATCCCGTTCGAAGCTGCGCAGGCGATTGCGGATGCGGTCGCAGCGTTCCACCCCGACATGGACGGGCTGCGCAACGGGGTTGCGCGCGACGGCGTGGTCGTGCCCGAACTCGTGAAACAGCTGCGCGCGGCCGTTGGCGAGCCGCACGCGGCGCAGGTTCATTTCGGAGCCACCAGCCAGGACGTGGTCGATACCAGCCTGGCGCTGCGGCTGCGGCATGTGACGCGGTTTCTCGCCGCCCGCCTGGCCGATCTGATCGACCAACTTGATGCGCTGAACGCCCGCGACGGTACGATCGAGGTCATGGCGCACACGCGCATGCAGGCGGCGATCCCGGTGCCGGCCTCACGCAAGATCCTGAGCTGGCGCGATCCGCTTCAGCGCCATTGGGGCAGCCTGAAGGAAATCGAGGACGAACTCGCTGTGCTCACCCTCGGCGGGGCCGCCGGCACGCTGGAGAAGCTGGGCGGCAGCGGCGAAGCCGTGTCGCGCGGCCTGGCCCATGCCCTCGGCCTGCGCGCGGTCCCGCGCCCCTGTCACAACGAGAGGGACGGATTAGCTGAGTTCGCTTCCTGGCTTTCGCTGGCAAGTGGCAGCCTCGGCAAGATGGGACAGGACATCGCGCTGATGGCGCAGAACGAGATAGGCGAAGTGAAGCTCGCATCGGGTGGCGGCTCGTCTGCCATGCCGCACAAGCTCAATCCGGTCGGCGCCGAGGTGCTGGTGACGCTCGCCCGCTTCAATGCGACGCTTGTATCGGGCATGCACCACGCTCTGGTGCATGAAAACGAGCGTTCCGGCTCCGCATGGACGCTGGAATGGATGATCCTGCCGCAGATGGCGGTTGCCACGGGGGCGGCCCTGGCGACAGCGCAGAGGCTCGTCGCGGGACTGGAATTCGCGCGGCGCGATACATGACGCCGCGCACCATCGTCATCTTCTGCGGGCTGCTGATGTCGAGCTCGGCCTTCTCGGTCGACATCACGCTGCCGTCGTTTCCGGAAATGGTGTCCGACCTCGACGCGCCCTACAACCAGGTGCAGTGGACGCTCACCTTCTACATGTTCATGGCGGGCGTCGCCCAGCTGTTCTGGGGCCCGCTGTCGGACCGCATCGGGCGTCGCCCTTCGCTGGCCGGCGGTCTCGCGATCTATCTCGCCGGATGCCTGATGTCGGCGCTGGCGCCGTCGATTGAATGGCTGCTGGCCGGCCGGCTTCTGCAGGGCTTTGGCGGAGCGGCGGCGATCGTGCTCGCCCGGGCCATCATGCGCGATCTTTTCCGTGGACAGGAGCTGGCGCGCAACCTGGCGCTGGCGACCGCCATCTTCGCCGTCGGGCCGATCGTCGCGCCGCTGGTTGGCGCGGCCATCGCGGCGCCTTTCGGCTGGCGCGCCATCTTCGGGGTGCTTGCGCTCTTTGCCTGCGGGCTCTTGCTGGCGTTGCTGCGCATGCCCGAAACCATCCCTGTCAAGGTGCCGGATGCCGCCTCGCCAAGGGTTGTCGCGCGTCGCGCCGCGCGTCTGTTCGCGCATCCCCAGTCGCGGCATTTCCTGCTGCTTTCGGCCGTCGCCATGTCGACCATGATGTTCATCCTGGTGTCGGCGCCACGCATCTACGACATCCATTTCGGTCTTGTGGGAACCGCGTTCGCGCTGCTCTTCGCCCTGCACGGCACTGGCATCGTCATTGGACAGACGACGAACCGGTGGCTGATCCCGAAGCTCGGCACCGTGCCTGCGATGCTGGTCGGAAACGCGGTGCTGATCCTGTCGGCGGTACTCATCCTCGGCTTCGCCGCCGCCGGGATGATCAGCCCGTGGCTGATGACCGGGCTGCTGATCCTCTATTCCACCAGCTACCTCGTGGTCTATGCGAACGCCACGGCGATGGTGCTCGACCCGCATGGCGACATTGCGGGGTTTGCCGCAGCCCTGTTCGGCTTCTTCAGCCAGATCGGAGCGTCGATCATCGTTTCGGTCATCGTGCTCTTCACCGCCGACAGCGTCGTCGGATTCGGGACGGCGCTGCTCGGCACCTGCGTCCTCTGCTTCGCTATGATCGCCTACTGGCTCGTCGTGCGCCACCGCCAGGCCGCGCCGCGCGCCGCCGAGTGAGCGGCCCCTACATCGCGTTCATGGTCAGGAGTTCGTAACCGGCCACCTGCTCCCCATCCTGGTTGGAGACGGCGACATCCCAGCGAACCTCGCCGTACTCCTCGTTGCGGCGCGTCTTCTGCTTCGCCGTCAGCCGCACCTTCAGCGTGTCTCCGGGAGAGACCGGCTTCATGAAGCGCAGATTGTCGAGACCGTAATTGGCAAGCACCGGCCCCGGCGCCGGGTCCACGAACAGCCCTGCCGCGAAGGCGAGGATCAGGTAGCCGTGAGCCACCCGCCCGGGGAAGAGGGGGTTTGCCTTCGCGGCCTCCTCGTCCATGTGGGCGTAGAAGGTGTCGCCGGTGAAATCGGCGAAGTGCTCGATGTCGTCCAGCGTCACCTGGCGCGGCTCCGTCTCCAGCGTGTGGCCGATCTCGAGTTCCCCGAAGCGCATGCGGAAGGGATGCGCCTCCTTCGCCAGCGTGCGCGCTCCCGGCAACCAACTCCGCGTGATGCCGGAAAGCAGGTCGGGGCTCGCCTGGATCGCCGTGCGCTGCATGTAGTGCATTACGCCGCGTATGCCGCCCATCTCCTCGCCGCCGCCGGCGCGGCCCGGCCCGCCATGCACCATGTGCGGCAGCGGCGAGCCGTGGCCGGTCGCCGCCTTGCCGGTGTCGCGGTCGGCGAAATAGAGCCTGCCGTGAAACGCGCCGGCGGCGAGCACGGCTGCCCGCGCAACCGCAGGGTCGTGCGTGAACACCGACGCGACCAGCGAGCCCTTGCCGCGGTTGGCCAGCGCGAAGGCATGCGGGAGGTCGCGGTACGCCATGACGGTAGCCACCGGTCCGAAGGCCTCGACCTCGTGCACGCTTTGCGCGCCGTCCGGATCGTCGCAGGCAAAAAGCATCGGCGGCAGGAATGCGCCGGCCTGCGCATCCGCGCCCTCCACCCGGAAACCGTCGGGATCGCCGAACACACGCCGCGCCTCGCGGCCGATGAGCGCTGCCTGATCCAGCACGCTCTGCCGCTGCTCGGTGCTCGCCAGCGCCCCCATGCGCGTCGTCTCGCTGCGCGGATCGCCCACCGCCGTCTTCCTCAGCCGCTCGACAATTGCGTCGATGACTGCGCCGCGGTGCTCAGCCGGGGCCAGGATGCGGCGGATGGCGGTGCATTTCTGCCCGGCCTTGGCCGTCATCTCGCGATGCACCTCACGCACGAACGCTTCGAATTCAGGTGTTCCGGGCGTCGCGTCCGGTCCGAGGATCGACGCGTTGAGCGAATCCTGCTCGGCCACGAAGCGCACCGAGTTGCGCAGCAGGTTGGGGCTGGCGCGCAGCGTCGCCGCAGTCGCCGCTGAGCCAGTGAAGGAGACCACGTCCTGTCCGCCCAGCCGGTCGAGCAGGTCGCCGACGCTGCCCGAAACGAGCTGCACGGCGCCTTCGGGAAGGATGCCGCTTTCCACCATCATGCGGAACGCTGCCTCGGTCAGCCACGCCGTCGCGGAGGCGGGCTTCACGATCGCCGGCACGCCCGCCAGCAGGGTAGGCGCCAGCTTCTCCAGCATGCCCCAGACGGGGAAGTTGAAGGCGTTGATGTGGACCGCCACGCCCTGCAGCGACGTCGCCACATGCTGGCCGACGAAGGCACCGTCGCGCGACAGCGTCTCCAGCGCGCCGTCCACATAGATCACGTCGTCGGGAAGCTCGCGCCGTCCCTTGGAGGCATAGACGAACAGCGTCCCGATGCCGCCGTCGATGTCGATCATGGAATCCGCTTTGGTCGCGCCGGTGTCGTAGGAGAGCTCGTAGAGCGGATCGCGCCGGTCGTTGAGATACTGCGCCAGCGCCTTCAGCATCGCCGCGCGCTGGTGGAAGGTCATTGCGCGCAGCGCCGGGCCGCCCACGTTGCGGGCATGCTCCGCCATGGCGGTGAAGTCCACGCCGCCGGAGCCGATCTCGGCGATGGCCGCCCCGGTTATCGCGCTCCTCAGTGTGGCGAGCCTGCCCGACGGCGCGATCCATCTTCCGGCCGCATAGCTGTTGATCTGCATCATGGTCATGGTTCTGCTCCTAGGAGACGCGGGCAGGCAGGCTGGCGAAGCCGCGGAAGCGCACGCGCCCGGTGCGCATCGCCTCGCCATTCAGCCGGTAGCCCGGAAAGCGATCGAGAAAGCGGGAGATGGCGATGCGGCCTTCCATCCGCGCCAGCGAGAAGCCGGCGCAGAGGTGCGGGCCCTGCGCGAAGGCAAGGTGCCTGTTCGACCTGCGTGAGAGGTCGAGCCGGTCGGGGTCGGCGAACTGGCGCGGATCGCGGTTGGCCGCGCCGATGCAGAGGTGGATGCGCGCGCCGGCGGGGATCTCCACGCCGTGGAACTCGACCGGCTGCGTGGCGGCGCGGTTCCCCAACTGGTTGGGGCTCTGGAAGCGCAGGAATTCGTCGACGGCCGTGTCTATCAGTGCCGGCTCATCGACCAGCTTCCGCTTCTCCTCCGGCCACTGCAGCAGTTCGAAGAGCGCGTTGCCGATCAGGTTCGTCGTGGTCTCGTGGCCGGCGTTGAGAATGAAGATGCAGTTCTGCAGCAGTTCGACGTCAGACAGATGTTCACCCTCGTTGCCGGCGATGAGGCGCGTCAGCACGTCGGTGGCCGGATCGCCGGGGTTCTTGCGCCGGCGCGCGGCGAGGTCGCCGAGATATGCCTTGAAATCGCAGACGGCGCGGTTGCCGCGCTCGTGCTGTTCCGGAGTGAGGGTCGGTTCCAGGGCGCCGAGGATCGCCAGGGACCAGGCGCGCAGCGGCCCGCGTTCCTCGTGCGGCATGACGAACAGGTTGCCAATCACCTCGAGCGGGATGGCGGCGGCGAAATCCTCTATCAGGTCTACCTCGCCCTTGTCGGCCATGCGGTCGAGCAGGCCGTCGACCAGCGCGACCAAGCCCGGCTCCATGGCGGCGATGGCGCGCGGGGTGAGGGCGCCCATGATGATCTTGCGAACGCGCGTATGCAGCGGCGGATCGTTGAAGACGAGGCTCGTGGTATGATGCTCGTAGAGCGGTGTAGCGCCGAACTTCGGCAGGAACTCGGTCTTCTTGTCCGAGGAGAAAGCCACGGTGTCGCGGTAGACGCGGTCGAGATCCGCGTAGCGCGACAGCATCACCGAGCCGTCGGCGAAACGCTTCAATGGCGCGTGCTCCAGCAATGCGCGGTAGATGGGGAAGGGGTCTTCCGCGAAGCCGGGGGGCAGCGCGGTGATGTCGAAGCTGTCGGCCAATGCCGGGTCGGCCTGCATCCTGGTCCTCCCTGGCGGCTTCTGCTGGCCGCTGAAGTATTATTGACCGGCCGGTCGGTTTATGCAAGCTTCATCCATGTGAATTGCAGGGGGAGGAACCATGTCGCTGTCGGCTGAGGAGATCGCGCGCAGAAGCGGCGACGCAATGTGGGCGCGCGACGACGCCTCGAAATGGCTCGGCATGTCGTTCGACGCGGTCGGGCCGGGCACGGCCAGTCTTTCCTTCACGGTCGAGAAGCATCACACCAACGGCCACGACATCTGCCATGGCGGCTACATCTTCACCCTGGCCGACTCCGCCTTCGCCTTCGCCTGCAACTCCTACAACCGCATCGCGGTGGCGCAGCACAACGTCATCACATTTATCGCTCCGGGCAAGCTGGGCGACCGGCTCACGGCGGAGGCTCGCGAGGTGACGCGCTTCGGCCGTTCCGGCATCTACGACGTGCGGGTGACCGACCAGGGCGGGAAACTCATCGCCGAGTTCCGAGGCGTCTCGCGCGACGTGGAGGGCCGGCATTTCGACGACGGCGCCGCCGGCTGAGCCTCGGGAGGAGGAGACGATGAAGGACCTGACGCCCAGGAAAGAGGACCTCGATCCGATCGAGATCGCCTCGCGGGACGAAATCGAGGCATTGCAGCTTCATCGTCTCAAGTGGTCGCTGAAGCACGCCTACGAGAACGTGCCGCACTACAAGAAGAGCTTCGACGCCGCCGGCGCCCATCCGGACGATGTGAAGCAGCTCTCCGATCTCCGGAAGTTTCCTTTCACGGTGAAGGCTGACTTGCGCGACAATTATCCTTTCGGGATGTTCGCCGTGCCGCGTGAGAAGGTGATCCGCGTGCATGCGTCCTCCGGCACGACCGGCAAGCCGACCGTCGTTGGCTATACGCGGAACGACATCGAGGTCTGGGCGGAGGTGGTGGCGCGCTCGATGCGCGCATCGGGCACGCGGCCCGGCGACATCGTGCACATCGCCTATGGCTACGGCCTGTTCACGGGCGGGCTGGGCGCCCACTACGGTGCGGAGCGGCTGGGATGCACGGTCATTCCCGTATCCGGCGGCATGACCGCGCGGCAGGTGACGCTGATCGAGGATTTCGGCGCCACCACCATCATGGTCACGCCGTCCTACATGCTGGCGATCCTCGACGAATATGCCGCCCAAGGTCTCGATCCGCGCAAGAGCCCGCTGCAGGTGGGGATCTTCGGGGCGGAACCATGGACCAACGCCATGCGCGCCGAGATCGAGGAAGCCTTCGACATGCACGCGGTCGACATTTACGGCCTGTCGGAGGTGATCGGCCCGGGCGTCGCCAACGAATGCGTGGAGACCAAGGATGGGCTGCACATCTGGGAGGATCATTTCTATCCCGAAGTGATCGATCCCGAGACGGGCGAGGTGCTCCCGGACGGGGCGCGGGGCGAACTCGTCTTTACCTCGCTGACCAAGGAAGCCTTCCCGATCGTGCGATACCGCACGCGCGACCTGACGCGGCTGCTGCCGGGTACGGCGCGGTCCATGCGGCGCATGGAGAAGATAACCGGCCGCTCCGACGACATGATGATCCTGCGCGGCGTCAACGTTTTTCCGACGCAGATCGAGGAGCAGATACTCACGATCACCGGCCTCGCTCCGCATTTCCAGATCGAGCTGACGCGCAGCGCCCGCATGGACGAGATGGTCGTGCATGTCGAGGCGCATCCCGAACACGCCCACCCCGAGCGCCGCGCCGTGCTTTCGACCGCACTGGGCGAGCGCATCAAGGATGTCGTGGGCGTTACGGTTACGGTGTCGATCCGGGAACCGGGAGAGGTGGCGCGCAGCCAGGGCAAGGCGCAGCGCATCATCGACAACCGGCCGAAGGAGTAGGCAGGCCTTGGCCCGCAGCCGCGCAAGCGACTATGACGACAAGCGCGATGCCATGCTGCATCGCGCGGCGATGGTCTTCTCGCGCGACGGCTATGACCGCGCCTCGATGGCGGGACTTGCCGCCGAATGCGGGGTGTCGAAGGCGCTGCTCTACCACTACTACGCCTCGAAGGAGGCGCTGCTCTTCGACATTGTAAGGAACCACCTGGAAGAGCTGATCGAAGCGGTGGAAGGCGCAGACGAGCCAGCCCTGGAGCCTGCGGCGCGGCTGCGGTCGCTGGTCGGGGCGCTGCTTTCGGCCTACCGCGACGCGGACGCCGAGCACCGCGTCCAGATCGAGGGGATGCGATTGCTTCCGCAAGCCGAGCAGGAAACGCTGAAAGCGCTGGAACGTCGGCTGGTCGCCCTGTTCGCCGACGCAATCCGCGCGCTGAACCCGAGTGCCTTCGAAGGCCGGCAACTCATCAAGCCGGTCACCATGGCGCTGTTCGGCATGCTCAACTGGTTCTACATGTGGTTCCGCGAGGGGCGCGGCATCACGCGCGAAGGCTATGCCGATCTCGCCACAGGGATGCTCGTCGCCGGCGTCAGGGAACTCGACGCGAAGGAAGGCTGACTGGCGAAGCGTCGCCCCGTCACGTCACCGCCGCTTCGACCGCCGGCCAGATCTCCTGCGAGCCGCGGTAGATCATGTCCAGGGCCACGTACAAAATGATGAGCAGGCCGATATAGGCGATCCAGCGGTAGCGATCGAGCAGCCGCGCGATGAAGGATGCCGCGAATCCCATCAGCGCGATCGACAGGACCAGGCCGATGATCAGCACGGTGGGATGGTCGCGCGCCGCGCCGGCCACCGCGAGCACATTGTCGAGCGACATGGAAACGTCTGCAATGATGATTTGCGTCGCCGCCTGGCGCAGCGTCTTGCGCGGCGCGCCTTCTGCAATCGTGCCGCTGGCGTCGAGATCCTGGTCGGCTAGCGCTTCCTGGGCTGCATGCGCCTCGGCATGCGAGATGCGCAGTTCGCGCCACATCTTCCAGCTGACCCAGAGAAGCAGCAGTCCGCCTACGAGCAGCAGGCCGATGATCTCCAGCAATTGCACGGTGATGCTGGCGAAGCCGATGCGCAGCACGGTCGCCGCCACGATGCCGATCAGGATCGCCTTGTTGCGCTGCTCCTTGGGCAGGCCGGCCGCGGCCAGGCCGATAACCACGGCGTTATCTCCCGCGAGCACCAGGTCGATCGCGATCACCTGCAGGAGCGCGGTAAGACCGGCGGCTGTGAAGATTTCCATTGGATTTCGTTCCGTGGGCAGGCGGGACGGCCGGCGGCGCTCACTGCGCTCTGGCCGAGGGTGACATGGGGTAACCGGCGTCGGTCGTCAAGCTCCGGCGCGCAGTATGCAATTGCATTTTCGTGCGTCGAAATGGCATCTGTGCCGGGATGACCGAACCACAGCCATCCGCCGAGATCCTGAGAACACTTGTCGCCCGGCTGCATGCAAGGGGACGGCTGCGCGTCTGGTCCGTGGTCGTCACCATGTTCGGCGACATGATCGTGCCGCGCGGCGGCAGGGTGGCGCTCGCCGTGCTGCAGGAGATCGCTGCCCGCATCGGCATCGAGCCAGGCGCACTTCGCACAGCCATGTCGCGGCTCGCTGCGGACGGGTGGGTGGTGCGCGAAAGGGAAGGGCGCAATTCGTTCTACCGTCTCGCCGAAGGCGGACGCCATGCGTTCGACCTTGCGACGCGGCGCATCTATGCGGGTGGACCGCCCGCGTGGAACGGCAGCTGGACGGTTCTCATCTCTCCTTCCGAGGTTCGCGCGGCTGATGCGGAAGAAGCGGCCGCGCTCGGCTTCGTGCGGGTTTCCGGACGCGCCTTCCTGAGGGCAGAAACGGAAGGCGCCGCTGCGGTCGCTGACTCGTTCCCCGACATGCTGCTGGTGCACGGAACCGGCGCCGAGCACCCCGAGACGATCCTGTCCTTCTGGCCATCGGGCGAGACCGCGGAGGCCTATCGCGCCTTCATCGGCGGCTTCACGCCGCTCGCGGCGGCGTTCGATCGTGGCGACCCGCTGGCAGAATTGGACGCGGTGGCCGCGCGGACGCTGCTGATCCACGACTGGAGGCGCATTGTGCTGCGCGATCCCGGCCTGCCGGCCGAGCTGTTGCCGGCCGACTGGCCGGGGGAAGAGGCACGCGCCCTGGCGCGGAAGATCTATAGGGCGCTGGCCGGGCCCAGCGAAGTCTGGCTGGATCAAGCGGGACTGATGGCGATGGATCGGCAGAACGCTCTCGGCGCGCGGTTCGCGGGTCAGTCCTCCAGGTAGGCGAACGCGCTCGTGGCGGTCACCGCCACCCGGTGGTCCCCCTTGGCCCGCATTTCGACCCGCGTATAGGCCATGCGCTTGCCGTTCTGGAGCACGTCGACGCGCAGTTCGACATCCCCGGGCTTGAGCGGCCGAATGAAATGGGTCGTCAGGTCGACCGTGGTGCAGATGCGGAAACGCCCGTTGAGCGCGGCGAGCGTGACTACCGAGGCAGTATCGGCGGCAGAGGCGGTGGCCTGTCCGCATATCACCCCGCCGATGTGGACCAGTCGTGGGTTTTGAGGCAGGGTGAAGTCTCCGCCGCCCGTGTCGAAGCCTGTCGGCTTGAGCCCCAGATCGACGATCCATGGCGCGAACACTTTCGCCAGGGTCTCTTCCGCCTCCGCGACACCGAACATTTCCCCTCCTTAATATGTTACGAAATATTGCCCGCACGCCGATTTTTCGTTACATATCGGCCAGGCGGTCATGCTGCAATCGAGCATGGAGGAGACGCTATGTATAGCCAGGGCCTGATCGGCGCCAAGACCGACACGACGGAAGACGAGGCCTTTCTGGCCGCGTTCCAGGCGCGCATCGACGCGGAAGAGAAGATCGAGCCCAACGACGCCATGCCGGAGGGCTACCGGCGCACGCTGATCCGCCAGATCGGCCAGCACGCGCATTCCGAGATCGTGGGCATGCTGCCGGAAGGGAACTGGATCACGCGTGCGCCGTCGCTGCGCCGCAAGGCGGCGCTGCTCGCCAAGGTGCAGGACGAGGGCGGCCATGGCCTGTACCTCTATGCAGCGGCCGAGACGCTGGGCGTCTCGCGCGAGGAAATGACCGAGGAGCTGCTGGCCGGAAAAGCCAAGTATTCCTCGATCTTCAACTACCCGACGCTCACCTGGGCCGACATCGGCGCCATCGGCTGGCTGGTCGACGGCGCTGCGATCATGAACCAGATTCCGCTCTGCCGCTGTTCCTACGGTCCCTACGCGCGGGCGATGATCCGCGTGTGCAAGGAAGAAAGTTTCCACCAGCGCCAGGGCTACGAGATCATGATGTCGCTGGCGCAGGGCACGCCCGAGCAGAAGGAGATGGCGCAGGATGCGCTGAACCGCTGGTGGTGGCCGTCGCTGATGATGTTCGGTCCGCACGACGCCGAGAGCCAGCACGGCGACCAGTCGATGAAGTGGAAGATCAAGCGCTTCACTAATGACGAACTGCGCCAGCAGTTCGTCGACGCCACCGTGCCGCAGGGCGAATACCTCGGCCTGACGTTTCCCGATCCGGATCTCAAATGGAACGAGGAGCGCGGGCACTACGATTTCGGGCCGATCGACTGGGACGAGTTCTGGCGCGTAGTGAAGGGCGGCGGCCCGATGAACCGCGAGCGGCTGGAGGCCCGGCGCAAGGCCTGGGACGATGGCGCCTGGGTGCGCGAGGCCGCGCTCGCCCACGCGGAGAAACGCAGGGTGCGGCGCGAAGCGATGAAGATTGCGGCGGAGTGATTGAAATGACGAAGAACGAAATCCCCCTATGGGAAGTCTTCATCCGCCCGCGCAACGGGCTGGCTCATCGCCATTGCGGTTCTGTGCACGCCGCCGACGAGGTGATGGCGCTGCAGGCCGCGCGCGACGTCTACACGAGGCGCGGCGAGGGCACGTCGATCTGGGTGGTGCCGTCCAACGCGATCGTGGCGTCTGACCCCGACCAGAAGGCGGAGAATTTCGAGCCCACCGCGTCCAAGGTCTATCGTCACCCGACCTTCTACAAGATCCCCGACGAAGTGGGGCATATGTAATGGCCGAGGCGCGCGCGCATCTGCTGACATTCCTGCTGCGGCTCGCCGACGACCACCTCGTGCTCGGCCACCGGCTTTCCGAGTGGTGCGGGCATGCGCCGATGCTCGAGGAAGACCTCGCGATGCCCAACATCGCGCTCGACCTGATCGGCCAGGCGCGCGCGCTTTACCAGTATGCCGCCGAGGTCGAGGGGCGGGGACGCAGCGAAGACGATTTCGCCTATCTGCGGCAGGAGCGGGACTACCTCAACTGTCTGCTCACCGAGCGGCCGAACGGCGATTTCGCGCATACCATGCTGCGCCAGTTCTGGTTCGCCGCGTTCATGCATCCGTTCTGGCAGGGTATGGAGAGGGGCAGCGACCCCGCGCTGGCCGCGATTGCGGCGAAGGCCGTGAAGGAAGTCGCCTATCATATCCGCCACACGGGCGAATGGGTGATCCGGCTCGGCGACGGCACCGCGGAGAGCGCACGGCGCATGCGCGCCGCTATCGATGCGCTCGCTCCCTATGTGGACGAACTGTTCGAAAGCGATGAGGTGACGAAGGCGGTTGCCGACGCTGGTCTCGCGCCCGATCCGGGCTCGCTGCGCGCCGGGTTCGACCGCACGGTCGGGCAGGTCTTTTCCGAGGCCATGCTGGAGATGCCGGAAGCGGCCTGGCCGCAGAGCGGCGGACGCAAGGGGCGGCACACCGAGGCGATGGGTTACCTGCTCGCCGACCTGCAATACATGCAGCGCGCCTATCCGGGAGCGGTTTGGTGATGGGCGCCGCCACTCTGGCCGGGGAGCGACGCGACGGGCGATTGCACGCATGGACCGCCGCAGCCTCCGTTCCGGACCCCGAAGTCCCGTGCGTCACGGTCGCCGATCTCGGAATACTGCGCTCCGTCGAGATCGAGGACGGCGTCGCGGTGGCGAAGGTAACGCCGACCTATTCCGGTTGCCCGGCCGTGCTGGCGATCGAACTTGCGATCGAGACCGCGCTGCGCGCCGCCGGCTTCGAGGCGCGCATCGAGCGCGTGATGTCGCCCGCCTGGACCACCGACTGGATCAGCGACGAGGGCCGCGAGAAGCTGCGGGCCTACGGCATCGCGCCGCCGGCAAAGGCGTCCAACTCCATCCGTGCCCTGTTCGGCGAGACGGAGGTTGCCTGCCCCAAATGCGGCTCGCTTGCCACCGAACGCCTTTCCGAATTCGGCTCCACGGCCTGCAAGGCGCTCTACCGCTGCACCGCCTGCCGCGAGCCGTTCGACTATTTCAAATGCATCTGAGGGCTTGCTGATGGCCACCCGGTTCCATGACCTGACGGTTTCCGCGATCAGCCGCCAGACTGCGGATGCGGTCGCGCTTTCGCTCGCCATTCCCCCCGACCTGCGCAACGACTTCGCGTTCCGCCCCGGCCAATACCTTACCCTGTCGGCCGAGATCGACGGGCAGGAGATGCGCCGCTCCTATTCCATCTGCTCGGCGCCCGGCGAGCCGTATCTCACCGTCGGCGTCAAGCGCATCGACGATGGGCGCTTCTCGCGTTTCGTCAACGAGAAGCTCGATGTCGGCGACACGATCCGGGTGATGCCGCCGCAGGGCCGGTTCACCTCGCTGTCGGGGCCGCGCCACGACTACATCCTGATCGCCGCCGGTTCCGGGATCACGCCGATGCTGTCCATCGCGCGCACGGTGCTTGCGCATGAGCCGGAGAGCACGATCACGCTGATCTACGGCAACCGCTCCACCGAGACGATCATGTTCCGCGAGGAACTCGACGATCTCAAGGATCGCTACCTCGCCCGCTTCAGCCTCGTGCACGTGCTGTCGCGCGAGGCCCAGGACATCGACCTGCTGCACGGCCGCATCGA
>JAEYRU010000018.1 GCA_023435335.1 Pseudomonadota bacterium
GCATGCGCTCGCCGATTACGCGCTGGCCTTCCCGGATACCTCATGAACGGGGGCGGCGGTCGCGCAAGCGCATGGATTGATGGCCAGCCTGTCGAGGGACCGGGTCTGGCGATGATGAGCCGTGTTCCCCTGCAGGCAGCGAGCCACCGCACCGAAGCCCTTGGTCTACCGCCCTACCCCGCCCTGCGATTTTTCCGCCGCGCCATGTCGGCTACACTGCCCGTGACACGTCCTCGAAAAAGGGAAGGCTTGAGATGCTCTACACGATCCTCTGCTACAACGAAGAAGCGATCACCAGTGCCTGGACAAAGGAGGAGGACGATGCCTGCATGGCGCGCCTCATGGTGGTGCAGGACGGGTTGAAGAAGCAAGGCAAGCTCGGGCCGGTGGCGCGGCTGCTCCCCACTACCGCGGCGACCACGCTGCGCAAGGGCGGAGACGAGCCTATCGTGATCGACGGTCCCTTCGCCGAGACCAAGGAGCAGCTTCTCGGCTTCTACATGGTCGACGTTGCTTCGCTCGACGAGGCGCTCGACATCGCGCGCGACCTCGCCGAGGCCAATCCCGGCGTCGGCTCCTACGAGATCAGACCGGTCTCGCTATTCCTGCCGAACGGAAACTCATGACCGACCTCGCCTGGATAGAAGCCACCCTCTCCTCGTCGCGGCCGCAGGCGGTGGCGGCGCTGCTGCGCTATTTCCGCGACCTCGACACCGCGGAGGAGGCCTTCCAGGAAGCGTGCCTGCGCGCGCTCAAGGCCTGGCCGAAGAACGGACCGCCGCGCGACCCGACCGCATGGCTCATCTTCGTCGGGCGCAACGCGGCGATCGACCAGGTGCGCAAGTCGAGCCGGAACACCGAGCTCCCGCCGGACGAGATGATCTCGGACCTCGACGACACCGAGGCTGACATGGCCGAGCGGCTCGACAATTCCGACTACCGCGACGACGTGCTGCGCCTGCTGTTCGTCTGCTGCCATCCGGACCTGCCCGCCACTCAGCAGATCGCGCTGGCGCTGCGCATAGTCTCGGGCCTCTCGGTCAAGCAGATCGCCAAGGCCTTCATCGTCAGCGAGGCGGCGATGGAGCAGCGCATCACCCGCGCCAAGGGCAGGATCGCGAAGGCCGACGTGCCGTTCGAGGCGCCGGGACCGGTGGAGCGTTCCGAGCGTTTCGCGGCTGTGGCCGCGATGATCTACCTCGTGTTCAACGAGGGCTATTCGGCCAGCGGCGACGAGCAGCCGGCGCGCGCGCCGCTCTGTGAGGAGGCGATCCGCCTGGCGCGGCTTCTCCTGCGCCTGTTCCAGACCGAACCCGAGATGATGGGGCTGCTGTCGCTGATGCTGCTGCAGCATGCACGGCGCGCCGCGCGCTTCGACGCCGACGGCCAGGTCATCCTGCTCGAGGACCAGGACCGCTCCCTGTGGAACAGGAAGATGATCGCGGAGGGGCTGGCGCTGATCGACAAGGCCATGCGCCACCGCCGGACCG
The DNA here is from genome assembly GCA_023435335.1 of Pseudomonadota bacterium. Classification (GTDB taxonomy): domain Bacteria; phylum Pseudomonadota; class Alphaproteobacteria; order Rhizobiales; family Rhizobiaceae; genus RCIO01. The sequence goes on from JAEYRU010000018.1 coordinate 1,491, forward strand.
GGCCGTACCAGGTGCAGGCGGCGATCGCCGCCCTGCATGCCCGCGCCGCGCGCCCGGAGGATACGGACTGGCGGCAGATCGACCTGCTCTACGCTACCCTCGAGGTTATGCAGCCCTCGCCCGTCGTGACGCTGAACCGTTCGGTCGCCGTATCGAAGCTCGCGGGCCCGCGGGCCGCGCTCGACATGATCGAGCCGCTGGCGCCGAAGCTCTCCGGCTATTTCAACTTCCACGGCGTGCGCGGCGCCTACCTTCTGCAGCTCGGGCGCAGGGAGGAGGCGCGCGAGGCCTTCAACCGGGCGATCTCGCTTGCGGCCTCGGCGGCCGAGGCCGCGCATATCCGCATGCATCTCGACCGGCTCATCGAGGGCGCCTCGCCACGCGAGAAGGCCGGCTTTGGCGAAAAAAGATATCAGCCAATGTCGGCCCCCGTCGCGCCGCTTCGTCCTCGTCATGAAGGCCAGTCCGAAGGAGACAAGAAATGAACGCCATGACCGGGAACGGAAACCATGACCTCGTGCTCACGCGCATCATCGATGCGCCGCGCGAAAAGCTTTTCCGCTGCTGGACCGAGCCGGAGCTGATCAAGCAGTGGTTCGTGCCCAGGCCCTGGACGATCGCCTCGGCGAAGACCGATCTGAGGCCGGGCGGGGAATCGAACATCATCATGCGCGATCCGGACGGCAACGAATACCCGAACACCGGCGTCTATCTCGAGGTCGTGCCCGGCGAGAAGATCGTCTTCACCGACGCCTACACCAAGGGCTGGGTGCCATCGGAGAAGCCGTTCTTCACCGGCATCGTGACCTTCGAGGATATCGGCGGAGGCAAGACCCGCTACACCGCGGTGGCGCGGCACTGGCGCGCCGAGGACAAGGAAGAGCACGAGAAGATGGGCTTCCACGAAGGCTGGGGGCAATGCGCCGACCAGCTGGAAGAACTGGCCAGGACGATCTGAGGCCGCCGAACCGGGGCCGCCGCCGGACCGCGGCGGTCCTTTCCTAGCTACCCGGGAGAAGAAAGATGTCCAGCGCTGCCCAGCCCAAGACGGAAACCGAAAGCGGAACCGGCCGATCCTATGTCGGGGTCATCCCCTACATCTGCGTGAGCAACGCCCGCGAGGCCGCGAAGCTTTACGAAAAGGCGCTCGGCGCAGAGGTGATCGACCAGCGGTCGATGGAAGACGGCCGCCTGATCCATTGCGAGATGATCATCAACGGCGGCCCGTTCATGATCAACGATCCGTTCCCGGAGCACGGCATGGGCGAACCCGGCGCGGGCTCGTGCGTGCTCCATCTGACCGTGGACGACGTGCAGGCATGGTGGCAACGCGCGATCGGCGCGGGCTTTACGCCAACGGTCGAGCCGCACGACGCCTTCTGGGGCGACCGCTACGCCCAGATGAAGGACGGCTACGGCCTCGTCTGGGCGCTGGTCGGTCCTAAATAGCTCAGAGCGGCCAGAAGAACAGGATCGCCGGGACGGCTACAGCCACGATCAGGATCTCCAGCGGCAGGCCGATGCGCCAGTAGTCGCCGAAGCGGTAGCCACCCGGGCCCATGACGATGGTGTTGTTCTGGTGGCCGATCGGGGTGAGGAAGGCGCAGGAGGCCGCGACCGCGACGCACATCAGGAACGGATCCGGCGAGACGTCCAGGGTTCCTGCGATCTGCACCGATATCGGCGCGGCGATGAGCGCGGTCGCGACGTTGTTGAGGAAGTCCGACAGCGTCATGGTCACGACCATGACAAGCGCCAGCACGCCCCAGACCGGCAGCCAGCCGGACAGGTCGACGATGGCCTGGGCGATGAGCTTCGTGCCGCCGACCTCCTCGAGGGCGATGCCTATCGGAATCAGGGAGGCAAGCAGCACGATCACCGGCCACTGGACCGAATCGTAGACCTCGCGCGGGCTGATCACGTTGAGGGCGGCATAGAGCCCGACGGCAAGGGCAAGCGCGATGGGCAGGGTGGTCAGCCCGGCGACGGCGATGCCGATGGCTGCAAGGAAGATGCCTATAGTCAGGATCGCCTTCTGGCGCTGGATCTCCGGCACCCGGCGCTCCTCGATGGGATAGACGCCCAGCCACTCGATCGCTTCGGCCAGCCGTGCCTCGGGACCGAGCAGCAGGATGACGTCGCCGGGCTTGATGGTGAGGTGCTGGACCCGGTCGCGAAAACGCCGGCCCTGCCGCGAGACGCCCAGCAGGGTGACGCCGCGCCGGTATTGCAGGCGAAGATCGGCGGAGGTGCGCCCGGCGATGCGCGCCTGCTCCGGCACCATGACCTCGACCAGCGTCAGCGAGCGCGCGGTAAGCCCGCCATGCTTTTCCTGGCCGGCGGCGCCGAGATCGGCGGCGCCGATGAAGGTCTCGATCGACTTGGGCGAGCCCTGCAGAACGAGGAAATCGTTCTTGCGCAGTTCCTCGTGCGCCGCGAAGCCACGCAGGCGCTTGCCGCGCCGCACGACGCCCAGGATGGTGACCTCGTGCTTGTCGCCGAGAGGAAAGAGGTCGCGCGGCGTGCTGCCGATGGACTTGGAGCCTTCGCGCACCTTGGCTTCGGCGAGAAACAGGTCGCCGGCCGCCTCCGCCGCCTCCGGCGCCCCGCGATCCTTGGGGATCAGGCGCCAGCCGACGAGCGCCACGAACAGGATGCCGGCCACCGCGCATGTCAGCCCGACCGGGGTGAAATCGAACATGCGGAAGGGCTCGCCCACCATGCGCTCGCGCACCTGCGCCACGACGATGTTGGGGGGCGTGCCTATGAGGGTGATCATCCCGCCCAGGATCGTAGCGAAGGCGAGCGGCATGAGCGACAGCGAGGCCGCTCGCTTCGCCTTCTTCGCCGCCTCCATGTCGAGGCTCATCAGCACGACCAGTGCGGCGACGTTGTTAATGACCGCCGACAGCGCGGCGCCCACCCCCGACATGATGCCGATATGAACCGGCAGCGGCCGCGTCGGGGACACGACCAGCGGCGCGAGCAGTTCGATCGCGCCGGATCCGAGCAGGCAGCGCGAGACGATCAGCACCAGCGCGATGATGACTACGGCGGCGTTGCCGAAGCCGGCGAAGGCTGCCTGCGCCGGCACTACGCCGGCGACGACGGCCGTGATCAAGGCGCCGAACGCCACCAGGTCATAGCGGATGCGCCCCCAGATCAGCAGTGCGAACACCACGCCGATCAGCGCGAAAAGGAAACTCTGCTCGTAGGTCAAGAACGGAACCCCCGGATTGCGGCAGTCAACGCCGCCGCATCCATGCGGGTTCCGCGTGCCTGCGCAAGTTCAGATGCAGCGCCCGCCGTCCACCTCGAGCGCGACGCCGGTGATGAACTCGGCCTCATCCGATACCAGCCAGAGCGCCGCGTTGGCTATGTCGAGCGGCGTGGACAGCC
>JAEYRU010000027.1 GCA_023435335.1 Pseudomonadota bacterium
TGAGCGTCCGGACGGCCGCCCGTCTTCCCACCTTCCCGCGTGTGCGGGACCGGTGGTGTTCTTTCTCAATGGCCAGACGCTTCGGCGGGCGTGGCAACGCCCCGCCGCGAGCCCAAGGGGCGTCGGGTCTGATGGCCCGCCCCCGCGGAGCGCCGGCGAGCCGCAGGCGAGCGATGCGGCGCGTGAGCGAAAGCATGCGATGCCGGCCGTGGCGAGGATGAGGTGTGACGAAAGATGGAGACGAAGGCGCCACCGCGCCTACCGCTTCGCCTTCCCCGCATAGGGATTGTCCGAGGCCCGCACCGCGACGCGGATCGGCACGCCGGGCAGGTCGAAGGTCTCACGCAGGCCGTTGATCAGATAGCGGACATAGGAGTCCGGCACGGCGTCCGGACGCGTGCAGGAGAGCACGAAGCCGGGCGGGCGGGTCTTCACCTGGGTTATGTACTTGATGCGCAGCCGGCGGCCGGCGACGGCCGGCGGGGGGTGCTGGGCGGTGACGCTCTCCAGCCAGCGGTTGAGCCGGCCGGTCGAGATGCGGCGGTTCCATATCTCGTGTGTCCGCACCACCGCGTCCATGAGCTTGTCGAGCCCGCGGCCGGTCTCGGCCGACACGGTGACGGCCTGCACGCCGCGCACCTGCGGCAGCAGGCGGGCCGTCTTCTCGCGCAGCTCGGCCAGCGTCTCCTGCGGGTTGTCGATCAGGTCCCACTTGTTGAAGGCGATCACAAGCGCCCTGCCCTCGCGCACGATCAAATCCGCGATCGTGAGGTCCTGCTTCTCGAACGGCACGGTCGCGTCGAGGAGCACGATCACCACCTCGGCGAACCGCACCGCGCGCAGCCCGTCGGCCACCGAGAGTTTCTCCAGCTTCTCCTGCACGCGCGACTTGCGGCGCATGCCGGCCGTGTCGAACAGCTTCACGACGCGCTCGCGCCAGGTCCAGTCGACCGAGATGGAATCGCGAGTGATGCCGGCTTCCGGACCGGTAAGCAGCCGCTCTTCGCCGATCAGGACATTGATCAGGGTCGACTTGCCCGCATTGGGGCGGCCAACGACCGCGATCCTGAGCGGCTTGGTGGGATCGTAAGGCGGCTGCTCCTCGGCGTCCGGGTCCGCGATGTCCTCGCCGATCAGCGGCTGGTCGATGCGAGCCGAAGCAGCGGGCTCGTCTCGCGCAAGGGCGACATCCGCGCCGAGCGCATCGACAATCGCGTCGCGCAGGTCGGGCAGCCCGAGCCCGTGCTCGGCGGAAATCGTTATCGGCTCGCCGAGGCCGATCTCCCACGCCTCGACCGCACCCGCCTCGCCGGCGCGCGATTCGGCCTTGTTCGCAACGAGTACCACCGGTTTGCCGGTGCGGCGCACGAGCTCCGCGAAAGCGCGGTCGTCGGGCAGCACGCCGGCGCGGGCGTCGATCATGAAGAGGACGATGTCGGCCTCGTCGATGGCGATCTCGGTCTGCCGGCGCATGCGGCCGGACAGTGTCTCGGGCCCGGACTCTTCGAAGCCCGCCGTGTCGATCACCTCGAAGCGGAGGTCCTGCAGCCTTGCGGAATGGATTCGCCGGTCGCGGGTGACGCCCGGCGTGTCGTCGACGAGCGCCAGCTTGCTGCCGGCAAGCCGGTTGAACAATGTCGACTTGCCGACATTGGGCCGACCGACGATGGCGAGCCGGAAGCTCATCGCCCCCCGCTACGAGCCCGTGCCGGAGCCACGGATCAGTTCGGACATCAGCGTGGCGCGCTCGCGGGCGTTGCGCGGCGCCTCCGCGTCGGAGGCAAGCTGCTCGAACAGCGCAAGCGCGTCGCTGGAGCGGCCCTCCTTCCAGGCGGCCAGGCCAAGCGCCTCGCGCGCCGAATGACGCAGTGCGTTGGTGTCGGCGGTCAGCGCCTCCACCCGTGTCGAAACGTCGGCATAGCTACCGTGGTCGACGAGGATGTAGGCCGCACGCAGCCGCGCCATGTCGCGCATCGATGCCGGAACGCCGTTGTCTGCGGCCACCGCGTCGAAGCTCGCCACGGCTGCGGCCGTATCGCCCTGCGCCGCCTGCAGCGTCGCGGTGCGCAGGCGGGCGAGAACAGGATAAGCGCCGTAGCCGTCCGCCTCGAGCGCCTGCAGCTGTGCGAGCGCCTCATCCGCCCTGCCCTGGCCGGCCAGGGTCAGCGCCTGCGAGAAGCGGTCGCCCGAGGCATTCGCCTGCGAGCGGGTCCAGTAATCCCAACCCACCCAGGCGGCAGTGGCCAGCACGGCGGCGATGGCGATGCCGAGGAAGATCGGCCCGTAGCGGTCCCAGAGCGCCTTCGCCTGGTCCTGGCGAAGCTCCTCGTTGACCTCGCGAATGAAACTGTCGTCCGACATCGTCACCAACCCGTCGCCCGGAAATGCGGCCCGCAAGCTTTTCGGCAGCGTTTAGGCGGAATTTCGTCGGCATGGAAGGGGCGAGCGGAAAATAGGCTCACGCGCCCCGACATCCAGAAGGCGCCACATTCGGCTGGCATCGCTCGCGGCGAGTGGTTCGGAGAGGTTGCATGCGTTCGTTCGGGGCTGTCGTTTCGTCTTGTCTGCTGGCGTTTGCGTTACCCGTCTCGGCCACGCCGCGCCCGCCGCAATACGTGGTGGTCTCGTTCGACGGCGCCAACGACATCCCGCAGTGGGAGCGCAGCCGCAAGCTGGCGCGCGAGACCGGCGCGCGCTTCACCTACTTCCTCTCCTGCGTGTACCTCCTGTCCACCGATAAGCGCGACCTCTATCATGGACCGAAGGCCCGGCCCGGCCGCTCCAATGTCGGATTTGCGGCATCGCGGGGCGACGTCGCCGGCCGGCTGCGGCAGATCTGGGCGGCACGGCTGGAAGGCCACGAGATTGCCAGCCACGGCTGCGGGCATTTCGATGGCAAGGACTGGTCCATCGCGGACTGGCGCGCTGAGTTCGACGCCTTCAGCGGCATCCTGCGCGATGCGTGGACGATCAACGGGATTCCGTTCGAGCCGACCTCATGGCGGCAATTCGCGGCGTCCGAGGTTATCGGCTTTCGCGCGCCCTACCTGTCGAGCAGCGATGCGCTCGACCGTGCGCTTGCCGACGGGGGCTTCCGCTACGACGCCAGCAGCGTCTCGCGCGGACCGGCGGAGCCGGACGAGAAGTCCGGCGTCGTGCGCTTCTCGCTGCCACTCATCCCGGAGGGACCGCAGGCGCGGCCGGTGATCGCCATGGACTACAACCTCTTCGTGCGCCATTCGGGCGGACTGGAGCGGCCAAGCGAGGCGGCGGCGTTCGAGGAGCGCGCGCTGCAGGCTTTCAACGCGGCATTCGAAGAGCAGTACGAGGGCAAGCGCATCCCGCTGCAGCTCGGCTTCCATTTCACCCTGATGAACGACGCGGCCTACTGGCGGGCGCTGGAGCGCTTCGCGCGCGAGACGTGCAGCAGGGTCGACGTGCGCTGCATTACTTACCGCGAACTCGCCGAAGTCGCGTTCCCGTCGCGGACCGGCGCCGTCGACATCGACTGACGCCGGTCTGCCGACCGCCTAGGTTGCCGGCTGGTCCTCGGGCTCCACGCCTGCGTTCTCGCGCTCCAGGTAGCGGCGGTCGATATCGGGCAGCGGTTCGCCCCGCAGCGTCGCCTCGAAGGCCTGCAGCCGCTTGTGGATCGACAAGAGCTCGATGATCGTCGTCCACGAGTTGACGAGGTACTGGAAGGAGTTCTCCACTCGCGAGAAGGCGCGGATGATCTGCTGCATCACGCCGAGCGTTATCGCGCCGCTCACGATCGTCGGCCCGAGCGCAATGTAGGGCACGAGATTGCCGATCTGGAGGTAGAAGATGCGCACCACGTTGAAATACATGTAGTTGAAATAGAGCCGGAAATAGTTCCGACGCACGTTCTCGAAGAGCTCGCGCACGGTCGGCGGATCGGCCCGGTCCGGGTTGTCCTCGCCGTAGACGAGTTCCTTGCGGTACGCGGCCTCGACGCGCTGGTTGCGGAACTCCAGTCCCGGCAGCCTGATGCCGGCGAGCGCCACCAGCGCGGTGCCGATGATCGACCAGATGATCGCCACGAAGACGAGGCCCTGGCTCACCTCGCCGATGATCGGCAGCGAGGTCACGTTGGCCGACAGCACCCACAACAGCGGCAGGAATGCGATCAGCGTCATCACCGAATCCACCATGCTGACGCCCAGCCCCTCGGTGATCTGGGCGAAACGCATCGTGTCTTCCTGGACGCGCTGGGCGGCGCCCTCGATGTGGCGCAGCTGCTGCCAGCGCTCCATGTAGTAGTTGTTCATGGCCGTCCGCCAGCGGAAGATGAAGTGGCTGACGAAGAAGCGGAACAGCACCGCGACGAATACGTAGACCAGAGCGATCTGCAGGAAGGTCGCGATCTGGAGATAATACTCCGTCGGCTCAACGGCACCCGGCTGGCCGAGCGCGCGCTGGATCATGTCGTAGAAGGTGCCGAACCACTCGTTGATCATCACGTCGAGCTGGACGAGGAACCAGTTCACGAACAGGATCAGCGCCGAACCCCACAGCGACCAGCGTTGCCAAGGATGCGGCGAGAGGCGCGACCAGGCACCGGCGAACAGAAGGATGCTGGCGATGAAATACTGGTAAAACCAGAAACCCACCGCCCAGGACTGCTGCTCGTCGAATGCGGCGCGGGCCGCGTCGTCCGCGCCCTCGGCAAGCGGCGGCAGATAGCCGTAGCCCACCAGACCTCCCAGGGAGAGCGTCGGTCCCCAATCCTTCGCCACGAAATACCAGAACAGGATGCAGAACAGCGCCCATATCGCGGCGGATGAAAACAACAGCTTCGGTCGCGGGAAGAAGGAAACGAACACGGCTGGTCCTTTCTGTGCGCGCGGGCGGCCCAAGTCGGCCGGGCCGCTATGCCTATCGCGGCGGCCGCGGCGCCACAAGACGCGTCAATGGGGCGGAATTTCGATGCGGAAGCTAGCCTGTGCCGGCGCTTCGCGCCGTGCCCATGCCCGCGCTCGCTCCGATGGCGGCCGCCAGCAGCAACACGGCGGCCGCGCAGGCGGAGGCGGCAAGGAAATCGCCCGTCCAGTCGGCGAGATAGCCGGCCACGATAGGTCCGATGATCTGCCCGGTGCCGAAAGCCGCGGTCATCAGCGCCAGCACGCGACGCGGCGCCTCGCCCGCCAGCCGGCGCCCCGCCACCAGGCCGAGCGCGGTCGCGGAGATGAAGGTTCCGCCGAGCAGCACCCCCCCGATCAACGGTCCCGCATATCCGCCCAGCACCACGCTGGCGATGACGCCGACGGCTTCCACCGCACAGGCGAGCGCGAATGTCAGCGGGAAGCCGACCCTGTTGCCCACGCGGTTCCAGAGCCAGACCGAGGGGATGCCGGCAAAGCCCGTGGCCAGCCACACCCCCGCCTCGAACAGGCGGCCGCCCTCCCCCTGCCTGACGATTGCGATCAGGAAGGTGGCGGTGACGATATATCCGAAGCCGAACAGGCCGTAGGCGACGATGATCCTGGTCAGCGCGGGGCTGCGCGGGATCCGCGGCTCGCGCCGGACTTCCCCAAGGCCCGCGGGGACGGCCCTGACCAGCAGGGCGACGGCGGATGCGCCCGCGAAGGAAAGCGCCGCCGCCCAGAACCAGCCGGCGCGCCAGTCGGCGCCCTGCAGAAGCAGAACGGCGATCATCAGCGACGACGCGGCGATGCCCACGCCGACGCCACCGAAATGGAGCGCAGCCAGGCTGTCGCGGTTGAGGGCGGCCAGGCGGGCGAAGACGATCGTCGAAAGGAATATCATGGCGAAGGCGCTGGCCACACCGCCGAGGAAACGTATGGCGAGGAATGCGGCAATGTCGCCGGCGAGCCCCATCAGGCCGGCAAGGACGGCGCTGGCGAGTATCGCGGCGAGCATCAGCGGCCGCTCGCGCCCCTGCGCCCAGCCTCCGGCGGCGAATACGGCGCCGATGAGGTATCCGAGATAATTGGCGGACGCGATGAGCCCGGCCTCCGATGCGGTGAGGCCGAGGCTTTCCATCATGCCCGGCAGGATGGGGGTGAACACGAAGCGCCCGATGCCCATGGCCACCGCCATGCCGATCATGCCCGCTACGGCGACGCGCAAGGCTGCTGAGGAATCAGAACTCATGCCAGGAAGCCTACGGAGCTGTGGCGGCAACGGCTAGCGGACAGCCTTGTGCGGTCGCTGGGGCAGGTACGGGCCAATCCTGCTCCTCTTACATGCGGTTCCGGATAAAGGGATTCCAGCGCACCGTGCCGAACCGCAGCCGCTCGCGCACCAGCGTCAGGAGCCCCGCGCCGGCGAGCACCGCAAGGCCGATCAGCGCAAGCACGTCCGGATACTCGGAGAAGAAGAAAGCCCCGAGCAGCACAGCCCACGCAATCTGCGAATAGTGCATCGGAGCGACGACATTGGCCGGCGCGAAACGGGCGACATTCAGCAGGATTATCTGGCCGGCGGCGGAGCAGCCGCCGACAAGCACGAGCCGCACCATCTGCGAAGTATCCGGCATCACGAATCCCGTCGCGGCGGTGGCGATCCCGTATGCGATGAGGTTGTAGATGATACCTGTGCCGAACAGCGTCGTGTATTTCTCATGACTTGCCAGCGAGCGCAGCAGGATCATGCTGAGCGCGAAGAGAAACGCGACGCTGAAGGCGGCGAGATGGCCGGGATGCAGTTCGCGAAAGCCCGGACGCACCACCAGCAGCACGCCGGCGAACCCCGCCACCACCGCGAACCAGCGCCAGGCGCCGACTTCCTCCTTGAGGATGAAGACGGAAAGCACCGTGATGAAGAGCGGCGACAGGAAGATCAGCGCATAGGCCTCCGCCAAGGGTATCGTGGTGAAGGCATAGACCCCGCAGAAGCCTGAGAGGACGCCCGCCGCGGCGCGAAGCTGGATCACCCACGGCCGCTTCATGCGCCAGAAGTCGCGCCAGCGATCCTCCCGCGGCTTGTACAGGAAGATCGGAACGGCGCCGAAAAGCGATATGAAGAACACCAGCTCGAAGACCGGCAGGCCGCCGCCAAGCGACTTCGTTATGGCATCGCCCCATGCCCAGATCGCATAAGCCAGCAGGGCCAGGAGCACCGCATTGCGCACGTCAGCAGCCTTCAGACAGGCGTGCTGCACCATGCGCGCGCCAGCTCCCGCCATACGCTGAGTCCGGCGGCAAGACCAGTGGGGCGCGTGCAGCCTGCGCGGCCTAGAACACCACGGGCTTCGGCCGGTACGGCGCCTCCATCTCAGCCACGTCCTCGTCGCTGAGATCGACCGAGAGAGCGGCGATCGCATCGTCGAACTGCGCCAGCCGGGAAATGCCGACGATGGCGGACGAAATGCCGGGACGGGATGCTACCCAGGCATAGGCGATCTGCGCCATGGGGCGGCCGCGCCGCCCCGCAACCCTGCGCACGGCCTCGATAACCGCATTGTCCTGTTCCGCGGACGCCCCATAGAGGTCGCCTTGCCGGCGGTCGCTTCCCGCCCGGGCGGATTTCGCCTCCTCGCCCGTGCGCCCGGCAAGCACGCCGCGCGCCAGCGGGCTCCAAGGGATCACGCCGATGCCCTCCGCCCGGCAGAGCGGCAGCATCTCGCGTTCCTCCTCCCGGTAGATCAGATTGTAGTGCGGCTGCATGGAGACGAATTGCGCCCAGCCATTCTGGCGCTGCATCCCGAGAGCCTTCATGAACTGCCACGCATGCATGGTCGACGCGCCGAGGTACAGCACCTTGCCCGCGCGCACGACGTCATGCAGGGCTTCCAGCGTCTCCTCGAGCGGGGTTCGCTCGTCAAAGCGATGTATCTGGTAGAGGTCGATGTAGTCGGTTCCGAGCCGCTTCAGGCTGGCGTCCACGGCCTCGAACACATGCTTGCGCGAAAGCCCCCGGTCGTTTGGGTCGTCGCTCATCGGATAATAGAGCTTGCTCGCCAGGACGAGGCGATTGCGGGCGCGCAACCGGTTGAGCACGCGGCCGACCACGGTTTCGCTTTCGCCATGCGAATACGCATCGGCCGTGTCGAAGAAATTGATGCCCTCCTCCAGCGCGCGCTCGATGATCGGCGTGGAGCGTTCCTCGTCGAGGACCCAGGGTTGCCATTGCGGCGAACCGAAGGTCATGCAGCCCAGCGCCAGGCGGGACACCTTCAACCCGGAACTGCCTAGATTGACGTACTCCATAGACTCCCCCCTTCAGTGCAGCGACCAGCGGCGGGTCGCTTATGGCAGGGGCGGGAGCAAACAAGCAACACGCAGGTTGCGAAAGCTGCCGTTGCGCCAGCAAAAGCCGTGGAACTTTGCCCCCCTTCCGGCGTTCGATGGTGCCCCTTGCAGCTGAGGGGCACTCCGCGGCCGCGCATTCAGGAGGAAGGGATGACTTTCACACGATTCGACGAACCCGTGCTGGTCCTTGTCGGGCTCAGCTATCCGCGTCAGATCGAACAGGTGGGAGAAGCATACGCGCTCCTCAGCGAATGGCCGCTTTCAAAACGCGACGCCGCGCATGCGCTGGCGCTCGAGGCATGCAAGAGCGCGCTCGCAGAAGAGATCGATGCGGCGGCGGCAAGGGCAGCTTTTACAACCTTCGCCAGGCGCCACTGCATCCTCGCCCCCGGTGCGTCCGAGCTGATCGCCGCCAATGCGACGGGCGCCCTGCCCGACCGGCCGGCGGCATAGACCGCCGCTCGCCCCGGTCTTGAACCGGGGCCCAGAGCCACCACCTCATTTCCAGCGGCGCCGAGAACGCAGCCGCCATTGCTTGCTCAAAAAGACGTCAAGAATGAAGGAGGAAGTAGTGAACGACGCCCATTTCCCCCGCCCCGTCAGGCTCTATTTCCACGCAACCGGCGACAGGCTGGTGGCAACCGCATGGGAAGCGATCGAGTGCATGCGCCAGCAATGGCCCAGCCATGCCGACCGCAGCAGCTATCGCAGTGCATATCGGGCGTGCCGCGACGCTCTCGACGGATGGCGAACACCGGCGGACGCCTATCGCGCGTTCCTGAAGGCGGCCGAAACCGCGGGCCTGCTCACGCGCAAGCCGCGCCGGGATCCAGCTCCGGCCGCCCGCGCAGCCTGAAGACAGTCGCAAGCCGCGATCCGTCGAGTTCATACCCGATACATCGAGCCGCTCTCCGGTTCCTCAAGAGTTATGCCGGAGAGGGCCGTCGCCCTCAAATGACGAGAAGCGCCAGCTAGCCTGGCACGCGCGCGTCGCCTTTTGCCTGTGCCGCGGAGGGGCTTGCGCGAAAGCGTCATGTCGCCTTCTATTTGACAGGTATCAAGGTCCACGTTCCACCGGCTGCTATGGGTGCCGTGCCAAGGAACCGGAAGCGCATGTCCGAACCGATCTTCGCCGCGGAGAACGTCACCAAGGTCTACCGTACCGGAGACGTGGAAGTACATGCCCTGCGTGGCGTGGACCTGACGCTGATGACCGGCGAGATGGCCGTCCTCCTCGGCCCTTCCGGAAGCGGCAAGTCCACCCTGCTCAACATCATGGGCGGCCTCGACAAGGCAACCAGCGGGACGGTGCGCTTTGGCGCCGAGAACCTCACCGAATATTCCGAGCGCCAGCTCACCCGGTACCGGCGCGAGCATGTCGGCTTCGTCTTCCAGTTCTACAACCTCATTCCCAGCCTTACCGCCTGGGAGAATGTCGCGCTGGTGACCGAGATATCCAGCGATCCGATGAAGCCGGAAGAGGCGCTGCACATGGTCGGGCTGAGGGAGCGCATGCAACACTTCCCCGCGCAGCTATCGGGAGGCGAGCAGCAGCGCGTGGCCATCGCCCGCGCGATCGCAAAGCGGCCCAAGGTGCTTCTGTGCGACGAGCCGACCGGCGCACTGGATTCGAAGACCGGCATCCTGGTGCTTGAGGCGCTTTCCAGGATCAACGAGGAGTTGGGCACGACCACCGCAATCATCACCCACAATGCCGGCATCCGCGCGATCGCCCACCGCGTCTTCACCTTCCATGACGGCCGCATATCCGAAACCCAGGTCAACGAAACGCGCTCCAAGCCCTCGGAAGTGAGCTGGTAGCGGCGATGCCCGTGCTCGACCGCAAGCTTCTGCGCGACCTCGTCCGCCTGTGGGTGCA
>JAEYRU010000104.1 GCA_023435335.1 Pseudomonadota bacterium
TATCGTGTTCCGGCCTTATGGGCGGTTGGAGTGTCGGAAACGAACGCGCCCGGATCGTCCTTGGTAAGTCGATGCGTTATTAGGGCGAGATTGTTCCCCAGCATTGCAGTCATCACGCGCTCGCGTCGGTGAACTGCTACATTCCTGTCCCAAATAGTCCAACGTCGATCAAATGGTCGGTAGAGGATTGGCGTGGAAGCTTTCTTCAGGTCAATTTTTGGAAGCTCCTCAATCGCCCGCTGATAGCTCCATTGATTAGTTGAGCAAAGACGGAAAAGGCTTCTCGCTTCCGCCTCTCCCTTCGTCGCAAGAAGACTTTGCACCTTCGCTTGCGCTGCTTCGGGCGTGAATGAAATGGCAAACTCGTCGTGAGTGGTCACGATGCCGGGTGCGGGGTCGCCGTTTCGTCCAAAGATGGCCGGAATGGACCACAGCTCCCGATATACCCGCGCCGCCTCACTGTCTTGCGGACGCAAGAGCCAAGTGGGCGCGTCGGGCGACAAGCTTGTCGCGATAATGGTCCGATCCGCTTCAGAGAGCGTCTTGTATTTTCCTAGCTGCCGACCCCAAAGGTCGGAGTGAAAAACGCCCTTCTGAATGCTGGCCTTCTTAACGAGTAGAGTGATCGCCACTCCTTGCTCGATCTGGAATACATTTTCGTCCGTGCCTCCGTCTGGTGCACGCTCCTTCTTCTTCGAATTGCCGTGGAGATCGAGAATGTGAATCTGATCAAAGCTCTTAAGAAGCGATTTCCGCATGCCTTTGAAAGTGGGATTGTCGAGCCAGGAATGGTTGGTGATGACGCCTACGATGCCTTCCTCGACCCCTTGCATTTCGATGGTCTGAAGCTGGCCGTTCTCGTCTGTGACCTCATATGTGCCGCCGTCCATCTTCATCTGCGCGAAGCGGATGAACTTGACGTAGTCGTCCTGAAGCCACTTCCCCTGGGCAGGTTTAGATAGTTCGGGAAAATCTTTGCGGTACTCCGCGATTGCCGACGTGATCCACTTGCCCTTGTTCTTCGAGTGTCCCGAATATGGCGGGTTGCCGAGAATGACGAGGATTGGCTTCTCCTTGACCTTCTGCGCCTCCTCCACCTCCGCCGAGAGCTGCGGCAGGAAGGCATTCTTCTGCGGCCCAACCGGCTCCAGCGTGTTGGTGAGAAACACCTGCAATCGCTCGTCGTCGTGCAGCGGATGTCCCTTGTCCTTCAGGTATTGCGACAGCTTCAGGTGTGCGATGGTGTAGGGGGCGATTAGGTACTCGAAACCGAAGAGGTTCCGCAGCATATGCTGGCGGACCACTGCATCGGCCTTGCCCGCCTCCGGCCCGCCGATGTTGTCGAAGATGCGCTGCATCACCTCCAGCAGGAAGGTCCCGGTCCCTGCCGCGAAATCGAGCACGGTCACGCGGGAATTGTCGGCCAGTCCGTCGGCGATCTTGAACGTGTCCTTCAGTATGTCGTCCACCGCCCGCACGATGAAGTTCACCACCGGCGGCGGCGTGTAGTAGACGCCGCGGCTCTTGCGCGTGTCCTTGTCGTAGGCCTTGAGGAAGTCCTCGTAGAAATAGATGAAAGGGTCGCGCTCGAAGAGCCGGTGCTCCTCCTCGTCGTCGGCCCGCACCTTGCGGCTGATCGCCTTGCGCTGGCGAAACGAAAGGCTCTCGCGGATCGCTTCGATGTCGAGGCCGTTGACGATCGACAGGATTTCTTCGATCACCCACTTGGCGTCGTCATATTCCGCCTCCTGCATCTCCTCCAGGAAGCGCACCAGTTCGCGGATGAGGCGGAATGAGCCGGGGATGAAGCGGCGGACATTGTCGAGCCGGATCACGTCGTCGTCGCCGGCATTCAGCTTGGCCAGGAACAGCCCGTAGGCCAGCATCTGGGCGAATGCGTCGGCGAATTCCGTGACCGTGAGTTCGTGGAAGACCTGCTCGCGGAACACGTCGTAAAGCGCGTGGAGCCGACCCTCCTTCTGCGCCTTCTCCTGCCGGATCAACTCCTCGGCCAGATAGTCGCGCAGCAGTCGCGAGCGAGTTGCCAGAGCGACCGCGAGGCGATCCGACTTCGCGAGCCCCAGCGGCGCTTCGGAAAAGAACGCCGAAAGCAGCTTGCCGACGGCATCAGCCTTGTCCGGATTGACCCGGGTTTTCCCGCCTTCAAGATCGCTCGGGAACGCCAGCGATTGGCGCTCGCGCACCTTGCCGGCGGCGTCGATCCAGATGAAATGGAGGTAATCGGTGACGATGATGTTGTCGGAGAGGGTCCGGTATTTCGCGATCTGCGGCGACTTCAGCACCTTGTCGAGATTGGCGCCGATGTCCTTCACCTCGACATAGCCGAGGATCATCCCGCTGCGCTCCACCTTGAAGTCCGGTGCGCCCTTCTCGGCTATCCGCTTCGGCTCGTGCTGGACACGCGTGCCGGCAGCAGCCGTCCGCTCCGCGAAATGGTTGAGCAGGGTTTCGAGCGCCGAGCGGCCGGTGTGCTCGGTATGCTGTTCGAGCGGCGTTGCAGCGAGCTTGTGCAGGTAGGCTTCGAAATGCGCAGTCATCGCTCCCCCAAGGCAGGCGCTTGTTTTAGACGCCCTACGCCAGCATGGCCAGCGTTGGTCCTGATGCCGTTGCAACCTAAGGGATTTCACACCCACACCACGATCTCACCGCCATGCTTTCGGCACCAGAGCGGCAGAACCGGCGGGAGCGCCGCGCCTCCCACCTACAGCCGCAGGTCCACCACCGGGCCGGCGTCGAGCCATAGGATCGCCAGCAGGAGCAATGCGAGCAGCGGGGCGGCGGAGAGAAGGATGGCCGGGAGCGTGGCCGTGCGGGGCATGGGAGGAACCTCTCGGGTCAGGTGTGGCCGATGGGCAAAGGATCAGGGGCAGGGGGTCAGGGCCAGAGCCTCAGGTGAGGGAGCAGGTCCCGCCGGGGCCGGCCCGGCGGGATGTCTTTGCGGGGATCAGTCGCCGCCGAATTCGGCCTTGAACTCCTCGAAGTCGATCTGCATGCCGTTGAGGATGGCGCTCCAGTGGCGCGTCAGGCCGGCCTGGGCCACGGCTTCGGCGATCTCGGCGTCGGTCGCGCCCATGTCGCGGGCGAACTTGCTGTCGAGCCAGATGCAGTAGCGGCAGGGGATCTGCGCCGCCACGGCGACATTGATCAGCGACTTGATCTTGGGATCGAGCGCGCCCGGCTCGACTTCCAGCGCCTTGGTCAGCGCCCAGGCGGCCGCGATGCCCTGCTTCGGGTAGACCTTCATGTATTGCGGCGTCACGCCGTAGACCGACTTGATGTCCTCGTAGGTCTGCTCGAGCGTCGGCTGCATGTTGGCCGGCACGCCGCCGAACGTGGCCTGGATTTCCTTGCTGCTCTGCTCGGCGGATGACAGCTGCTGGGCGCCGGCCACCGAAATGCCGAGGGCGAGAGTGGAGACCACGGCGAGCGCCGTGACGTTTCTGATGAACTGCATGGGACTTTCCTTTCGTTGGACTGTTTCGGAGGCGTGAGGAAGGGAGGGCGCGGACCGCCTCCCGTCCGCACCCCTGGCCGCATTCTCCGTTCGGGGAATCGTGCCCTGTGACCGGCGGCCGCATGCCTGACGGCATCCGCCCGCCGCGCGCCGCGGGCGCAAAACCCGGGGCAATCTGTCGAAGCGTCGCGCTAGAGCCAGGGATCGCCGGCGGCGCGCGGACGGTGAAGCCCGATGTCGCGCAACAGGTGATCGTCGAGCTCGAGCAGCGCGGCGCGCAACGCGCGCTCGGCGCTGCGGCGACGGCGCATGGAGCGCCATCGGCCGGCCATGGACCGGATGAGGACGGGCATCGCTCAGGCCGCCCTGCGTGCCGCCGCCGCATCCGCGCCGGCGCGCTTCAGGAACGAGCGGTTGAGCGGGCTGTGCGGCTTCAGCGCCAGCCGTTCCGAGGCGAGCGCCTCGGCCATGCGGGTGAGGCCGCCGCGCAGCGCGGCTTCGGTCAGCGTCCAGTCGATGATGTCGCGCTGGGCGTGGCTGCCGCCGAAGCTGTTGGCGATGTGGCGCGCGTCGTGGAGGAGGCGGGCCGCCTTCTCGTGCTCGCCGCGCCAGAAGGCGGCGAAACCCTCGACCAGCGGCAGGGCGGTCCGCCTGCCCCAGCCGGCGGTCTCGGAGGCCTCTGCAGTGCTACGGTAAGCGGCAACGATGCGCTCGACATCCGCATGCCGGCCGGCGCCGAGATAGGCCATGACCGCGTGCCAGTCGTTGAAGGGATAGGTGCGGCCGTCGGCATGGCTGTCCCAGGCCGCCGCCAGTTCGTTCCAGCGGTCGCCGACGTCGTGGCCGGCAAGCTGCAGCCGCCAGAGCAGCGCCGAGGCGTCGACCATGTCGAGCGCGACCATGCTGCGGCCTTCCCTGATGGGGCCGTCGTAGAGGGCCAGAACCTCGGCCGCCTGGCCGAGATCGAGATGGCACAGAGCCCTGTGCCACCAGTTGTGGACCTTGAAGAAATTGTCGTCGCCCACCCAGTGCGGCTCGCGGGCGATCATCCAGCCGATGCCGTCCTCGGCGCGGCCCTGCATCTCCATGACGTGGGCGACGGCGTGGTGCGCCCAGCAGTCGAGCGGCTGCAGGTCGAGCGCGCGGCGGCCCGTGTCCTCGGCGCGGGCGTAGTCGCCGGTCTCCTCGAGCCCGAAGGCATGCATGCCGAGCAGCACGGGGTAGCCGGGCACGTCGGGCGACCATTGCGGAAGCACCCGCGCGATGCGGTCGCGCAGGCCGCGCGCACTGGCGCGGTAGAAGTCCATCAGGTGGCCCGACTGCAGGGCGACGATGTCGCGCGGGTGGTCGGCATTGTGCCGGTCGAGCGCGGTCGCCGCCGCACTCCACTCGCCGTCGAGCAGAAGGTCGAGGGCGGCGACGTGGGAGGCCTCGCGCTCGTTGAGCCGCAGCGACTTCACGTTGGCAAGGATGGCGCGCGCCTCGACGGTCGCGTCCGGCTCGGTCGCCAGGCCGAGCAGATGGGCCTTGAGGATATGCGCCATGGCGAAAGCGGGCGCGACCTCGACGGCGCGGTCGGCCAGACCGACGGGGTCGCCCCGGTAGATATTGAAGGCCTCGACGGCCGCGTCGAAGAACTTCGCGGCCTCGGCGGTGGCGCCGGACAGTGTATTTCCCTGTGCATCCAAATGCATCTCGTCTTCACTCCTTGAATTGTCGACCGCCAGGGATCGAAAAGATAATTGGATTGCAGGCGGCCGGCGCGATGGTCATAATCGCGCGCCTCCTGTTGCCCGGCGTTCTGAAGCAAGTCCTTCGGCGGCGACAGGACGGCGCGCCGATGGTTTGCCGATCAATTGCCGATGAAGATGCAGGTCAACGCAGTCGCCGCCGCAGCACCGATCGATCTCGCGAGAACGGCGCCGTTCGTTCTGGGCAGCGCGTCCGTGCGGCCGTCCTCATGCGAGATCTGCGGCGGCGGGCAGACTGTCACGCTGGAGCCGCGTGTGATGCAGGTGCTGGTCTTTCTCGCGCAGCACGAGGGCGAGACCGTCACCCGTGACGACCTGATCGCGGCGTGCTGGCGCGGCGTCGTCGTCGGCGAGGACGCGATCCAGCGCTGCATCGGGCGCCTGCGCAAGGCGGCGGCGGCCGTGGGCGGCTTCGAGATCCAGACGCTGAGCCGCGTCGGCTACAGATTGCGCGAACTGGCGGACGCGGTTCAAGGCACGGCGCCTGTGGCGCAGGTGTCCGCCGCCTCGCGACGCGACGCGCGGCCCACGATCGCGGTGGCCGAGATCCAGCTTTTCGGGGTCGAGGGCGGCGCGGAAAGCTTTGCGCAGATCCTGGCGCAGGACGTCAGCGCCGCGCTATCGCTCAGCCGCGACCTGCATGTGCTGGCCGCTAGCGCGGCCGTGTCGCTCGCCGCGATCATGGGGGAAGTTCGGGGCAGGCCGGCAAGCCCCGACATACGCTACGTGGCGCAGGGAAACCTGCGCCGGAGCGGGGAGCAGTACCGGCTGACGATCCAGCTGCTGGAGGCGGCGAGCGCGCGCATCCTGTGGACCCATCGGTTCGACCTTGCCGGAATCGAACTACCCTGCGACGACCTGGTGATCGACATCGCCGGGCGACTGTCCTCGGAGGTGATGCGCCACGAGACGGACCGGGCGCTGCGCAACGCCAGCGAGCTCACCGCATGGGAGGCGGTGGTGCGCGCCAACGCCGCCTACCAGCGCATCAGCCTCGAAAGCCTGCCCTTCGCCATCGCGGAATCGCGGCGGGCGATCGAACTGGACCCCGACTATGCCGCGGCGCATGCCGCGCTCGCCAACGGGCTGGCGGCCAGTTACGAGGTCGGCGGGGCGCGCGACCCGGCGCTCGCGGCGGAGGCGCAGCACCATTGCGACCGCGCACTGGCGCTGGATTCCAACGACGCCGCCGTGCTGACATGGGTGGCGAATGCCCTGAGCATGACCACGCGGCCGCCGAAGGGCCTGGAACTCGCGGAGCGGGCGGTCGAACTGGCCCCGACCAACCCGATCGCCCATCTCTATCTGGCGCGGCAATATCTGTATCTGGCCGAACCGGAAAAGGCGCTTGCCTGCCTGGCCGAGCACGAGCGGGTGGCCCCGCTGTTTCCGTGGCAGTATTTCATTGCCTTCAACAAATCGCTCGCCCACTTCATGGCGGGCCGGATCGACCAGGCGGTGAGCGAGATCGACCGTGCCGCGCTGCTCAATCCGGGCTATCCCTACACCTGGATCGCAAAGACAATCTTGGCGTCGATGCTGGGACAGCCGGAAGCGGCGCTGGAGGCGGTCAACCGCCTGCGGCAGCTGGAAGGAGAGGATTCGCTCGACCTGCAGATCGCCCGCATCGCGCACAGCTATCCCGACGGCCCGGTCCGCTCGACGCTGCAGGCGGTGATCGGCGACGCCTGGCGCCGCGCCGCCGAAGCCTCAGGAACTCCAGCCGACCCGGCAGGCGGGCGATGACCTATGCCAGGCCGAGCAGGGTTTCGATCAGGCGGCGCCTGGCGGGGTCGGCCTGGCTGGCAGTGGTCAGCCAGTAGCCACAGTCCGCGCGCGTTACCTCCGGGCCTATCGGTACAAGCATGCCGCTCGCGAGATGAGCGTCTATCAGGCCGATCCAGCCGAGCGCGATGCCCTGTTCGGTGAGCGCGGCCTGGATGACGAAGCCGTAGGTGTTGAGGCCGAGATCGCCTTCGGCCGGCTCGCGCGCCACGCCCTGCGTCTCCAGCCACGAAGTCCAGGTGAACCAGCGCGGGCGGCCCACCGTATCGAGGTGGAGCAGCGGCGCGCGCGCCAGCGCCGCGGCATCAGGGAAGGGGCCGTAGCGGGCGAGGAAGGCGGGGCTGCAGACCGGCACCACCCGCTCGGGCATGACCAGATGCGCATCCGCCGGCAGGTCGCGCCGCTCGCCGAACAGCACGGTGGCGTCGGCGGTCTCCTCGAGGTCCTCCTCCAGGCCCTGCGAGGCGATCACATGCACCTCGACCTGCGGGTGCCGGCGCCGGAACTCCGCGACGCGCGGCATCAGCCAGAAGGCGGCGAAACCGTAGTCGGTGAAGATGCGGATGGCCGGCGTGCGGCCGCGGCGCGAGATTTCATGGGCGGCATGGTCGATCGCCTGCAGGCCCGAACTGACGGCCCGATAGAGGCGTTCGCCGGCTTCCGACAGCACGCTGCCTCGGTGCATGCGCCTGATCAGCGGCACGCCCAACCGTTCCTCGACGCGGCGGATCTGGTAGCTCACCGCAGGCTGCGACATGCCGAGCTCCTCGGCGGCGCGGGTGAGGCTGCCGAGGCGGCCGACAGCCTCGAAGATGCGCAGCCAACCGACGTCCAGCTTGGGCTTTGCCATAAAGACCCTTTATGTCAGCGATGCAAAATCAGGGTCTGCACGATAGCCCCGTATGGGGCTGTAATGAAATACGGCGTGCGGCGGCGCCGCGTCATCACAAGAACAGGGGAACGCGACATGAATTACCGCACAATCGGCCTTGCGATGGCCGCGACCTTCCTGATGAGCCTGCCGGCACAGGCCGACGACGCGGCCTGCAAGACGATCCGCATGTCTGACCCGGGCTGGACCGACATCTCCTCCACCAATGCGATCGCCTCGGTGCTGTTCGACGCCCTCGGCTACGAGACGGACATACAGACGCTCTCCGTGCTGGTCGGATACCAGTCGCTGCAGAACAAGGACATCGATGTGTTCCTCGGCAACTGGATGCCGGCACAGCAGAAATTCATCGACGACCTGAACGCCGCAAACGCGATCGAGGTGCTGGTGAAGAACCTCGAAGGCGCGAAGTTCACGCTGGCGGTGCCGACCTACGTGGCGGAGAAGGGCATCCGGGACTTCAAGGACCTCGGCCCCAACGGCGACAGCTTCGGCAAGCAGATTTACGGCATCGAGCCGGGCGCGCCGGCGAACGAGAACATGCAGAGGATGATCGATTCCGGCGATTTCGGCCTGGAAGGTTGGAGCGTGGTGGAATCTTCCGAGACGGGGATGCTCTCGCAGGTGCAGAGGGCCGAGCGCGCCAAGGAGAACATCGTGTTCCTGGCGTGGGCGCCGCATCCGATGAACGCCAAGTTCGACATCACCTATCTGTCGGGCGGCGACGAATATTTCGGGGCGAACTACGGCGGCGCAGAGGTCTATACGATCGCGCGCACCGGGTGGGCGGACCAGTGCCCGAACGCGGCGCAGCTGCTACGCAATCTCGTATTCACCGTCGAACTCGAGAACGAGATGATGGGCAAGATCCTGGACGACGGGATGGACGCCAACGAAGCGGCGGCCGAGTGGATCAAGGCCAATCCGGGCGCGCTCGACGCATGGCTGAAGGATGTCGAGACATTCGACGGACAGCCCGGGCTCGAGGCCGTGAAGGTCGAGCTGGGACTCTAACCCGATCTTTCCAATCAAGCTCCGGCCGGCGACCGCGACTGCCGGCCGGAATCTCCGGCAACCGGCGAACCTCCCATGACCCGACCCAACATCCTGATCCTGATGGTGGATCAGCTCAACGGGACGTTCTTTCCCGATGGGCCGGCCGCATTCCTGCATGCGCCCAACCTGAAGGCGCTGGCGGCGCGCTCGGCGCGATTCGCAAACACCTATACGGCCAGCCCGCTGTGCGCGCCGGGCCGCGCATCCTTCATGTCGGCCCAGCTTCCCAGCCGGACGCGGGTCTACGACAATGCCGCCGAATTCGCCTCGGACATCCCGACCTATGCGCACCATCTGCGGCGGGCGGGTTACCACACATGCCTCTCGGGCAAGATGCACTTCGTCGGGCCGGACCAGCTGCACGGCTTCGAGGAGCGGCTGACGACGGACATCTACCCCGCCGACTTCGGCTGGACTCCCGACTACACGAGGCCGGGCGAGCGCATCGACTGGTGGTATCACAATCTCGGCTCGGTGAGCGGCGCCGGTGTCGCCGAGATCACCAACCAGCTCGAATACGACGACGAGGTCGCCTACCACGCGGAGCGCAAGCTGTACGACCTGGGGCGCGGCCACGACGAGCGGCCGTGGTGCCTGACGGTCAGTTTCACGCACCCGCACGACCCCTACGTGGCGCGCCGGAAGCACTGGGACCTCTACGACGACTGCGCGCAGCTCGATCCGGCGGTGGCGCCCATCGCCTTCGACGACCAGGACCCGCACTCGCAGCGCCTCATGCTGGCCTGCGACCACGCCGCCTACGAAATCACGCCCGAACAGGTGCGGCGCGCGCGCCGAGGCTACTTTGCCTCGATCTCCTATATCGACGAGAAGATCGGCGGCATCCTGGACGTGCTCGCTCGGACGCGGCAGGCGGACAACACGATCGTCGTGTTCCTGTCCGACCACGGCGACATGCTGGGCGAGCGCGGCACGTGGTTCAAGCTGAGCTTCTTCGAAGGATCGGCGCGGGTGCCCCTGATGATCGCGGCGCCCGGAATCCCGGCGGGCCGGGTCGATGGGCCCGTTTCAACTCTCGACGTGGTGCCCACGCTCGGCGATCTCGCCGGCGTCGACCTCGGCGAGATCTCACCGTGGACAGACGGACACAGCCTGGTGCCCGTGGCCGCCGGAGCCGGGACACGAGACGCCGTGCCAATGGAATACGCGGCGGAGGGTTCCCAAGCGCCGATGGTCTGCCTGCGCGACGGGCGCTTCAAGCTCATCCTCTGCAAGCTCGACCCGCCGCAGCTTTTCGATCTGGAGGCCGATCCGCGGGAACTGACGAACCTCGCCGGTATGGCGGAGCATCTGGCCACGCTGGAGCGGATGACCGAGCAGGCTT
>JAEYRU010000123.1 GCA_023435335.1 Pseudomonadota bacterium
GCCGAAGTCTGTCGTCACGCCTGCCCTCCAGCGCGAATCCCGTACCGGATTTGTTACGAAGCGTGGCGGGGTGCGTCAACGCAGCATACCCTGGCCGGCCCACAAACGGGCGGCGACTGCTTTGTCCCAATGCGACGGCATGCTATGACGCCGCCAACCGGAGAAAGGCCCCATGAACCGCATAACCCGCCCCCTCCCCGCTTCCGCGCGCAGCGTCGACGAAATCACCGGCGGGCGCCGCCTGCGGCGCATGCGCAAGGCCGACTGGTCGCGGCGGCTGGTGCAGGAGAACCCGCTCACCGTGGATGACCTCATCTGGCCGATCTTCCTGATCGACGGCGAGAACAGGAAGGAAGAAGTCGCGGCCATGCCCGGCGTCTTCCGCCTTTCGGTGGACCTCGCTGCAAAGGAGGCAGCGCGAGCCGCGGCGCTCGGCATCCCCGCCATCGCCACGTTCCCGAACGTCGATCTTTCGCTGAAGGACCAGGCCGGCTCCGAAATCCTGAACGCCGACAACCTCATCAACCGCGCGACCCGCGCGATCAAGGCCGCCGCTCCGGAAATCGGCGTCATCACCGACGTCGCGCTCGACCCGTTCACCGACCACGGCCACGACGGCATCCTGCGCGACGGCGTCATCGTCAACGACGAGACGGTGGACGAGATCGCGCAGGCGGCCGTCCTGCAGGCCGCCGCCGGCGCCGACATCATCGCGCCGTCGGACATGATGGACGGGCGCATCGGGGCGATCCGCGACGCTCTGGACGCGGCCGGTTTCCAGGACGTGGCGATCATGTCCTATGCGACGAAGTTCGCCTCTGCCTTCTACGGGCCGTACCGCGAGGCCATAGGCACGCAGGGCCTGCTCAAGGGCGACAAGCAGACCTACTACCTCGACCACGCCAATTCGGACGAGGCGATGCGCGAGATCGAGCAGGATCTCGCCGAGGGCGCCGACATGATCATGGTCAAGCCCGGCCTGCCCTATCTCGACATAATCCGCCGCGCCAGGGACGAGTTCGCCATGCCGACCTTCGCCTATCAGGTGTCCGGCGAATACGCGATGATCGAGGCGGCGGCAGCGAATGGCTGGATCGACGGAGAGAAGGCGATGCTGGAGAGCCTGCTGGCCTTCAAGCGGGCCGGCTGCGACGGCATCCTCACCTATTTCGCCCCCAGGGTGGCGGAATTGCTGAAGGGCTGAGGCTGGCAAGCGTGATCTTGTCCCGCATCTTCATTCTCGCCGCCGGCCTGTGCGGCGCGGCGGGAGTGGCGCTGTCGGCCGCCGCCGCGCATCAGGGCGGCGGCAACCTTGCTACCGCGGCGCAGTTCCTGCTGCTCCACGCGCCGGCGTTCCTCGCGATCGGCCTCTTCGGCGGCGGCCTGATGCTGCGCACGAGCGGTAGCGTGCTGCTGGCGGGCCTGCTCCTCTTCACGGGCGACCTCGCCATGCGCCACTACGCCGGCGACCGGCTGTTCCCGTTCGCCGCGCCGACAGGCGGCACGCTGATGATCGCCGGCTGGCTGCTCGTGGGACTCTCGGCGCTGCTGCCGAAGCGGGACGGCTAGGCGATGCGCGCCGTCACGGTCAACGACCGCATGCAGCAGGGCTACCGGTACGAGATCACAGAAGCCGAGGGGCGCAACTTCGACCCCGCGTTCCGGCCGGAGTTAACGCCCGCCGAGATGTTGAAGCTCGGCGTGTTCGGCGGCAAGTACATGACCGATTGCCGCGACGAGTTCCCCGCCGCGTGGTTCGACGGGGCGAAGCTGTCGCCGCGCGGGCGCGATCCGTCGCTCAACTTCTTCAAGGTCGACGCCAGCCAGCCGCTGTCGGTCTGGCGGGAGAAGGGCTGGATCGGCGAGCAGGATCCGCGCGGCTGGTTCCAGTGGTACTGCCGCTATTACATAGGCCGCCGCCTGGCTGCCGAGGACAGGCGCCAGATCGGCCGCTGGAGGGCCATCCGCCGCCACATCGGGCAGATCAGGGCGAACTGCGAGCCCGGCGATATCTTCTGCCGCCCGCGCCAGCGGCAGGCGCTGCTGCACTGGGCCTACGACAGCCGCAGTATCTGAACCGCCGGCCGCCACGCCCCAATGCCGCCACGCTGCCTTCACACAACTTTACATTCGCCCGCAACGGCCGAAACGTGCGGCGCCTAGTCTGACCTCGTCGCGGCAAGGCTGCCGCCCGATGAGAAGAAGGACAGCATCATGGACACAAACCCGCAGGAAACCGCCGGCCAGGCCGGCAGCGAAACCTCCACCACGCGCAACTGGACCAAGCGGCTGATGATCGGCGGCCTCGCCGTCGCGGCGCTCGCCGGCGTCGGTGTTGCCGGCGCGCTGAGCCAGGACTACGGCGGCGAGCGCATGCAGCGCTTCGGCATGGGCCATGGCGGTCCCGGCATGCACATGCAGGGCGGTCCCGGCACGCACATGCAAGCCAGTCCGGCGGCGTTCGGCCACGGCATGGGCTTCGGCGGCCGCGGCATGGGCCGCATACTCGATCACGTCGACGCCACCAAGGAGCAGGAAGACAAGATCGAGGCGATCATGGACAAGGTCCATGACGAGGTGCGGCCGATCATGCGCAGCTTCCGCGACACGCGCGACGACGTCGCCGAACTGCTTGGCGCGGCCACGATCGACCGCGCGGCGGCCGAGACGCTGCGTGCCGAGCGCGTGGCGGCCATGGACGAGGCCTCGAAGAAGATCACGGCCGCGCTTCTCGACGCCGCCGAGGTGCTGACGCCCGAGCAGCGGACCAAGCTGGTCGAGCATTTCGAGGATCGCGGCCGGCGCGGCCGCTGGTAAGCTTCGCCCGGGCATCCGAGTCGGAGCAACGAACATGGCGGACCAGGTACTCATCGTCGACGACGACACGCGCCTGTCCGCCATGCTCGCCGAATACCTCAGCGGCAACGGTTTTCGCGTCCACACGACTGCGACGGCCGACGCCGGAATTGCCGAGACGGCAAGGGCGGCGCCCGACGCCGTCATCCTCGACGTCATGCTTCCCGACATGGACGGGTTCGAGGCGCTGCGGCGCATCCGCACGACGTCGGACGTACCGGTGCTCATGCTGACCGCCAAGGGCGACGAGACCGACCGCATCGTGGGGCTGGAGATCGGCGCCGACGACTACCTGCCGAAACCGTTCAACCCGCGCGAACTGCTGGCGCGGCTGAAGGCGATCCTGCGCCGCCGCCACGCGGGCGGCAACGGGGCGCCGCGCATCCTGCGCTTCGGACG
Organism: Pseudomonadota bacterium; assembly: GCA_023435335.1. Classification (GTDB taxonomy): domain Bacteria; phylum Pseudomonadota; class Alphaproteobacteria; order Rhizobiales; family Rhizobiaceae; genus RCIO01. Next base: position 3,256 of record JAEYRU010000123.1, read on the forward strand.
CCTGGAGATCGATCCCGCCTCGCGTTCCGTGCGAATAGAGGGGCGCGACTGCCAGATGACGAGCTACCAGTTCGACCTGCTGGTGGCGCTGGCCGAGAACGCCGGCCGCACGCTGTCGCGCGAACAACTGATGGACATGGTCAAGGGCGAGGAACTCGAGGCGTTCGACCGCTCGATCGACGTGCATGTCTCCCGCATCCGCGCCGCGATCGAGACCGACCCGAAACATCCGAGGCGGATCGTCACCGTTCGCGGCCAGGGTTATGTCTTCGCCCGCTTCCAGGACGACGAGCGGTAGGCGATGCGCAACAGCCTCTTCATCAAGATCTATCTCACCGTGATCGCCAGCCTTGCGGTTGTAGCGATCGCGAGCGCGGTGTTCGTGCGCATCAGCCATGACCGCGAGTTCGAAGGCTGGCGGGGCCAGCGCGACGCTTTCATCGCGGCGATGCTTCCGGCCGGCGAAGAGCCGGCGGAGTTGCAGGCGACCATCGAACGGCTGTCGAGCGCCTTCGACGCAGACATTTCGGTATACGGCCCACGCGGCCGGCTGCTTGCCGCGGCCGGCAGGCCCATCCCGCTTCAGGAGATCTCCGGACGGCGAAACCTGATGCATAGCCGCGAAGGCGATGACCGCCGGCCGCGGCAGATGCTGGTCACGCAACTGGCCGATGGAAGGATCGTGGCCG
>JAEYRU010000169.1 GCA_023435335.1 Pseudomonadota bacterium
GCGAGCAGCAGCGCCTGGTCGACACCGGCCTCGTTGCGGTAGCGCTGGATCCACTCCTCCAGCGTCGCCTTGTCCTTGATGATGCGAGCGGGGAAGTGCGGCATCACGGGGAAGCCGTCTTCGTGAAGACGCCGCGCCGTGGCGACCATGTCCTCGATCGGAGTGCCGTCGATGTGCGCGATATATACGCGCGTGCCACCCGGCAGCAGGGAACGAAAGTCCTCGACCTTTGCCGCGGTGCGCGGCATGACCTCGATCGAATAGCCGGAAACCAGCGCTTCCAGCGGCTGGCCGGCGGCCTCACCCTTGCCTTCACCGCGCCCGAAAAGGTTGAGCAACGCCATTCATTCCTCCACTCGCATCTCTATCCCTGCATACAGGTCAATGTATACAGATCGCAACTGAATTTCCAATCTAACCGCAGAAAGCGACCGAGGGATGGTCGAAATGCGCCCTTATCTGCCCCTTTTTGAATGATCCGCCACTTTCGCGAACACATAATGCATACATTCTCGCAAAGCGGCCGGTCCGGCGGCTTGTCCGCAGGCGGATAGTTCAATAGTAGACAGGCATGCCGGCGCGCTGCCGTTTCACCACTGCGCCCCGGTTCCGGAGGATAGATGCTGGACAAGTCGTGGCTCAATGCGCCCATGCGCGCCGCCGAACTCCTGACGCCTGATCCGGTGATCACGCACGGCGCGGATGGCGCGATCTACGTTGCCGACCGGCATCCGTTGCCGCCCTATCCCGAGCGGGTTACCGAGGTGCTGGCGAAATGGGCCAGCGAGACGCCGGACGCTCTCTTCCTTGCCGACAGGAAGACCGGCAGCGAATGGCGCACGATCACCTATGCGCAGATGCTTGACCGGGTGCGCCGTCTCGGCCAGTTCCTGCTCGACCACGGGCTTAGCGCCGAGCGACCGCTGGCGATCTTGTCGGGCAACGACATCGAACACGCCTCGCTTTCGCTGGCGGCGATCCATGTCGGCATTCCGAGCGCTGCGATCTCGCCCGCGTACTCGCTGATGGGCGGCAACTACCACCGGCTGCGCGAGACGCTGCACGCGATCACCCCCGGCATGGTCTACGCCGCTGACGCGTCCGCCTTCGCGCCGGCGATCCAGGCGGTGACGCCGAGCGCAGTGTTCGTGTCCGACACGGCGGAGCACGGCGCGATCAGCTACGCCGAGGCGCTTGCGGCAGAGCCCGGGCCCGGCGTCGATGCGGCGCATGCGGCGATTACGCCGGACACGATCGCCAAATTCCTCTTCACCTCCGGCTCGACCGGCAGCCCCAAGGCGGTGGTCAACACCCACAGGATGATCGCCTCCAACCAGGTGATGACGCTCGAATCCTTCGCCTACTTCAAGGACGAGCCGCCGGTGGTGCTGGACTGGGCGCCCTGGAACCATACCGCCGGCGGCAACAAGGTCTTCTTCATGGTGATGTGGAGCGGCGGCACCCTCTACATCGACGACGGCCGCCCGACGAAGGCCGACATCGGCAAGACCGTGCGCAACCTGTCTGAGATCCCGCCAACCTGGTACTTCAACGTGCCGACCGGCTTCGACGCCCTGATACCCCACCTGCAGAAAGATGCGGCGCTGCGCCGGACCTTCTTCAAGCGGCTGAAGATGCTCTGGTACGCCGGCGCCTCGCTTGCCCAGCACAGCTGGGACGCGATCGAGCGGCTGGCGGTGGAGGAGACCGGCACGCGTATCGTGATCGGCACCGGCCTCGGCGCAACCGAGACCGCACCTGCCGCCCTTTTCTGCACGTGGCCGCAGGACAGCGCGGGCAATGTCGGCCTGCCGCTGCCGGGCGTGACCCTCAAGCTGGTGCCGTTCGAAGGAAAGTACGATGCACGGCTGAAGGGCCCCAACATCATGCCCGGCTACTGGCGTCAGCCGGAACTCTCGGCGCAATGCTTCGACGAGGAAGGCTTCTACAGGCTCGGTGACGCATTGATGCCGCTCGACCCCGGCGACTTCTCAAAGGGCTTCCGTTTCGACGGGCGCACGGCCGAGAACTTCAAGCTCGACACCGGGACGTGGGTGGCCACCGGCGCGCTCCGAATGGAGTTCATCGATCATTTCGGCGACAGCATCCGCGACGTCGCGATCACCGGGGCCGACCGACCCTATCTCGGCGCGCTGGTCTTCCCGCGCGACCCCTCGCTGACGGACGACCCGGCATTCCGGTCGGAACTGCGCGAGAAACTCATCTCGCTCGCCGCGAAATCGACCGGATCGTCGAACCGCGTCCTCAGGCTGCTTCCCGTCGCCGAACCGCCTACCATCGAGGCCGGTGAACTGACCGACAAGGGCTCGATCAACCAGCGGGCGGTGCTGCGCAACAGGGCGGAACTCGTGGATGAGATCTACGCCGGCTCGGATCGTGTGATCGACACCCATCCGGGCTGAAACGCCACCACGAAAACGACAAAACGGCGCGGACAGCCCCCCTGTCCGCGCCGTCGTGTTCAGCCGCTCCTGTGGAGCGGGTGCCCCCGCCAATCAGGCACCCTGCTTGGTCCGCCAGCTTTCGGCATAGTTCTCGCGCGCCTCGGCCGCATATGGGGTCGGCGAAACGCGGACCCGGATCTCGGCCTGCTTGTGGCGCTCGGTCGAGGTCTTGGCGCTTCCGCCTCCGGGCTCGCCCCACACCAGCGTCAGCACGTCACCGACCTGAACATCGGCGTCGACGACGCCGAGCGAGAGCATGCAGCGTTCATTGTAGGAATAACCGTTGAACATCGACATGCCGACCTGCTTGCCGTCGCGCAGGATGAGATCGGCCGACGACGAGGCATAATTGGGCTGCGGAAAGTCGATCCACTTGTAATGGTCCTCGCCTGGCCGGAAGGCCGACGCGATGACCTTCAGCACGTCGTCTGCGTTCCACTCGAAGGTGACCTTCTTGCGGTTGGGACCGTCCTTCATGGAGACAAGCGCCTCCTTGCCGATGAAGTCGCTCTTCCAGCCGATGTAGAAGCCGTAACCGAGCTCGAACGGATTGACGTAATAGTCTTCGATATTGTTCGAGGCCATGCTGCCGCCGATCGAACCCATCGCTTCGTAGGAATCGGCGCCGAGCCACTGTCGGTACTCGGCAAGCATGCCGTCGCCGGTGTAGATGCCCGGCAGAGGCGAAGGTATCCAGCCGGATTCCAACGTGTTGGTCGAATAGGCGCGGCTGCCCACGCGAGCGAGGTTGACGCCGGCATCCCTCGCCGCCTGCAGGATCACGGAGAGGACATAGGCCTTGTCCTCGTAGGGGCCCCAGATTTCGAGGCCGGGCGCACCGGCCATGCCGTGGCGCAACGCCCGCACCTTCTTGGAGCCGACGTTCATCCAGTCGACGTGGAAGAACTTGATCTCCTGCACCGGCCCGCCGTTCATCTTCGCCAGCACCTTGTCGGCGTCCGGGCCCTGGATCTGGAAGCGGTAGTGGGTGCGATAGATCGCCTTGCCGTCCGGACGCGAGTCCGACCGCGGATCGCGATGGACGCGCACGTTCCACTTGCCGATAGCCTGCTGGAACTGCACCCAGTTGGCGGTGGGCGCGCGACCGACCAGGACGAACTTGTCGTCGCGCTCGCGGAAGATGATCATATCGCCGATCACGTGCCCCGCAGGCGTCACAGGCACGAAGTGCTTGGCGCGGTTGAGATCGAAATTCGCGAAGCTGTTGATGCCGACATATTCGAGGAACGCCGCCGCCTGTGGACCTTCGACGATGACTTCATCCATGTGATGGGTCTGGTCGAACAGCACCGCGCTCTCGCGCCACGCGCGCTGCTCGTCCCGCCAGTTGGTGAATTCCGGCGCCACCACCGGGTACACATACATGCCGATCTGCGAATTGCGCAGCATGTCGACGGCGCCGCCTTTCTCCCGCATCACGGATTCAAGGCTGGGGTTTGTCATTCCTGGTGTCCTCCCGAAAGGCTTCATGTATACATTCCTTTCTCGCGCAGCCGATGGGCAAATGCAAGTGCGCTGTTTCGCGCGCAGCCCCTGCTGAGGCGGAATTTGAGCCGATGAAGAGGTCAGCGCGAAAGGCGGGGCCGGTTTGGGCCATCCGGTCGATGCCCAGGCCATGTAGCGAGGAAACTGGCGGCAGCACCAAATGTATACACATCCTCAAGAGGATGGCTTCCGCTGGAGCTCTCCGCGCGCCGATCAGGCGCGCCACGCCATGTGGCCGATCACAGCAGAGCGCCTGATCGATCAGTCCGCCGGGCGGCAAACGGAGCCGCGCGCCCGCACGGGTTCGAGCAGCGACCAGTCGGTCTCGGGGAGCGGATAGCCCTTCGGAAAGGGTGGTCGCGGTTCCATTCCGATCGAGCGCAGGACACGGTCGTCGCGATAATAGGCGCGGGCTATCACGACTTCCGCCACCGCGAAGCCTGCGGGGTCGCCCGCACGCAAGCGCGTAAGCAGCACCGCCTGTTCCTCCTGCGGCAGCGCACAAAGGCTGCCGCCGGCTGCCTCGTCCACGATCGCCAGCAGCCGTTTCAAGCCCTGCGCGTCGCGCCTCACCGACCCCGCGATGTCCGCGAAGATGGCGGCGTCGTCGGCCCCGGGCGTGCCGAACTGCTCGCTGGCCGGGATCATGTGGCCAGCGATGCATTTCAGGCATTGCTCCTCGGCCGCCGAAAGCGTGGTCGGGTGATCATGATCGGACATGTCGCTGGGGCTAGTCGAAGAGATCATGGATACGCCCCTTGATCTGGTCGGCGATATAGAGAGCCACCGCCTGGATTGTAGACGTCGGGTTGACCCCGCCGGAGGTGACGAAGACGCTGCCGTCGACGATGAAAAGGTTCCTTACGTCGTGGCTGCGGCCCCACTCGTTGACGACCGACTTCTTGGGATCAGTGCCCATGCGCGCGGTGCCCAGCAAGTGCCATCCGGCATAGGAGAGCGGCGAACGGGTGACGATGTCGCTTGCGCCGGCGGCCCGGAGGATCTCAACGCCCCGGGCTACCGAATGGTCCAACATTTTCTGCGTGTTGTCGCTGATGCGATAGCTGATCTTCGGTGCCGGAATGCCGTCCCGATCCCGCAGGTGAGGATCAAGAGTGACGCGGTTGATCTCCTCGGGCAGATCTTCGCAGATCGAGACCATGCCGGCCTGATGGTCGAAGAGACTTCGGAATGCCTGATGGTGTCCCTCGCCCCATGGCAGAAGGCCGTCGACCAAGCCGTTGATCGCGGTTGCGACGGGCCCGCCCCCCCTTGTGAACTGGTAGCAGTACCCGCGGACGAAGCCGCGCGCCGGGTCCGTCTCGTAGAACTGCATGCTCCACATGAAGACCCGGGACCCACGATAGCCGTCGAGCGGCCGGTCGAAACGGCCGCGCACCAGCGCATAGGGGTGGAGCATAAGGTTACGGCCCACCTGTCCGCTCGAATTCGCAAGGCCGTCGGGAAAGCGCTCCGAAGCGGAATTCAGCAGGATGCGCGGCGTGCCGATGCCGTTGCACGCCATGATGACGATCTCTGCCGGCTGGAAAACCTCCTCGCCGTTGGCATCGAAGTACCACACTCCAGTCGCCATGCGATCTTGGTTGGTTTCGATGCGGCTGACGCGGCAACGCGTGCGCACTTCGACGCGGGCCCGCAAGGCCTCCTGCCAGTAGGTGATGTCTGTGGACGCCTTGGCGCCCTGTGCGCAACCGTAGCCGCAATG
>JAEYRU010000183.1 GCA_023435335.1 Pseudomonadota bacterium
GCACGGTCAACGTCATCCGTATCAGCGAGCTGCAGGGCGTCGACATGGATGCCCTGATGAGCGCTGAAACCGAGAACACCGCTTCCATCGACGAGCTCCAAGGCTCGATCGAAGGAAACACCGCGGTGATGGCCGCGCTCGAGGCCCAGTCCGTCGAGACGGACGATATCGTTGCCGCCGAGGTGGCGGCCGACGGTTCGCTGACGGTCTACGTCAAGTAACTTCGTCGTCCAAGCGATACACGGAGGCGCGGGCTGCGGCCCGCGCCCTTCGTGCTGGCTTCCCAGTTTCTTCGCTACGGAGACAAACCGATGACCTCGACCTTTACCTGCCAGCGCGACGGCCTTTCGTCCCTCATGCCGGGCCTCGCACTCGCCGCCTTTCTCTGGACGGGAGCGGCAATGCCGCTTTTGGCGCAGGGCCTGGACAGCGAAGGGGCGATCGAAACCATCATCGACGCCGACGTGGGAACCGCCGAGAAGACGGTTGGCGAGGAGGAGGAGCGGGTAGTCGCCGCCATCGAGGGCACGCGCGAGAGCGCGGCGGAGATACGCAAGCGCTTCAACATAGGGGCGGTCGAGATCGTGTTCATGCCCGAGCTTTCCGAGGGGCAATCGGCCCTTGGCGACACGATCGAGGAGAATCGCGAGGCGATCGGAGAGTTGCAGACGGCCATCGAGAGCAGCGCCATTTTCTTTCACGCCATCAACTCGCACCAGGTCCTGCTGCGAGACGTGATCGCGGTTGAGTTCGGCGAGGACGACAAGATCACGATCTTTGCGGCGGGCAAGAACCCGCAGAACTGACCGTCGGTCTCTCCGCCGCAGCACGATCAGAGTTTCCCCATCACTTTCCGCTGGAAGCCATGCACCGTCCGGCTTCCGCCGAGCGGCACCAGCGTGACGTCGCGTTCCTGCCCCGGCTCGAACCGCACGGCCGTCCCAGATCCGATGTCGAGACGCATGCCCCGCGCCAGGTCCCGGTCGAAACGCAGCCCCTCGTTCGTCTCGAAGAAATGGTAATGGCTCCCGACCTGGATGGGCCGGTCCCCGGTATTTGCGACCTTCAGCGTCACCGTCGCAGCGCCGGCATTGAGTTCTATGTCGCCAGCCCTCGTCACCACCTCGCCCGGGACCATCGTCAGCCTCCGATCGCCAGCCATACACCGCCGAGCGCCGTCGCCGCGCTCGCCACTCGCGTTGCCATCCGCCCCTGGGCGCCGCCCAGCAGGCTGGCGAGCAGCAGGCCAGCGGCCACGCCGGCAGTGTGCAGGATTGCCGTGGCGATCGCGAAGCCGGCCGCGTATGGCCAGGCACCTGCCTCGCCGATCTCGCCGCCATGGGCATGGCCGTGGAAGAAGGCAAAGAAACCGACCATCGCCATCGCCGCGGCCACCGGCAGGCTCAGCGCCGCCGCCGCAAGCAATCCGATCACGACCACTGAAGCCAGTATCACGGGCTCCACCACCGGGAGATGCAGCCCGCCCAGCGCAGCCGCGAAGCCCGCCAGCATGGTGCCGACAAAAGCGGTGGGCACGAGCCAAAGGGCCTGCCTGCCGGCCGACTGGGCGAGCAATGCCGCCCACAGGCCCACGACCACCATCGCGAGAACGTGGTCTGCACCGAAGAGCGGATGCGAGAACCCGGCGGCCAACGAGCCGTGTTCCAGCGGGTCGAGATGCGCCAGGGCGGGCAGGGTGCCCGTGATGAGAAACAGCGCGCCAAGGACAAACTTGCGGATCATCTCTTACCTCTCCTCTGTCGCGGTCAGGCCGCCTGTGCGGGGCCAGAGCAGCCCTCGGACTTGAAGATCCGTTTGGTGGACGCCGGATGGCGCGCCAGGGCGGCCGCCGGCCGCACCGGCCTGCGCACCAGTTCGCCGCCGCAGTTCGGGCACATCCCGCCCAGAACACGGTCGGCGCAGTCGGCGCAGAAGGTGCATTCGAAGGTGCAGATGCGCGCGTCGCGCGAATCCGGCGGCAGGTCGCGATCGCAGCATTCGCAGCCGGGTCTGAGTTCGAGCATCGTTTCTCCCCCTATCGGATCGGCTCGTGTACGGTCACGAGCTTGGTTCCGTCTCGGAACGTCGCCTCGACCTGAACGTCGTGGATCATCTCGGCGACCCCCTCCATCACCTGCGCGCGGGTGACGACATGCGCGCCGGCTTCCATCAGCTCGGCGACCGAGCGGCCGTCACGGGCGCCTTCGACCACGAAATCGCTGATGAGGGCGATCGCCTCCGGATGGTTAAGCTTCACGCCCCGCTCCAGCCTGCGGCGGGCGACCATTGCCGCCATGGAGATCAGGAGCTTGTCCTTTTCCCGCGGAGTGAGGTTCATGCGAACGAAGCTCCTTCTAGAGTGACCACAATTTAGGCATGACTGCTCCCCGATTGAGCAGGGCCAGAAGCGGCACCAGCCGTTGGCGCAGAGCATAGCCGTCCGCCGCAACCAATCTGGCAAGAAGCTTGCCAGTTTCCCCGACACGCCAGAAACTTGCGCCGCCTGCGCCGCCAATTATCGCGCGCGCCGGCTCGAGGAGGATCTCGGCGTCCGCCGCGACCAGCAGGATGGCGGCGAAGGCTGCCGCGCCGTTGCCGCCCGCCCGCGCGGCAAGCTGCGCCTGGAAATCCGGCCCCAGCGCCAGCTCCTCCGCGTGAACCAGCCGCCCACCCTGCCGCACCCGCCATCTTTCACGGTATGTGGCGCGCCGGACCATCTCTCCATGCGCGATGCGGCCGACGAGGACGGCCTCGCTGACCAGCGCCTCCGCATCGTCCGCGAGGTCGATATCCAGGCTGCGCGACAGCGCGGAGCGGTCGAACAGGATCGTTTCCTGCGGCAGCCAGGCGAGGCGGGCGCCGGCTTCCAGCCTGACCGTGGAGCGCATCTGCGCCTGCCCGCCGGCCGACCTGTAGATTCGCTCGCATGCCTGCGTCGTGACGGTGAGCCCGGCGCCCGCTCCGACCTTCACCTCCCACGACAAGCGGTCACCACCGGTGAGCCCTCCGGCCGTATTGATGAGTACGGCCTCGAGCTCGGCGCCATCGCGGCGGGGCACCCGCACCTTCGCCGCGCCATCCTGGTAGAGTTCGGCGACACGCGTGCGTCCTTCCGCGAAATGCACCGAGAGGCGTCCACGCGCCGACACGCGCTGCGAGGCGAGGCTGGCGAGGGTCCCTGGCGCGGCGTTCATTGGAAAAGCTTCCACATTCCCTGCAGTGGAAGCAAGCGTCGGGCCAGTTGGCCGGGCGCGACCAGGCGCATGCCCGCGGACTAGGTAGGCTCGCGCCCCGACATGGTGCCGGCTGCGCTACCCGACCCCCACATAGCGCCGCACAAGCCCCGGATCGCCGCGCAGCTGCGCGACCTCCACGGTCTCGCGATTGCGGCCATTCTCGATGAATGCGACGCGGTTGGCGACGGGCAGCACCGCGTCCACCCTCTGCTCGA
>JAEYRU010000299.1 GCA_023435335.1 Pseudomonadota bacterium
CGTCCTCGCCCTCGGCGCCCTGGTCGACGGTGAAGCGGAAGCCCTGGAGCTCGCCCACGTGATGGCCTTCGACGAGGACCTCGCCGGCCGGACTGATCTCTGCTTCGAGCATGGTGTTCTCTCTCAGGCGCTTCATCAGCACGGATGTCCTGCGGTCCACGAAGCGTTTCGTCAATCGCTCATGCAGCGCATCCGACAGCCGGTCCTCGATCTCGCGCGTTTTTTCCTGCCAGTGTGCCGGATCGGCAAGCCATCCTGGCCGGTGCGACACGAAGGTCCAGGTGCGGATCTGGGCAATGCGGGCAGAAAGCACGTCGATATCGCCCTCGGTCGATTCCGCGCGGCGTACCTCCTTGGCCATGTAGTCCGCATCGACATGGCCGCGGCGGGCGATATCCTGGAAGATCGAGCCGACCAGATCGGCATGCTGGGCCGGCGCGATGCGCCGGTAGTCGGGCAGCGCGCAGGCATCCCACAGAAGCGCCAAGCGCTCGGGCCGGTCCGCCAGGCCGGCGATTTCGGTGTCGCGCGACAGCAGGTCGAGCGCGGTCTGGTCGGCGGCGGGCAGCGCGCGTGTCAGACCCTCCAGGGGCGGGATTGTTTCCAACGACCGCTTCAGCGCTTCGATACTGTGAAAATCGAAGAGGGCGGTGCGCCACTGCAGCACCCTCACGGGATTGAAGTCGTGCGTCTCGATTCGCTCCACCAGCGCATCGGCGAAGGGGTCGACCTTTCCGGTGACGCCGAAAGTGCCGTCGCGGATGTGTCGGCCAGCGCGCCCCGCGATCTGGCCGATCTCGGCGGCGTTCAGTTCGCGGTACTGATAGCCGTCGAACTTGTGGTTCTGGGCAAAGGCGACATGGTCGACGTCGAGGTTGAGGCCCATGCCAATGGCGTCGGTTGCCACGAGGTAATCGACGTCGCCTGACTGGTATATCTCCACCTGCGCGTTTCGGGTGCGCGGGCTGAGCGCACCGAGCACCACCGCCGCTCCGCCTCGCTGGCGGCGAATGAGTTCGGCGATGGCGTAGACCTCGTCCGCCGAGAACGCGACGATGGCGGTGCGGTGCGGCAGGCGGGTGAGCTTGCGGGAACCTGCGTAGTGGAGCTGCGACAGCCGGGGCCGGGTGACGACGGCGAGGCCGCGCAGCAGCTTCTGCAATATCCCCTGCATCGTGGCAGCGCCGAGCAGCAGCGTCTCCTGCCGGCCCCGCAGATGCAGGATGCGGTCGGTGAAGATGTGACCGCGCTCGAGGTCGCCGGCCAGCTGCACCTCGTCGATGGCCACGAACGCCGCGTCGGTCTGGCGCGGCATCGCCTCCACGGTGCAGACGGAATAGCGCGCGCCGGGCGGGACGATCTTCTCCTCGCCGGTGATGAGCGCCACGTTGCGGACGCCGACCTTCTCGACCACGCGATGGTACACCTCGCGTGCGAGCAGCCGCAGCGGCAGGCCGATGACGCCGCTTTGGTGCGCCACCATCCGCTCGATGGCGAGATGCGTCTTGCCGGTGTTGGTGGGGCCGAGCACCGCTGTGACGTCACGTCCGGAGACGATCAGCGGCTGGGCCTGTTTCATCTGGATGTTCATCTGATCGGGAATCGGCCCTCTTGCCGAGGCGCGCCAATAGTCGGGGAGATGGGCTGTCGGTCAACTCCGATGCGGCGGCGTGCCAGAAGGGCAATATAGGATGTGGGGCCGGCGCTGAAACCATCTACTGAGCAAATTAAGTCTCAGGCCCGAGATTAACCTATGGAACGAGTCTGGAACGAATCAGCGACGAATCACTGACTCAACGAGATTCCGCCTTTGTTCCCGGCTAGATGTAGCTTTTCCGGCCGGGATTCGTCCAGATGCTGAATCGTGTTCCCACCGTGCGGTCCATTTCCCGCCGAGCAGGGCGATAACGGTTAACTGTTTCCCCGGTCCAGCAGAGAGGGGCGCTTCGAGGCACCTGCCAAGTGATGGATTTTGCTGGCGAAATTAACAAGAGGTTAACGCCCTTTCCTGCTTTTGGTGCCTGAGCGGGAATGTTTCGTCCAAAGCCGGAACGAACAGGCGACGAATCGCTGATCCGCGGCTGTTGCGGATCTGTTCACGGCTAGATGTGGTGTACGCTGGAAACCTTCCGCATATTATACACAGCTTCTGCACAAGCTGTCCCCATATGTGGCGCGGGCGCTTAAGCTGTCTGTGCCGAAATGAACCGCCCAGCGAAGGTGGTAGCTTGCGCGGCGCGGGCCCACGAGCGGTGTCGGTGTAACGCCGTGACGGCTACGCCACCTGCCGCGAAGCATCCACCGGCCGAAGATGGCGCCGCCTGTATGCCGACGGGGTGACGCCGACGAGCTTGCGGAAAAGGTGGCGGAAGGCTGAAGGCTCCGTGTATCCCACTTCCGCCGCGATATCGTCGAGCGGCATGTCGGTTGTTTCCAGATACTGCTTCGCTTCCTCGATCCGAAGCGTCTGCACATATTCCATTGGCGACTGTCCGGTTGCGCGCTTGAACCGCCGCAGGAAGCTGCGCTCAGACAGCTCACTGCGCGCGGCCATCGCTGCCACCGGGTTCGGGTGAGCATAGTGCTCGGCGACCCACTCCTGGGCCTGCGAGACGAGATTGTCCTCGTGTCTACGACCGACGGTCAGTGCGGCGAAGGGAAGCTGCCCTTCATTGTGCCAGTCGAGCAGGAAGAGCTTGGCGATGCGCCGCGCCTCCTCCGCTCCGGCGACGCGGCCGATCAGATAGAGCAGCAGATCATGCCACGACGAGAAGCCGCCGGCCGTAATCAGCCTGTGACCCTCCCCTGCCTGCACGAGCACGCGCTCCTTGCGCAGGCGGATGTTGGGGTAGCGGTGCGCAATCGCATCGCAATAGGCCCAGTGTGAGGTTGCCTCCTCTCCGTCGAGCAGACCCGTGGCGCTCAGCAGCATCGAGCCGGAGCAGAGCGAGGCGATGATCGCCCCCCTGTCGTAGGCGGTGCGGAGCCAGTCGATGATCGGCGCGTAGGAGTTGGGCAGCGGCTTCCACGGATCGAGCAGCATCTCGGGGATGATCACGAGGTCGGGTTCGGGAAAGTCGGCGAGCGCGCCGTGCGGTTCGATGCCGATTCCATGGGAATCGCGATATGGCTCGCCGTCCACTGAGAGCAGCCGAGGCAGGAAGTACTGCCGCTCGGGCTCCTCGCCGTGGAGGAACTCCCACAACGATCCGGTGGAGGCGAGCGCATCCATGATGATGAATGCGCCGGCGCCGACCTCCGGAGTGCCGAGCACGACCGTGAGTAGGGGCTTCTCCGTCTCAGTTTTCATGGTGACGTGTCCGATTTGAACCGTTTCTCTCCGAAATCAGCCTATCAGGTTACGCCGCGTCCGACTAGATGCAGCACCACCGGGCCGCGGAAGAGCCGCGTGCCCCACAACCGGAAATCGGAGAGACGACATGAACACTGCAGCCGCGGTGCGAGAGCGCACGTTCGAATTCGACGAGGCCAAGACGCAGGCCTTCGCCGGAAAGATGCTGGGGGCGCTGAATAGCGCCGCCCTGATGCTGATGACCTCGGTCGGCCACCGGACCGGCCTCTTCGACGCGCTGGCCAGGGTCTCACCCTGCACGGCCGTCGAGCTGGCTGCCGAAGCCGATGTTGCGGAACGCTATGCCCGCGAATGGCTGGCTGCGATGGCGACCGCGGGGGTCGTGGAATACCACCCCGCCGACAGGTCGTTCCTCCTACCCGCGGAGCATGCCGCATGGCTGACGCGGGCCGCCGCGCCGAACAACTTTGCCGTGACCGCCCAGATGATCGGGGTCGCGGCGGGCGTCGAGGACCAGATCGTCGCGCGTTTTCGGGACGGCCACGGCGTCCACTACCATGACTACGGGCGCTTCCACGAGGTCATGGGCGAGCACACCGCCCAGGCGGTGGTCATGAACCTGCTCGATCACATCCTGCCGCTCGTGCCGGGCTCGATCCTCCAGCTGGAACAGGGCATAGACGTGATCGATGTCGGGTGCGGCGCCGGTGGCGCGCTTCTCCTGCTCGCCGAACGCTTCCCGAAGAGCCGCTTCACAGGCGTGGACCTGTGCGCCGACGCCTTCGCCCCGGCGGCAGAGACCACGGCGCGCAAGGCGCTGACCAACCTGGAGTTCAGGGAACTCGACATCGCCACTGTCGAAACGCTCGGCGCCTTCGATCTGGTCCTGGCATTCGACGCGGTGCATGACCAGAAGGATCCGCAGCGCATGCTTTCCACCATCCGCCGCTCGCTGCGCAAAGGCGGCGCGTTCCTGATGGTGGACATCGACGGATCGAGCCGGCTGGAAAAGAACCTCGAGCATCCGCTGGGGTCTTATCTCTACATGATGTCGACCATGCACTGCACGCCCGTCTCGCTTGCGCAGGGCGGCGCCGGTCTCGGCACCATGTGGGGGGTGGAACTTGCGTCCGAAATGCTGGCACTCGCCGGCTTCGAGGACGTCGGGCTCACGCGCCTGCCGACCGATCCCTTCAACGTCTATTTCATCGCCCGGCCCTGAGCGGCGCGATCTGCAAAGGACCGGCCGCAAGGCCGGAAATGTTACTGATATGAGCAACTTCGAAATCGCTCATCGACCGGGCTGGACGGCGGCGCTGGCAGCCGTCGTCCGCGCCCTCGCCGGCGCCATGGTGCCGAATGGAATCGCCGCCCTCGCGGCCAACCGGGCCTCCCGCAGGAACGCGGGGCGTCTTGAGCATCTATCCGACCGAGAACTCAAGGATATCGGCCTGACGAGATCCGACCTCGGGCGGATCGCCCGCGAGGGGCGCCTGGCCGACTGACACAGGACCATCGGATGCGATCCGACGAGACACCGCCCGCGTGATGGGCGGTCCTGCTTCGCAGCGTGAAGGGCGCGCGGAGGCGGGCACGTTCGACCCTTCAAACCCAAGACTGAAACAGGAGACTATCATGAGAAAATCCATAGCAATCGCGGCAATCACCATAGCCGCAACCTTTGCCGCGTCGTTTGCGGGTGCGCAGGAGCTGCCGTCGGCGGAGCAGACCTACAAGGAGATCGAAGGCGCGCTGGGAACAGTGCCTAGCCACATCAAGGCCTATCCGAAAGGGGCGGTGTCGGGAGCCTGGGCGATGTTCAAGGGCCTCGAGGCGGACCCGGCGAACAGCGCCCTCCAACCGAAGGTCAAGTCGCTGATCAATCTGGCGGTCGCAGCGCAGATTCCCTGCGAGTACTGCATCTGGCTGGAGACCAAGATGGCGAAGAGCCGCGGAGCCACCGGTGAGGAGATCGCCGAGGCCGTGGCGCATGCCGGATACGTCCGCCATTGGAGCGCGGTCATCAACGGGCTGCAGATCGACTTCGAGACCTTCAAGGCCGAGTTTGGTGGCGACTGACGGTTCGCGGGGGCCCGGCGGGTTGGCGGGGGCCGCCCCCCGCGGTGACCG
>JAEYRU010000070.1 GCA_023435335.1 Pseudomonadota bacterium
TTCACGCGCATCTCCGGTTCCGACGCCTGAGCTACCGGCGCGCCGCCTCGATCTGCTGGCGCCTCTTGTGGCACGAGGCGTAGGCTGAGAATATGCCTGCGCTCTGCGGCTGGCGCATGGTCTTCCTGACCCGTGTGCCGGCGACAACGACGTCGATGTCGGACGCCGCAGCTAGCTGGGCGGAAAACCGCACATGCTGGCCTATTCCACTCAGGAAGTTGCTGGCGACTTGCCCGCTCAAATAGGTGAGTCCGGTGGACGTGCCTTTGCTGAAAGCCTTCTTCGAGAGGGTCGCGTAGTGCACCCCTCCCAGATAGACGTCGACGCTTGCAGCCGGCGAGAATGAGTCCGGCAAAGCGGTCGATCCCACCGATATGGTATTAAGCCCATCATAAAGGATCACGAACCGGCCGTCGTCGCTCTGCAACATCAGATTGCACCATCCGTACCGGCCGTCGAAGGTCAGATTGATGAAGGAATGACCCCAGATGTCCTCCCACCGGAACAGGTTGGGCGAGTTCCGAGCCACCCGGGCTTTCACCGCCGGGAAGTCAAGCCCGTCTTTCCGCTGGAAGAAGCCCATCAGATTGTCGAGCCAGTTGTTCGATCCCGGAACCTGCGGCGGGTCGGGAAGTGTGCCCGGAGCACTATGCATCGGCGCAGACACGGATGGGGTACGCGGCTTCGGCACGGGCTTCTTCCTGGGCACGAACTTGGAGACGTCGCCGAGTTCCCGGATGCTGACTGGAGCCGACACCTTTACCGGGAGGTCCGCCACCACCGGCCTGTCGTTAAGCATTTCCAGCTTACCGTCCGGCCGGACGAGGTAATTCACTTCCATGATCGCATTCGAGTAGTAGATGACGCCGCCGCACTCATATCGGGCATCCTGCCGCGCCCGGCATGAGATCGGCCGGGGGACGTCGGCAATGCTGCGGTAGTTCTTCTCGTCGAGGCCGTATTTTCCTTTGGGAAGCGAGAACACCTCTTTCGGGACGAAGGGATCGCTCCTGCTCTCAACCAGCAGGAAGGGGCCTTCATTTGTGCGGACGAAGAAATTGAAGAACCACAGATAGTCCGCGACGTTCGCTTCCGTCAGTCTCGGCGGGTTGGCCGCATTCCACGCATGGATCGGCGCGGAGGTGCCGTCGAGCTGGTGGAACTTCTCCACGTCGTTCGAGATGAAGTAGAAGACCAGGTTGGACGGCTCCCACGCGCCCCAGACCCGGTAGAGGGAGGCGTCGGTCCAGCTCAGCTTCTGTTTCTGCGTGCGGGCGTAGTCGGTGTGGAAGCCAAGCTTTTCCGAGCCGAGCGTGTGCAGCAGCATCGCCCTTTCGGCAGGGGTGGTGGACTGCCAGTCCGCACCGTTAATGCTGAAGCCGGATTTCGCCCACAAGGTGGCGGGCGCCAGGAGAAGGAAGCAGAAGGCGAGCCCTGCTCCCATAAGTGACGATCTGTCCCACCCCAATTTTCCGTCATCCCTCAAACCCGGCCCTTGCCAGTATTGCACGCAGGGGCACGGATGCAACCCGCGCCCCACGCGGTTGACAATTCCGGCGGTCTTCGTATATCAGCCAGCATCGATTTCGGGCGCGCCTTCGGGGCGCGTCTTTCGTTCGGGCCGAGGCCCGGCCGCGAACAAGACGGACAAAGACAATGAAGATCAAGAACTCGCTCAAGGCGCTGAAGGGCCGTCATCGCGACAACCGCATGGTTCGCCGCAAGGGCCGCATCTACATCATCAACAAGACCGCGCCGCGCTACAAGGCCCGCCAGGGCTGACCGGCCTCTTGTGCCCGGCGGCCTGCGCCGCCTCACGCATATTTCAGTTTGACGCGTTGCGCGACGGGGATAGATTCCCTTTCATGCAGCGCGTCTTGCCATTCCTGATCGCGACGATGCTGGCCGGCGCCATTCCTGCGTCGGCCCAGCAGCCGGTGCAGACCGAACCCGGACCCCTGCCGCCGGAACCCGAGGCGGTCGAGCCAGCCCTTCCAGACGAGCGCAACCGCCTCGACAAGCTTTTCGCCGACCTGAAGCGCGAGCGCAACGACAAGGCGGCCGAGCGCATCGCCAATTTCATCCGCGAGGAATGGTCGAAATCCGGCAGCGCCTCCATAGATCTGATGATGCAATGGTCGGGCAAGGCGATGCAGGAGAAGAAGTTCGACGTCGCCCTCGACTTCCTCGACCAGGTGGTCCTGCTCGCTCCCGATTTCGCCGAGGGCTGGAACCGGCGGGCGACGGTCCATTACATGATGGACAGCTATGCGAAGTCGATGAAGGACATCGAGCACGCGCTGCGGCTGGAGCCACGCCATTTCGGCGCGCTCTCGGGCATGGCCGCGATCTACAAGCTGTACGACAGCAAGAATGCCGCCCTCGACGCCTATGCCCGCGTTCTGGCTATCTACCCCATGCTGCGCAGCGCGCAGGAAGAGGTGATCAAGCTCGCCGACGAACTGGCCGGCGAGGGCATCTGATCGCCGGCCGCGCCGGGAATTCTAGCCGCGCGCCACGGCCTCCGCGTGCGATCTCAGCAGGACCATCAGCTTTTCGGCTGCCAGCGCCGCGCCCTCCTCGTCGCCCTCGGTGACCGCGCGGATGATGCCGACATGGTGCTCCGCCGCCTGCGCCAGGCCGGTGTCGCTCCGGTAGCGGAACCAGAAGCGGCGGCTGTGCGTCTGCAGGGGTGCCGCGAGCCGCGCCGCAAAGACGTTGTCGGCGGCCAGCGCCACGGCCTCGTCCAGCGCCTTGTCGGCCTCCAGGAAGGCCACCACGTTGCCGGTGATCACCGCCTTCTGCATGGCAATCGCGGAGGCGTGAAACTGCTCGGCGGTCTCGCGCGTGACGAAGCGTGCCGCCGAACGCGCCAACACCACCTCGACGCCGCGGCGTGCGTCCATCACCCTCAGCCAGTCCCCGGCATGCAGCGGCGCGATCGCCAGGCCCGCGCGGGGACGGATTTCGACAAGCCCTTCCCAGGCCAGCCGCTGGATCGCCTCGCGTACCGGCGTGCGCCCCAGGCCCAGCCGGTCCACCAGGGCCTGTTCGGTCGACAGGCTGCCGGGCAGCAGTTCGAGCGTGACGATCAAACGCTCGAGCGCGAGATAAGCGCGCAGGGCGGCGGGCGCGTCCTTCTGTTCCGTCACGGGCGGCCTCTCCTGATATGCCGGAGATATATCAACTCGGCTGACCGGTTGACAAGCCGAGGCATAACGGAGATATATCACTCATATATCAGATTGGAGACAGATCCATGTGGGCCGGCGTCTTCCCCGCTGTCACGACCAAGTTCACCGACGATGACCGCCTCGACCATGCCGAGATGGAACGTTGCTTCGCTCTGATGATGGAGGCGGGATGCGACGGCCTCATCGTCTGCGGCTCTCTCGGTGAAGGGCCCATGCTGTCGCATGGCGAGAAGCTGGATGTCCTGAAGATCGCGAGGAGTGTCGCAGGCGGCAAGCCGGTGCTCCTGACCGTCAACGAGGCGGCAACGCGCGAAGCCTGCACCCTTGCCAAGGCCGCGGCCGTGGCCGGCGCCGACGGTCTGATGGTGGTGCCCTCGCCGATCTACCACACCAACCCCGAGGAGACGGTGGCAACGCTCAGAGCGGTGGCCCAGGCAGGCGGCCTGCCGATCATGATCTATTCCAACCGCCTCGCCTACCGCGTCGACGTGACCGTCGATATCATGGCCGAACTCGCCTCCGACCCGCTCTTCGTGGCGGTGAAGGAATCGTCCGACGACATCCGCCGCTCGACCGACATCATCAATGCCTTCGGCGACCGCTTCGACCTGTTCACCGGCGTCGACAACCTCGCCTTCGAGGCACTCTCGGTGGGCGCCATCGGGTGGGTCGCGGGGCTGGTGACGGCCTTCCCGCGCGAGACGGTGGCGATCTACCAGCTGATGAAACAGGGCCGCCGCGACGAGGCGCTGACCATCTACCGCTGGTTCCGTCCGCTGCTCGATCTCGACGTCTCCACCTACCTCGTGCAGAACATCAAGCTGGCGGAGGTGCATGCCATCGGCACCAACGACCGCGTGCGCATGCCGCGGCTGCCGCTGGCGGGAGAGCGGCGCAAGGCGGTGGAGAAGGTGGTGAGGGACGCCATCGCGGCAAGGCCGGCGCTGCCGGCATTCTAGGTCGAGAACCCGGCATGGGATCGATGCCCAAAATGGATATCGCCATCGTCGGCGGCGGCATCGTCGGCGTGTGCTGCGCAGCCTATCTGGCCGAGGCGAGCCGGCAGGTCACGGTCATCGACCGCACGGGCATCTGCGAGGGGACGAGCTCCGGAAATGCCGCCGCGCTCGCCTTCTCCGACGTGCTGCCGCTGGCGCAGAAGGGCGTAATGCGGCAGCTGCCGA
>JAEYRU010000143.1 GCA_023435335.1 Pseudomonadota bacterium
TCTCCAATGGCGGTATCGCCGACCTTTACTGCGTCTTCGTTCGCACAGGCGAAGCGCCTGGGGCGAAGGGTATCTCCTGCTTCCTCCTGCCGGCTGACACGCCCGGACTCGAAGTTGCCGAGCGGCTTGAGACGATCGCGCCGCACCCGCTGGCGCGGCTTGCCTTCGAGGATGCGCGGGTGCCGGCATCGGCCATGATCGGCAGGCCGGGCGAGGGATTCCGCATCGCCATGAGCGTGCTCGATACGTTCCGCCCGACGGTGGGGGCGGCAGCGCTCGGCTTCGCGCGGCGGGCGCTGGACGAGAGCCTGTCGCGGGCCGCCGGGCGCGAGCTTTTCGGGGCGCCGCTCGGCGACCTGCAGATGGTGCAAGGGAACCTCGCCGACATGGCGCTGGACGTCGATGCCGCCGCCCTGCTGGTCTACCGGGCGGCATGGGCGAAGGACTCCGGTGCGGCGCGCATTACCCGCGAGGCGGCGATGGCGAAGCTCTTCGCCACCGACCGGGCGCAGGACGTGATCGACCGGGCGGTGCAGCTACATGGCGGCGACGGTGTGCGGAAGGGACATATCGTCGAGAGTCTCTACCGGGAAATCCGCGCACTTCGCATCTACGAGGGCGCCTCGGACGTCCAGAAGGTTGTGATCGCGCGGCAGACGATGGGAGCACGATGATGCTTGGGCCGTCGGGTCATAGCGACACCTTCGCGCGCGACAATCTTCCGCCGTTCGGGGAGTGGCCGGAGCTGAAGCTCGGCGGGTTCGACTATCCCGAGTGGCTCAATATCGGCGTCGAGCTCACCGACAGGATGGTGGAGAAGGGGTTCGGCGACCGCACCGCGCTCATCGGCAACGGGCGGCGGCGCACCTACAAGGAACTGGCGGACTGGACCAACCGGCTGGCGCGTGCGCTGGTGGAGATCTACGGCGTCAGGCCGGGCAACCGCATCCTCATCCGTGCCCCCAACAACCCGGCGATGGTTGCCTGCTGGCTGGCGGCGACCAAGGCGGGCGCCGTCGTGGTCAACACCATGCCGATGCTGCGTGCGGGCGAACTGGCGAAGATCGTCGACAAGGCGGAAATCTCGCTGGCGCTGTGCGACACGCGGCTGATGGACGAGATCGTGGCCTGCGCGAAGGAGAGCCGGTTTCTGCAGCAGGTAATCGGGTTCGACGGCACCGCCAACCACGACGCTGAACTCGACCGCGCCGCGCTCGACCTGCCGGTGCAGTTCGATGCGGTCAGGACCGGACGCGATGATGTCGCGCTGCTCGGGTTCACCTCCGGGACGACGGGAGTGCCAAAGGCCACGATGCACTTCCATCGCGATATTCTCATCATCGCCGACGGCTACGCGAAAGAGGTGCTGAACGTCACGCCGGACGACGTCTTCGTCGGCTCACCGCCGCTCGCCTTCACCTTCGGGCTGGGCGGACTGGCGGTATTCCCGCTGCGCTTCGGCGCGGCCGCGACGCTGCTGGAAAACGCCAGCCCGCCCAACATGATCGAGATCATCGAGAAGTACCGGGCGACGATCTCCTTCACCGCACCGACCGCCTACCGTGCCATGCTGGCGGCGATGGACGAAGGCGCCGATCTCTCATCGCTGAGGATCGCGGTGTCGGCGGGCGAGACGCTGCCGGGGCCGGTATTCGAGCAATGGGTGCACAAGACCGGAAAGCCCATCCTCGACGGCATCGGCGCTACTGAAATGCTGCACATTTTCATCACCAACCGTCTCGGCGACATGCTTCCCGCGACGACCGGGCGCCCGGTGACCGGCTACGAGGCACGGATCGTCGACGACGATATGCAGGAAGTGCCGCGCGGAACTGTCGGGCGGCTCGCCGTGCGCGGACCGACCGGTTGCCGCTACCTCGCCGACGAAAGGCAGGCGGAATACGTCCGCGACGGCTGGAACCTGACCGGCGACAGCTTCTATCAGGACGAGGACGGGCGCTTCCATTTTGCCGCCCGCACCGACGACATGATCGTGTCCGCCGGCTACAACATCGCCGGGCCGGAAGTGGAGGCGGCGCTGCTTGCCCATTCCGACGTGGCCGAGTGCGCAGTGATCGGCGTCGCCGACGAGGCGCGCGGCCAGATAGTCGAGGCGCATGTCGTCCTGGCGCAGGGCGTCGCGGCCGACGAAGATACCACCAGGCGGCTGCAGGAGCATGTCAAGCTCGTCATCGCGCCCTACAAATACCCCCGCTCGGTGAAATTCGTGACAGCGCTGCCGAAGACCCAGACCGGCAAGATCCAGCGGTTCCGACTGCGGGAGGAGGGAGGGTCGTGAGCGCTGCTGAAACAAGTGCGACCGGCATGGCGGCTGAAGGCGCCGAAACGGATTTCTCGTCCCGCATGTCCTATGCCGATTACCTGGATCTGGCGAAGATCCTCGATGCGCAGCAACCCTTGTCGACGGCGCATGACGAGCTGTTGTTCATCATCCAGCACCAGACCTCCGAGCTGTGGATGAAACTCGCCATCCACGAGATCGAGGCGGCATGCGCGGCGATCCGCTCCGACAACGTGCAGCCGGCCTTCAAGATGCTGACGCGGGTGGCGCGCATCTTCGAGCAGCTGAACAGCGCTTGGGACGTGCTGCGCACGATGACGCCCAGCGAATACACCGAGTTCCGCGACAAGCTGGGCAAGTCGTCCGGCTTCCAGTCCTGGCAGTACCGGGCGATCGAGTTCCTCGCCGGCAACCGCAACGAGTCGATGATCGCTCCGCATGCGCATGTGCCGGAGGTGAAGGCGCGGCTGGAGGCGATCCTCGAAAGGCCCAGCCTCTACGATGAAGCGCTTCTGCTACTTTCCCGCCGTGGGTTCAACGTCGGGACCCCCAGCGGGAAGTGGAGGAACACCCACCAGCAAAGCGACCACGTGATGGCTGCATGGAAGGCGGTCTATCGTGAGCCAGAAAGATACTGGGAGCTGTACGAGCTGGCGGAAAAGCTTGTCGACTTCGAGGATTATTTCCG
The DNA here is from genome assembly GCA_023435335.1 of Pseudomonadota bacterium. Lineage (GTDB taxonomy): Bacteria > Pseudomonadota > Alphaproteobacteria > Rhizobiales > Rhizobiaceae > RCIO01. Next base: position 2,991 of record JAEYRU010000143.1, read on the forward strand.
CCGCTGGCGATTCAATCACGTGACGACGGTGGAACGCATCATCGGGCTGAAGCGCGGCACCGGGGGCACGGCAGGGGTTTCCTACCTCCGGCGCATGCTGGAGGTGGAACTTTTCCCGGAACTGTGGAAGCTTCGCACCGAGCTTTGAGCGCGGGCGGACGCGACGGGAAACAGAAGCGGAATGCCGGAGGGATTTCTTCCGGAAGGGTTGAGAAACAATGGGAGCAGGTAACATGAAGAAAATCATCGCAACGGCCGCCCTCGGCCTTTCCATTAGCGTGTCGGGTCTCGCCTTCGCCGAGCCGGTCAAGATCGGCATGATCACCACCACGTCGGGCGGCGGCGCCGGCCTCGGCATCGACGTGCGCGACGCGTTCCAGCTGGCGATCAAGCAGTCGGGCAACAGCGAGATCGAGGTGATCGTCGAGGACGACGCGCAGAAGCCGGAACTGGCCGTGCAGATCGCTGACAAGATGGTGCAGAGCGACCAGGTCGACCTGATGACCGGCATCATCTGGTCGAACCTGGCGATGGCCGTGGTGCCGTCGGTCACCGCGCAGGACGTCATCTACCTGTCGCCCAACGCCGGTCCGTCGCCGCTCGCCGGCGCGCAGTGCAGCCCCAACTACTTCAACGTCGCCTACCAGAACGACAATTTCCACGAGGCGATGGGCCAGTACGACAACGACACCTACAAGAAGACCTTCATCCTCGCCCCGAACTACCCGGCCGGCAAGGATTCGCTCACCGGCTTCAAGCGCTACTTCAAGGGCGAGTTGGCGGGCGAGGTCTATACGCAACTCGGCCAGACCGACTACGCCGCCGAAATCGCGCAGATCCGCGCTTCCGGCGCAGATTCGGTGTTCTTCTTCCTGCCCGGCGGCATGGGCATCGCCTTCACCAAGCAGTATGCGCAGTCGGGCGTGAACATCCCGCTGACCGGTCCGGCCTTCTCGTTCAGCCAGGACGTGCTGCCGGCGATCGGCGACGCTGCCGTGGGCGTAAAGAACTCGGCCTCGTGGTCGAAGGACCTGGACAACGCCGCCAACAAGAAGTTCGTCGAGAGCTTCCAGGCCGAGTACGGGCGCCTGCCTTCCGTCTATGCGGCGCAGGCCTACGACACGGCGAACCTGATCCTGTCGGCGCTCGGCAAGGCCAGCGTGAAGGACAAGGACGCCTTCCGCGCCGCGCTGAAGGAAGCCGACTTCGAGTCGGTGCGCGGCAAATTCAAGTTCAACACCAACCAGCACCCGATCCAGGACATCTACATCCGCGAAGTGGTGAAGGAAGGCGACGTGATCACCAACAAGATCGTCGGGACCGCATTCACGGACCACGGCGACGCCTACGCCGCCGACTGCAAGATGTAGCCCGTCCGGGAACGCCCCCCCACCGCCCAAGGCGGTCCCCCCTCCCCCGGCTTCGGCAGGGGGAGGCATCCGGCCAGCGGCGATCCGCGACCCCGGGACTTTCCCCGCCCTGCGGGGGAAGAGGACTGCGAGAAGCGTGGTCAGGGGCGTTCACCCTTCCATCATCCGACGCTGCCAAATCGCAGGCTCTGAACCTTGCAGACCGCCCTTTTCATCGAACAGCTCCTGAACGGGCTTCAGCTCGGCGTCATGCTGTTCCTCATGGCGGCGGGGCTGACGCTGATCTTCGGCGTGATGGGCCTGATCAACCTCGCGCACG
>JAEYRU010000144.1 GCA_023435335.1 Pseudomonadota bacterium
TGGAAGCAGGGCGAGGACGTGATCATCACGGCGGCGGTCTCGGACGAGGAGGCCACCGAGAAGTTCGGTGCGTTCGAACGCGTGCTTCCCTACCTCAGGAAGACCCGGCAGCCGGCCGCCTGAGGCCCCGAGCACAGACTCGCCGAAAGCCGCCCAAAAGGGCGGCTTTCTTCATTTTGCGGAGAGAATTTCCTCGGCCCGCGAAAATATTAAACCGGTCGGTTGACAATTCCATCGCTCGCCGGTAATTAAACCATATGGTTGAAGTAAATCCCGAACGGCTGGACCATGTCTTTCATGCGCTTTCCGACCGCACGCGGCGGGCAATGCTGCACAGCCTGTCCGAAGGTGAGCGCAGCATCGGCGAGCTGGCGACGCCTTTCGCGATGAGCTTCGCGGGCGCGTCGAAGCACGTGAAGGTGCTGGAGGCCGCCGGCCTGGTACGACGCGAGATCAGGGGCCGCACGCATGTCTGCCGGCTCAATGCCGCGCAACTCGCCGAGGCCGAAGCATGGCTACGCTACTACGAGCGGTTCTGGACCAGCAGCCTCGACAAGCTGGAAGCGTTGCTGCGGTCGGAGGACGAAGCGAAAGCGACACCCGGCAAGAAGGAAAAGGGCACATGAGACGCATGGACGAAGAAGGGCTCGGCGAGGCGCTCCCGGGGCGGACGGTCCGGATCGAGCGGGTGCTGCCCGGACCCGCCGAGCGCATATGGGACTACCTAGTCGACTCCGAGAAGCGCCGGCAGTGGCTGGCACGCGGCGCAATCGAGCCAAGCCCCGGAGGCAGGGTGGAACACCTCTTCCGGCACCACGAAATCTCGCACGAGCCAACCCCCGCTGCATACGCACAGATGACCGACAGCGCGCCGATGCACGGCAAGGTGACGCAATGGGACCCGCCGCGGCTGCTGGCCTACACATGGCCGGGGGACAACGGCGCAAGCGAGGTGACGTTTGAGCTTTTCCCCGAAGGCGCCGACGTCGTGCTGGTCGTCACCCATCGCGGCCTGGCGGACCGCCCGTCCATGGTGAGCGTGGCCGCCGGGTGGGAGGCGCATCTCGGCATCCTCATAGACAGGCTGGAAGGAAACACGCCGCGCGGGTTCTGGTCGGCGCACGAGCGGCTGTCGGCGCATTACGACCGGCGTCTGCCGAACGTCGGGTCGCCGCCTCCAGCGGTTAACACGGGAGCGAAGGCATGCGGATAACGAACCCCGAAATCCGGGTGACCAAGCGCTTCGAGGCCTCTGCCGAACGTGTGTTCGACGCATGGCTCGACCCGCAGGCGGTATCGAAGTGGCTGTTCAGGAGCGAGGCCGGCGAGCCTGTGGAAGCCGAGATCGACGCCCGCGTCGGTGGCCGCTTCAAGGCCGGGGCCAAGCGCGCGGACGGCAACATCACCCATGTCGGCGAATACCTCGTGATCGAGCGGCCGACGCTGCTTGTCTTCAGCTTTGCCGTGCCGCAGTTCAGCCCCGAATACGATCGCGTGACCGTCGAGATCCGGCGGCTGGACAAGGGGTGCGAACTTACGCTGACCAACGAGATGTCGCCCGAGATATTCGCCGAGTGGGGAGAGAAGACGCGCGAAGGCTGGACGCAGATGCTGGACGGGCTCAGCGCGACAGTCGCAGAGCGGGAAGGAAGCCGGTGATGATCCGCTGCAATCTGTCCTCCGTGTTGGTACGCGACCAGAAGGAGGCCGAGGATTTCTACGTCGGCAAGCTGGGCTTCGTGAAGAAGAACGATTTCCCCGCCGGCGGCGCCAGGTGGCTGACGGTCATCGCGGCTGACGGTTCGGGCGCCGAACTGCTGCTGGAGCCTTCCGGCTATGATTTCTCGCGCGCCTGGCAGAAGGAACTCTACGACCGCGGAATCCCGCTGACGGCGCTCGGATGCGACAACGTGCAAGCGGAGTATGAGCGCCTGACGGCGCTGGGCGTGAAATTCCGCGGCGAACCGCAGAAGCATGAGGGGTTCCCGCCCGTTGCCGTGTTCGAGGACGGGTGCGGCAACCTGATCCAACTGCATCAGGCCTGACGTCGGCGCCCCCCAGGCTCGCCGCCGCCGTAAACCGGCGGAAGCCGGGCTCGCGCAGCACATGTCCTTTGTGCTTCGCCGCGCCGCCGCGTTGAACTAAACTGGCGCGACGAGGAGGCTACACGATGCACAGGATGATAGCGGCGGCGTTTCTTTCAATGGCTACGGCCGCGAATGCGGCGACGATCACGATAGACGTGCCGGGAGCAGAGGCGTCCGACGTGGTCGCGCTGACCTACGACTGCGGAGAGCGGCAGGTGGAGGCCGTCTACCACAACGCCGACGGGATCTCGCTCGTCGTGCTGACGATCGGCGACGAAACCGTGGTCGCGGCCAACGTGATTGCCGCATCGGGCGCCCGCTATGCAGGCGCGCAATACATCTGGTGGACCAAGGGCGACTCGGCCGACCTCTACGACCTGATGCAGGGCGAGGACGCCCCGCCCGTCAGTTGCCGGGCATCCAATCCCTGAGGCCGGGCCGTCGCCCACGGCTGGCGATGGCGGTGATCGCCGTTCCGGAACACCAGGGGCGCAGTGCCGTTCTCCTCACGGAAGGAGAAGTACGATGAAACTCGCCTCGAAACACGACATGACGCCGGAATTCATCGTCGCCAGCAGCTACACGAAAGCCGAGAAACTCAATCTTCTCGAAGAGATGCGCCGCAAGGCGCTTGCGCGGCAGCGCGAGACGGAGAACGAGTCCGGTCCCGGCCTCGGCACCATCGACCTGGCAATCCAGAAGGTGAGGG
>JAEYRU010000168.1 GCA_023435335.1 Pseudomonadota bacterium
GAATGATGCGATCCGCGCGCTGGAGCGCGAGATCGCGCCGAAGATGGCCCGCCACTATTCGGCGATAAGCATGAACGCCGCACTGTTCGCGCGGATCGATACCCTCTACTCCGGGCGCGCATCCCTCTCGCTCGACGACGAAACGCTGCGCGTGCTTGAGCAGACCTGGAAGGGCTTCGTGCGCGCCGGCGCACGGCTCGACCCCGAAGGCAAGCAGCGGTTGGCGGCGATCAACGAGGATCTCGCCTCGCTCGGCGCGCAGTTCGGCCAGAACGTGCTGGCGGACGAAAGCTCGTGGGTGATGTTCCTCGACGGCGGAGAGGATCTTGCGGGCCTGCCCGATTTTCTCGTTTCGGCGATGTCGGGCGCGGCCGAGGAGCGGGGGCAGTCCGGCCGCTATGCGGTGACGCTGTCGCGTTCGATCGTCGAGCCGTTCCTCACCTTCTCCACCCGCCGCGACCTGCGCGAACGCGCCTTCCGCGCCTGGGCCGCGCGCGGTGAGAATGGGGGCGAGACGGACAACCGAGAAACCGTGAAGCGGCAACTTGCGCTGCGCGCCGAGAAGGCACGGCTGCTCGGATACGAGAGCTATGCAGCGCTCAAGCTGGACGACACGATGGCGAAGTCGCCCGCCGCGGTCATGGAACTGCTGACCCCGGTGTGGGAGAAGGCGCGCGAGCGCGCGTCGGAAGACCAGGCAGAGCTGGAGCGGATCGCCGCCTCGACCGGCAGCAACCACCCCTTCGCCGCATGGGACTGGCGTCATTACCAGGAAAAGCTGCGGGCGGAGAAGTTCGCCTTCGACGAGGCCGAAGTGAAGCCGTATTTGCAGCTCGACAGCATCATCGACGCCGCGTTCGATGTGGCGGGACGTCTGTTCGGCCTGGCCTTCACCGAGCGGAAGGACATTGCAGCCTGGCATCCGGACGTGCGCGTGTTCGAGGTGCGCGACGCCGACGGCTCATACCGCGCCACGTTCCTGGCCGATTACTTCAATCGTCCCTCCAAGCGCTCCGGTGCCTGGATGAGCTCGCTGGAGAGCGGCCACAAGCTGGGCGGCACGGTCAGGCCGGTCATCTACAACGTCATGAACTTCGCCAAGCCGCCGAAGGGCGAGCCGGCACTGCTGTCGATGGACGACGCGCGAACGCTCTTCCACGAGTTCGGCCACGCGCTGCACGGCATGCTCAGCGAGGCGACCTGGCCGTCGGCGTCGGGCACGTCGGTGAGCCGCGATTTCGTGGAGCTGCCCTCGCAGCTGTATGAGCACTGGCTGACGGTCCCGGAGGTGCTGGAGAAGCACGCGCTGCACTACCGCACCGGCGAGCCGATGCCCAAGCCCTTGCTCGAAAAGCTGCTCGCGGCGCGAACTTTCGGCGCCGGCTTTGCGACGGTTGAATTCACTGCCTCCGCCCTTGTGGACATGGCCTACCACGCGCGCGCCGATGCACCGGAGGACCCGCTCGCCTTCGAGGCCGAGACCCTGCGGGACTTGCGGATGCCGGATGCGATCGTGATGCGCCACCGCACCCCGCATTTCGGGCACGTCTTCGCCGGCGACGGCTATTCGGCCGGCTACTATTCCTACATGTGGTCGGAAGTGCTCGATGCCGATGCGTTCAAGGCATTCGAGGAGACGGGGGACCATTTCAACGCGGAAGTCGCCGCCAAGCTCCGGCAGCACATTTATTCGGCCGGCGGAACGCGGGATCCGGAAGAGCTTTATACGCTATTCCGGGGACGCATGCCGGCGCCAGAAGCGATGATGGAAAAACGAGGGCTCGCCTGACAGGTAGAAACCGGGGCGAACCGCCCGATCAGTCGGGATAGCAGGCGAGTGGAATGGCCGGCCACACGGCCTTCTCGCAGCCGAGAGCCTTCTGGCGGTCACGAAACTGCGCACTTACCGGGCCCGCTACAACAGGGTCGACGCCATCGGGTGCGCCGGGGAACTCCTCGGCGGCGGAACGTCTTGTCGCCGCGCGGAGGTCAGCCTCGCCCACCATGGCTATTGCGTCAGGTTCGCCGACCGAAGGCGTGCGTGCATCGACGGCCGTGAAGGCCAGCGCCCACAGAAAGGCCGCCGAAGCGAAAACGATGCCTGCAATGCGGGCGAATCTTGCCGAAATCTTGTCCATCGGTGCCGCAACGTCCCCCACGCAAGAAAGTTCCGACCGGAGTCGAGAATTTTTCACGACTCGGATTTTTCCCATTCGTCATTGTTATGGTTAAGGACCGGTGAACGCGGCTGCCCCTTTCGCATTTGCGAGAAAACGACTATATGCGCCGCCAATGCAGTCGCGCCGCCCGGCCGAAGCCGGACCGCGCCCCAGCCTCCCGAGTGTAGAATGAACCTCCGCAATATCGCGATCATCGCGCATGTCGATCATGGCAAGACCACGTTGGTCGATGAACTCCTCAAGCAGGCGGGATCGTTCCGCGAGAACCAGCGCGTCGCGGAACGTGCGATGGATTCGAACGATCTCGAAAAGGAGCGCGGCATCACCATCCTCGCCAAGGCGACTTCGGTCGACTGGAAGGACTACCGCATCAACATCGTCGACACTCCCGGCCACGCCGACTTCGGCGGCGAGGTGGAGCGCATCCTGTCGATGGTCGACTCGGCCATCGTGCTGGTGGACGCGGCCGAGGGCCCGATGCCGCAGACCAAGTTCGTCGTCGGCAAGGCGCTGAAGGTTGGCCTCAAGCCGATCGTCGTGATCAACAAGATCGACCGGCCCGACGCGCGCCACGTCGAGGTGGTCAACGAGGTGTTCGACCTTTTCGCCGCGCTCGACGCCACCGACGAGCAGCTCGATTTCCCGATACTCTACGGTTCGGGGCGTGACGGCTGGGTGTCGGAAAATCCCGAAGGCCCCAAGGACCAGCGCCTGGCGCCGCTGTTCGACCTGATCGTGAAGCACGTGCCCGCGCCAACCGTCCATCCCGGTCCGTTCCGGATGATCGGGACGCTGCTGGAGGCCAACCCGTTCCTCGGGCGCATCATCACGGGCCGCATCGAGAGCGGCAGCCTGAAGCCCAACCAGGCGGTCAAGGTCTTGGCCCGCGACGGGACGCTGGTCGAGACCGGCCGCGTCTCGAAGATACTGGCGTTCCGCGGACTGGAGCGCCAGCCGATCGACGAAGCCCAGGCGGGCGACATCGTCGCCATCGCCGGGCTTTCCAAGGGAACGGTTGCCGACACCTTCTGCGACCCCGCCGTCACGGAGCCGCTGCAGGCGCAGCCGATCGATCCGCCGACGGTGACGATGTCCTTCCTGGTCAACGACAGCCCGCTGGCTGGCACCGAAGGTGACAAGGTGACCAGCCGCGTCATCCGCGACCGCCTGCTGCGCGAGGCGGAAGGCAATGTCGCGCTCAGGATCGAGGAATCGGCCGACAAGGATTCGTTCTACGTCTCGGGACGCGGCGAACTCCAGCTCGCGGTGCTGATCGAGACCATGCGCCGCGAGGGCTTCGAGCTCGCCGTGTCGCGTCCGCGCGTGGTCATGCAGAAGGACGAGAACGGCAACCTCCTGGAACCCGTCGAGGAAGTCGTGATCGACGTCGACGAGGAACATGCCGGCGTCGTCGTTCAGAAGATGAGCGAGCGCAAGGCGGAGATGGTCGAACTGCGCCCCTCGGGCGGCAACCGCCAGCGCCTCGTGTTCCATGCGCCCACGCGCGGCCTCATCGGCTATCAGTCTGAGCTTCTGACCGATACGCGGGGCACGGCGGTGATGAACCGCCTGTTCCACTCCTACCAGCCCTACAAGGGCGAACTGGCCGGGCGCAGCAACGGCGTTCTCATCTCCAACGACGCCGGCGAGTCCGTCGCATTCGCAATGTGGAATCTCGAGGACCGCGGCCCGATGGTCATCGACGCGGGCGTGAAGGTCTACCAAGGCATGATCATCGGCATCCACTCGCGGGACAACGACCTCGAGGTGAACGTGCTGAAGGGCAAGAAGCTGACCAACATCCGCGCGGCAGGCAAGGACGAGGCGGTGCGGCTGACCCCGCCGATCCGCATGACGCTGGAGCGGGCGCTGGCCTGGATCCAGGACGACGAGCTCGTCGAAGTGACGCCGAAGTCGATCCGCCTGCGCAAGCTCTATCTCGACCCGAACGAGCGGAAGCGTTTCGAGAAATCGTCCAAGGTTGCGGGCGCGGCCTGACCGCGCCGCCGGCCCGCTAGGCGCTTCCCGGGTAGGGGCCGCCGGCCCTCGACCGACGTGGGAGCGCCTGGGAGATGGTGATCCCGACAGGATTCGAACCTGTGACCCTCAGATTAGGAAGTGTATATCGAGCGTTGATTTCTTTATGACAATCGCGTATTTGTTGCAATAATGTTGCAGTACTATCTATTGCGAAGTATTAGTACTGATTGCAAAGCCATCACATTCCTTCGCATACAGTGGGTTTTCGATCAAGGGTGGACATGCACCCGCATCATATTCAGCAACCGTCTGTGTGCCTCCGCAGACGGGGAAAAATCAAAGGTCCAAAAGGGCCGCTTCAGCCTCCGCCAGTTCGCCACCGTCATCACCCCTCGGAAAGAGATGCCCATAGCGGTCGGCCGTCATCGTCACGCTTGAGTGGCCCATCCGCTC
>JAEYRU010000180.1 GCA_023435335.1 Pseudomonadota bacterium
CATGAAGAACGGAAGGCCCGCGGCGCCGTGGCGGGCGAGCGTGGTGAGCCGGGTCGCCGCCTGCTCGAACGAAACCGAGAAGCGCGCGGCAAGCACGTCGACATCGTAGCGCGCGCGGCGCGCCGCCGTCAGGAAGGTGTCGTAGGGCATCGTGAGCGCGTGGGCGGCGTAGCGCGCCAGCTCGAAGCGGGCGAGACGCCGCGATTCGTCGCCCGAAAGCTTCAGCGCGTCGAGTTCGGCGCCGATCGCCACCTGCAGATGGAGCAGGCATGCCTCCATTGCGATCTCGCGCGCACGGTCGAAGGGCGACAGCCGCTCGGAGATGAAGAGCCGCTGCGTGTGCCTGTCGTAGCGGCGGCGCCAGTTCGGCATGGTGGCGGCCGGCAGGGTGCGCACCGCGATCCCGTGCTTCCGCTTCAGCCAATCCTTCAGAGCCGCCGCCAGGTCCTCGCCCGGCGCGAGTTCCGCGTGAAACGCTTCCGCAGCCTCCTCGATCGTCGCGAAGTGGTTGGGCCTGTGCTCCAAGAGCTCGCGCACCTCGTCGGCAGGGAGCCGCGCGCCTGCCAGTGCGGTTGCCCGGCCCTCCTGTGCCAGTAGGTCGGAAAGATCGGTCAGGCGCCTCGCCTGCTCGCGGTAGGCGCGGAAGAGCTTGGCCATTGCGGCGGCGGCGTTGGGCGCGGCCTCGGCGACCTCGATCAGTTCCTGGTCGCCCGGCAGTTCGCCGGCCAGCAGCGGGTCGGAGAAGACCTCCTTGAGCGCCGTCACCGAGGCGCCGGCCTCGGCCTGCAGTTCCTCCGGCTCGATGCGGTAGACCGAAGCGAGTTTGAGGATGAGTTGGACCGTCAGCGGGCGCTGGTTGCGCTCGATCAGGTTGAGATAGGAGGGCGAAATGCCCAGTCCCTGAGCCATGGCCGTCTGGCTCAGCCCCTTGGCGTTGCGGATGCGACGGATGCGCGGGCCCGCGAAAATCTTCTGCTCGGCCATCTGTTTTACAGAGCTTTACAACCTCGCCGGAGGCTGGCGGATTGACAATCGTGACAGATTTACAGGGGGGCGATGTCAAAAGCAAGACACGATAACCCGATTTCAGGCAGCATTTTTGCTTTCTCGCTCGTTTATCCCGCAACGCAATGTAAAAGCGATACACACGGATTTCCGGTTACCCGGACTCCCTTCCCAAGCCTCGACGCCAGCGCGGAGAAAATTATGACTGACTTTTACAACCTCGTCCCGTCCGCCCCCAAGGGCCGTTTCAACGGCATCGAACGCCCCTACTCGCCGGCGGACGTGGAACGCCTGCGCGGTTCGGTGCAGATCCGCCAGACCCTGGCCGAGAACGGCGCCAACAGGCTGTGGAAGCTCATCCACGAGGAGGACTTCGTCAACGCGCTGGGCGCGATGAGCGGCAACCAGGCCATGCAGCAGGTGCGCGCCGGCCTCAAGGCCATCTACCTGTCAGGCTGGCAGGTCGCGGCGGACGCGAACACCGCTTCCGCGATGTATCCCGACCAGTCGCTCTATCCGGCCAATGCCGCGCCGGAACTCGTCAAGCGCATCAACAGGACGCTGCAGCGCGCCGACCAGATCGAGGTTTCCGAGGGCAAGGGCCTGTCGGTCGAGACCTGGTTCGCGCCGATCGTGGCCGACGCCGAGGCCGGCTTCGGCGGCCCGCTCAACGCCTTCGAGATCATGAAGGCCTTCATCGAGGCAGGCGCGGCCGGCGTCCACTTCGAGGACCAGCTGGCCTCGGAGAAGAAGTGCGGCCATCTCGGCGGCAAGGTGCTGATCCCCACCGCCGCGCATATCCGCAACCTCAACGCCGCGCGCCTCGCCGCCGACGTGATGGGCACGCCGACGCTGATCGTGGCGCGCACCGACGCGGAAGCCGCGAAGCTGCTCACCTCCGACATCGACGAGCGCGACCAGCCCTTCGTCGACTACGATGCGGGCCGCACGGTCGAGGGCTTCTACCAGGTGAGGAACGGCATCGAGCCCTGCATCGCACGCGCCATCGCCTACGCGCCGAACTGCGACCTGATCTGGATGGAGACCGGCAAGCCGGACCTCGAGCAGGCGCGGAAGTTCGCCGAAGCCGTGCACAAGGCGCATCCGGGCAAGATGCTCGCCTACAATTGCTCGCCCTCGTTCAACTGGAAGAAGAACCTGGACGACGCCACGATCGCCAAGTTCCAGCGCGAACTGGGCGCTATGGGCTACAAGTTCCAGTTCATCACGCTGGCCGGTTTCCACCAGCTCAACTACGGGATGTTCGAGCTGGCGCGCGGCTACAAGGAGCGCCAGATGGCGGCCTATTCGGAGTTGCAGGAGGCCGAGTTCGCCGCGGAGGTGAACGGCTACACCGCCACCAAGCATCAGCGCGAAGTCGGCACCGGTTATTTCGACGCCGTATCGATGGCGATCACCGGCGGCAAGTCTTCGACCACGGCGATGAAAGAATCCACCGAGCACGAACAGTTCCGCCCGGCGGCGGAATGACCTTCCAGGTCCCCTTCGGCCGCCCTTCGGGGAGGCGGAAGGGCCGGAACCAACCCAAGGAGAAGCGACAATGGCACCGCAAGTCCGCGTCAAGGAACGGGCCGAAGAGCAGACCTCGGCCATGAGCAACGACCAGCAGACGGCGATCCGCATGCTCGCCAACGATCTGCACCGCCTCAACCAGTCGGTGATGAAGGCGGTCGAGTCCGGCATCTCGG
>JAEYRU010000240.1 GCA_023435335.1 Pseudomonadota bacterium
GCTGCTGCGCGCGCGCTCAGCCATTGTAGCGCTGGAAGATCAGGGATGCGTTGGTGCCGCCGAAGCCGAAGGAGTTGGAAAGGGCCACGTCGATCCGGCGTTCGCGCGGCTTGTGGGGAACGAGGTCAATCTCGGTCTCGACCGACGGATTGTCGAGGTTGATCGTCGGCGGCGCGACATTGTCGCGGATCGCGAGGATGGAAAAGATCGCCTCGGCCGAACCCGCGGCGCCCAATAGATGACCTACAGACGACTTCGTCGACGACATCGACACCTTGCCCGCGGCGTTGCCCAAGACGCGCTCGACGGCGCCAAGCTCGATCGTGTCGGCCATCGTCGACGTGCCGTGCGCGTTGATATAGTCGATGTCGGACGGCAGGAGGCCTGCCCGCTTTATCGCGGCGGTCATGCACCGGAAAGCACCGTCACCGTCCTCTGAGGGCGCGGTGATATGGAAGGCATCGCCCGACATGCCGTAGCCCACGACCTCGGCATAGATTCGCGCGCCGCGGGCTTTAGCGTGCCCCAGTTCCTCCAGGACAACCACGCCGGCCCCCTCGCCCATCACGAATCCGTCGCGATCCTTGTCATAGGGACGCGAGGCTTTCTCGGGCTGGTCGTTGGAGGCTGTGCTGAGTGCGCGGCAGGCCGAGAAGCCTGCGATGGAAAGGCGCGTGATGGGAGATTCGGTGCCGCCGGCCAGCATAACATCGGCGTCGCCCAAGGCGATGAGCCGCGAGGCGTCTCCGATGGCATGGGCGCCCGTCGAGCAGGCAGTCACCACGGCGTGGTTCGGACCTTTCAGCCCGTGCCGGATGGAAACCTGCCCCGAGGCAAGATTGATGATGTTGCCAGGGATAAAGAACGGACTGATGCGGCGCGGACCGCGCTCGTGCAGCAGGAGCGCGCTCTCGGCGATCCCCTCGATGCCGCCAATGCCGGAGCCGATCATTACGCCCGAGGCGTAGCGATCGTCCTCGGTCTTCGGCTCCCAGCCCGAATCCGCCAGAGCCATATCGGCTGCGGCGATCGCATAGGTGATGAAGTCGGCGACCTTGCGCTGCTCCTTCGGCTCCAGATACTCGTCCGGATTGAAGGCGGCTTCGGAACCGTCGCGCGGGATGCTCGCGGCGATCTTGCAGGGCAGGTCATCGGTCTCGAACTGGTCGATCCGCCTAACCGCGCTCCTGCCCGCAAGCAGTTGCTTCCACCCATGCTCCGCTCCGACGCCGAACGGAGACAAGAGACCGATGCCCGTCACGACGACGCGTCTCATAGATCGACCTCTTCAGAAAGCAGCAAGCGAAAGCCGCCGCACCGAAATGCGGCGCAGGATCAGGCGGTAGCCTTGTCGATGTACTTAACGGCATCGCCGACAGTCAGGATCGTCTCGGCGGCATCATCGGGGATTTCGACGCCGAACTCTTCCTCGAAGGCCATGACGAGCTCGACGGTGTCGAGGCTGTCCGCGCCAAGGTCGTCGATGAAGCTCGCCTGCTCGGTGACCTTCTCGGCATCGACGCCGAGGTGCTCGACCACGATCTTCTTAACGCGTTCTGCGGTATCGCTCATTTTCTGAAACCCTCGACTTCCGTTTTGTCCGGTTTTCGTTAGCGGCACGCCTGCTGCTAATCAAGTTGAAAGATGCTGTCCTTCGCGGCAATCCGCAAAAGCGCTCGAACGGCGCCTGAACTGGAAGCTCTTGCCGTTTCACCTGCCGCTGGGCGGGTTCGCGGCCGGATTACACGAAATCCGGGCCTTGTCCAAGGCCAAAATGGCCCTTGCAGGCCGCTCAGATCATAGCCATCCCACCGTTGACGTGGATCGTCTGACCAGTGATGTAGGCCGCCTCGTCGGAAGCCAGCCACGCCACCGCCGAGGCAACCTCGGCGCCGGTTCCCATGCGCTTCATGGGGATGGCGCCCATGATCGCGTCCTTCTGCTTCTCGTTGAGCTTGTCGGTCATCGCCGATTCGATGAAGCCGGGCGCAACGCAGTTCACCGTGACGTTGCGCGAGGCGATTTCCTGCGCCAGCGCCTTCGAGAATCCGATCATCCCGGCCTTGGAGGCGCAGTAGTTGGCCTGGCCCGGGTTTCCGGTCACGCCGACGACGGAGGTGATGTTGACGATGCGGCCGTGGCGGCGCTTCATCATCGGATGGGTCAGTTCACGGGTCAGGCGGAACACGGAGGTCAAGTTCACTTCCAACACGGCGTCCCAGTCGGCATCCGACATGCGCACGAAAAGCCCGTCCCGGGTGATGCCGGCATTGTTGACGAGGATATCGACGCCCTCCAGCTCTGCCTCGGCCTTCTGACCGAGGGCCTTGACCTCGTCGCGATCCGACAGATTGGCAGGGAAGAGTTTCACCCGCTCACCCAGTTCGCCGGCCAGCGCCTCAAGCTTCTCCATCCGGGTGCCGTGCAGGCCAACGGTGGCTCCGCGCGCATGCAGCATGCGGGCTATCGCCTCGCCGATGCCGCCACTGGCGCCGGTGACGAGTGCCTTGCGGCCGGTCAGGTCGAGCATAGTATCAGTCCTCCGGGAGTGCGTCCCTCAATGGGGCTTCGTACATATGGGAATTCAGGCAAGCGCCGCCAGCGCCGCCTCGACTTCCGCCGGCGTACCGACATTGGCGGTCGCAAGCTCGCGATCAATACGGCGCGCCAGACCGGACAGCACCTTGCCGGAGCCGATCTCGTAGAGCGTCGTAACCCCATTGGCGCCGAACCACTCGACCGTCTCGCGCCAGCGAACGCGGCCGGTGACCTGTTCGACGAGGCGCGCCGCGAT
>JAEYRU010000250.1 GCA_023435335.1 Pseudomonadota bacterium
TGTAGATGAGCCAGGCCGCGCCCATCGCCGCATAGGAGGCGGCGAGGCACAGCGCCACCAGCAGTCCGAAGCCGATCGCCAGCCAGCCCTGTTCGAGCCCCAGCACGTAAACGCCGAGCATGTAGCCTTGAGCCAGCGATGCCGTCAGCGAGCCTGCGAGGAAAAGCTTGTCCCAGCGATGCTTGCGGTGCAGCGGCACCTTTGCGCGGAAATCGAACGCCACGCCGCGCAGGATCAGCCCGACGAGCAGCAGGAACACCGGAACGTAGAGCGCGGTCAGGATGATGCCGTGCGCGATCGGGAAGGCGACGAGCAGGAGGCCCACCGCCAGCACCAGCCAGGTCTCGTTGGCATCCCAGAACGGCCCGATGGCCGCGATCATCGTATCCTTCTCGTCGTCGGTCCCGGCGGAGAACAGGATGCCGATGCCGAGGTCGAAGCCGTCCAGCACGACGTAGATGAGGATCGAGAGCCCCATCAGCCCGGCGAAGACGAGCGGCATCAGAAATTGCCAGTCGATGGTCATGTCACCCTCCCTCCCGGGCCTGCATCGGCTGCGCCATCGCTCGGCCCTCCACGCCCGGCAGCGGCGAGCGGTCGCCGTCCCTGGCCGCTTTCCTTGCGAGATGCACCAGCACGCCCAGATAGACGAAGAGCAGCACCACGTAGAGCAGGATGTAGCCGGCGAGCGTCGCTGCTACCGTTCCGCCCGCGACGGGGCCGACCGCGTCGGCGGTGCGCAACACGCCCGTGACCAGCCAGGGCTGCCGGCCGATCTCGGTGGTGTACCAGCCGGCCAGCGTCGCGACCCACCCGGAAAAGGCCATGGGCACCATAAGATAGGCGAGCGGGCGCGGCATGACGCCCCTGCGGAACAGGTACAGGGCCGCCGTCCACGAGGTTGCCAGCATGAGGAGGCCAATGCCGACCATGATGCGGAACGAGAAGAAGAGCGGCACCACCGGCGGGTGCTCGCCCTCGAACTGGTCGAGGCCGGGCACCACGCCCTCGGCCGAGTGCATGAGGATCCAGCTGCCTAGCGTCGGGATCGCGATCTCGTAGAAATTCTCGCGAGCTTCCTCGCTCGGCCATGCGAGAAAAACGAAGGGCGCGCGGGGCTGGGTCTTCCAGTTCGCTTCCATCGCCGCGATCTTTGCCGGCTGGTGCTCGAGCGTGTTCAACCCGTGCAGGTCGCCTGCCACGATCTGGATGGGGATCAGGATCGCGCCCAGCGCCACGCCCGTGCGCAGCGCCTTCCACATGGATTCGGCGCGGTCGCCGGCAAGGTAGCGCAGCGCCGACAGGCCGGCGATGAGGAACGCGACGGTCAACCCCGAGGCCAGAAGCATGTGGACCAGCCGGTACGGGAATGACGGGTTGAACACCACCGCCCACCAGTCCGTGGCGTAGGCCACACCATCGCGCATCTCAAAGCCGGCCGGCGTCTGCATCCAGGAGTTCAGCGCCAGGATCCACACCGCCGACATGGTGGTGCCGAAGGCCACGAGGAAGGTGGCCAGCGTATGCACCCGGTTCGACACGCGGCGGAAGCCGAACAGCATGATCCCAAGGAACACCGCCTCGAGGAAGAACGCGGTCAGCACCTCGTAGGCGAGCAGCGGGCCGGCAATATTGCCCACCGTCTCCATGAAGCCCGGCCAGTTGGTGCCGAACTGGAAGCTCATGGTGACGCCGGAAACCACGCCCAGGGCGAAGGAGAGCGCGAACACCTTCACCCAGAAGAAATAGGCCCGCATCCAGGCCAGGTCGCCGGTGCGGTTGAAACGCAGCTTGAAGAAGAGCAGCACCCAGCCGAGCGCGATGGTGATCGTAGGAAACAGGATGTGGAAGGAGATGTTTGCGCCGAACTGGATGCGCGAGAGCATGACCGGATCGAAATCCATGCCGGACCGCCTTTCGTTGTTCCGGGCAGCGCAATGCCGCCGCGTCCAAGATAGGGCGGGCCGGCAAGGCGGTCAAAGCCGCGAACCGGCACGGGGCGGAATGTCGCGCCGTCCAGTCCGCTTGACGCCAGCGGCATCGGGGCGCAAATGGTCCCTCTGTCGGCCTCAAGCCGCTGTTCGGGGCATCCTTCATGACACTATTGGGCATGGCGCAGCTCGGCCTCTCGACCGTCATCTTCCTGCTGGCCGCGACGGCCGCCAAGGCGTGGGCGCTGGCGCCTTCCAACTGGCGGCTGGTGCTGGTGCTCGCGCTCTACACGGTCGGCAACCTCATCATGCTGCGCCTGATCCGCGACTTCGGCATGGGCATCGCGCTAAGCCTCTCGGCGGTCATCCAGCTGGTCGCAGTCAATGTGGTCGCATTCGCCTGGTTCGGCGAACGCATCGGCGCATTGCAGGGTGTCGGCATTGCGCTTGCCATCGCTGCGGTGGCGCTGATCACGCTCGGCCCCTACCTCACCGCTCGCTGACGTCTGCCTCATCTGTCGCCCGCCGCCGGTAACTTGACCGTGAAGCGGGTCAACTTGCCCGATCCGCGCACTACCTTGTCGGCATGGGCGCGGGCGGGCGCAGTTTATGACAGTCACAAGGAGCCGCGAATGAACCGCACCATTCTCAGCCTCGCTCTCTCGCCGCTGGCGCTGGCCGTCGCCGCGCCCGCTCATGCGGTGAGCGAGACATACGAGACCGAAGGCCCGGCGATCCGCGTCGAGACCTTCGCCGAGGGGCTGCGCAATCCCTGGGCGATCGCCTTCCTGCCCGATGGCGGGATGCTGGTCACAGAGCGCAGCGGCAGCCTGCGCACCATCTCCGAGGACGGCGCGCTCTCCGAGCCGATATCCGGCGTGCCGGAGGTGGATGCCCGCGACCAGGGCGGCCTGCTCGACGTGGCGCTCGACCCCGCATTCGCCGAGAACAGGCTGGTCTATGTGAGCTATGCCGAAGCCGGCGAAGGCGGCAACGGCACCGCGGTGGCGCGCGGCGTGCTCAGCGAGGACATGACCGCGCTTGAGAATGTCGAGGTCATCTTCCGCCAGCAGCCGAAGGTGCAGAGCACCAAGCATTTCGGGTCGCGCCTGGTCTTCGACGGCGAGGGCCACCTCTTCGTCGCGCTCGGCGAGCGCTCCGACGCCCAGTTCCGCACGCAGGCGCAGGACCTCGACTCGCATCTCGGCAAGATCGTGCGGATCAACCCGGACGGCGGTGTGCCGGACGACAACCCCTTCGTCGGCCAGGACGGCGCGCTGCCGGAGATCTGGGCCTACGGTGTGCGTAACGTCCAGGCTGCCGCCATCAATCCCCAGACCGGGGTGCTGTGGGAGATCGAGCACGGGCCGCGCGGCGGCGACGAGCTCAACATCATCGAGGCGGGGGCCAACTACGGCTGGCCCGCCGTTACGCTGGGCGTCGAGTACAGCGGAAATCCCCTGCCAGACGCTGCCGAGAGTCGTGCAGGCATGATCGACCCGGTCTATTCCTGGACGCCGGTCATCGCTCCGTCCGGCATGATCTTCTACGACGGCGAGGCGTTTCCCGACTGGCAGGGCAACTTGTTCGTCGGTGGGCTCGCCTCGACGGCGCTGGTGCGGCTGACCCTCGACGGCGATTCGGTAACCGGCGAGGAGCGCCTGCTCGAGCCGCTGGGACTGCGCATCCGCGATGTCGCGCAGGGGCCGGCCGGCGCGATCTACGTCGCCACGGACCACTCCAGCGGGGAAATCCTGCGCATCTCGCCCGCCGACGAAGCCGCGACGGGCGCCACGAGCGAATAGCCTAGCACTGACTTCTGGCAACCCTCCCCCGCGCAGGCGGGGGAGGGTTGGGTCGTCTCTGGCGCTGGCGCCGGTCATGCCGCCCGTATGGGCTCGCGCCTGGCCGCCAGGTGCATGGCGATCCCGCCGGCGACGATCGCGGCCGCTACTGCCACGCCGGCCATCGGCAGCGGTCCGCCAAAGAACACCTCGAACATGATGCGACCCGGCAGGAAGGTGAAGAAGCCGGCGATCAGCAGCGCTCCGACATAGGTCGACTGCATGAGGCGCCGGTGCCCGACGATCTCGCGGGAGCGCGCCAGCCACACACCCCGGGCCAGCCCGACGAGGGTGGTGATGGAGAGCACGTGGATGGGACTCCACGGCCCGAACATGCGGATCGTGTGGATGAAGAAGGAGGAGATGCAGACCGCGAGCATGAGCCCGACCCAGATGCGGCCGCCAAGGCGGTGCAGCCGGTCGCCCTTCCTCCTGAACAGGACAATTGCGCCGAGCATGAAAGCGAGCACGGCGGCGACAACGTGGATCTGGATGGCGAGCGAAGCGTCGAGGAGCGGTTGCAGCGTCATGTCATTCTTCCATTGGCTGGTTTCGAAGCTGATGTCGGCACGCGCCGCCTCCGGCGTTGCGGCCGCGCTGGACATCGATTAGGGCGCCGCTAGACTTCGCCTCAAACGTCTCTTCGCGGACGACCGGAGCCATTCGTGACCGACCGCCCCCTGCATTTCACGATGCGCGAATTGCAGCGCCTCGCCTTCGCTCCGCGCTTCTGGGCGGCGATTGCCGGGGCATCGCTGCTGCTCGGCCTGGTCGGCCCGTTCGGAACCTATGAGGGGCTGCGCCTGCCGGCGCGGCTCGCCTATTGGGCGGCGACGGCGGTCGCTACCTATTTCACCGGCGTGGCCGCCGTGTTCCTGCAGGTGCAACTCTTCTCGCCCGGCCGCATGCCAGGCGTCGCTCACTTCGCGCTGTTCGGCGCGGTCGCCGGCATCCCCGTCGCCGCCGTGGTCTGGCTGATCAACACGGCCGTGTTCGAGAGCGGCGGACGGGCCATTCCGTTCCTGCCGCTGCTCGCCTACTGCATCGCCATCGCCGCGGTGGTGACGGCCCTGGTGGCCCTGTTCAGCGAGCAGTACGAAAAGGCGACGCGGGCGGAGGCTTCGCCCTCAGCCCCCAGGCGTCCGCGCATCCTCGACCGGTTGCCGCCGCAGGCTCGCGGCGAGCTCAGCCACCTCACGGTGCAGGACCACTATGTCGACATCCGCACCGACAGGGGCGGAGCGCTGGTGCTGATGCGCCTGGCCGACGCCATCGCCGAGACCGAAGGCATGGCCGGACTGCAGATCCACCGTTCGCACTGGATCGCTATCGGGCAGGTCGCGCAGTCGGTGCGCCTGGGCGGCCGGCTGATGCTGAAGATGAAGGACGGGACGATGCTTCCCGTCAGCCGCTCCTACATGGAGGAGGTACGCGCTGCCGGGCTGGCCTGAGCCTCCGGCTCCTCCTGCAATTCCGGCTCGGTCCCGGGAGCCGCCCACTTCACGCGCTTGTAGTCGAACCCGTAGGCGAGCGTCGGCTTGACGATGTGGAAGTAGGGCGACAGGTCGAAATCGCGCGGCGTGTACAGCGAATGGTGGCGGATATGCATGATCTCGCTGCGCGAATAGGCCGATTCCGCGGCGGCGCGTCCGGGCTCGCGGGAGATGTCCGGCAGGATCGGATAGCGGATCTGCCCGTAGGCTTCCGCGATCATGGTCGAGCAAATCGCGCGCGTCGGGTCGCCGGAGCCGAACGCGATCATGCGCCGTCGCCAGCGCACCGGCACAGGCGGCGTCGGAAAGAAATAGCGCAGCATGTCAAAGATGTTCTTCATGTCGTAGCGGGTGCCCAGCCGCGCGATCATGAAGTCGATCACGATCCGGCGATCGTCCGGGGTGAGCCCGCTCGCCCGGCAGATGCGCGTATTGTAGGTGCGGTATTTCGAAAGCGGCACCGCCACGCAGCCTTCGCCCAGGTTGACCTCGATGAGGCGCGGCCGCTCGGAGCCGTCCTCCGGCTCAGGCAGCGCGTCGCCGACATAGAGCGCCGAATGCGACCAGGTGGACTGCGTCAGGTACTTGATCGCCGCCGATACCCTCTGGTTGCCCTCGATTAGCAGCACGTCGCCCGGCTGCAGCGTGCGGTGCAGGGTCTCCGGATCCGACGGCGTATAGGGCTCGTACCCCGACGATTCCCCGACCAGCCAGCGCGCCAGCCAGCGGCCGATCCTGTCGAGCAGCGTATCGGGTCCGGTTTCCATGGCGCGGACTATGCCCTCCGTCGTCCTGAAAATGAAGGCCGCCGGCCCTCCCCGGTCCGCGCGGGTCGGCGCCCGGCGGATAGACGGGCCGGCCGAAGCAAATGCCGGACCTATCCCAGCCGCGTGCGCGGCCGCTTCCCCCCGCCGGCCTTCGACCATGCCTGGAAGCGGTGTGTCGCCGCCGCGAAGGAGATCTTGAGCGCCCGCGCCACCGAGTAGCGCGACTTCCCCTCGTCGAACATGCGGTAGCAGCACTCCACACCCTGCGGGGTCAGCTTGCCGTCGCTGCCCTTGTTGCGGGGGTCCGCCGGGTCGAACTCGGCCAGCCGTTGCGGCTGCACCAGCGCGCGCAGGCGCTCCAGTTCCTCCTGAATGG
>JAEYRU010000255.1 GCA_023435335.1 Pseudomonadota bacterium
CGTGCGCATCGGCACCGCCTTCTCGGGGGCCGTGGCGATCAACAAGGACAGCTGGGACGCGCTGCCTGAGGAAGTACAGCAGGCGATGATCCAGGCAGGCGAGTTCTACACCGATGCGCACGGCAAGGACCTGCTGGAGCGCCACGAGGCGGCCTTCGCGAAGATGGTCGAGCTCGGCGCCGGGCAGAACCCGCCGGTCACCATCAGCGAGCTTCCTGCGGAAGACCGCCAGAAGTGGGTCGACGGCCTGCCCAACATCGCCGGCGAGTGGGCGGCCAATGGCGAGTCCCGGGGCCTCCCGGCCAAGGACTTCATGAAGGCGTACATGGAAGGGCTGCGCGAAAAGGGTGAGAAGCCCGCGCGCAACTGGGACGAAGCGCTCTAGGGCGCGCGGACCAGGGACGGGGCGATGCGGGCACAGGGGACAGACGACGGGGCGGAGGGCGATCCTCTGCCCCGCGAGCCGGGCGGGATGCGCCTGTGGAATACGGGCGTGGACGGGCTCGGGGCGCTGGGCACGATCATGATCGCGTTCCTCATGGCGATCATCTTCGCCGACGTGCTGGCCCGCAACATCCTCGGCAGCTCGCTT
The DNA here is from genome assembly GCA_023435335.1 of Pseudomonadota bacterium. GTDB lineage: Bacteria > Pseudomonadota > Alphaproteobacteria > Rhizobiales > Rhizobiaceae > RCIO01. Next base: position 593 of record JAEYRU010000255.1, read on the forward strand.
CCGCTGATCTCCGAGCTGGGCGCGCTCACCGTCGTCATGATCGTGTTCCTCCAGCTCGGCACGACCGTCCGCAATGAGCGCCTCGCACGGACCGACCTGTTCCTGGCGGCGCTGGGCGCGCGATCTCCCCGTTGGGCCGATTTCGTGTCCGGCCTCTGGGACCTCTTCGGAATCATCGTGTGCGCCGCAATCGCCTATTCGACATGGGGCATTCTGTGGCGTGACTTTCAGCATGGCGAGTATATCGGCGTGGTCGGCGTGATGACCCTTCAGACATGGCCGTTCCGGGCCCTCATCTTGCTCGGCGCGGTCTTCGGGTCGATCCAGTTCGCAGTGCAGGCAGTCCGCTCCTTCGGGCGGGCCGTCGGCAGGGCGGGGCATAGCTCATGACCGGGGTCGAGATCGGCGCGATCGCCGTCGCAGCTCTCGTCATGCTGATCGCGCTCGGAATGCCCATCGGCATCGGAATGATCGTGGTCTCCTTTGCGGGGGTCACCCTCATCCGCAACGAGACCGTGGCGATGCGGATGATCGGCTCGGTCGCAAATGACAGCCTCGAGGAATACCTCTTCGCGGTGGTGCCGCTGTTCGTGCTGATGGGGTTGCTCGTCACCGTTTCCGGGGTGGGAAAGGACACGTTCGACATCTTCGAGCGGCTTTTGCGGCGCGTGAAGGCCGGCCTCGGCGTCGCCACCGTCTTCGCCAACGCGGTCTTTGCCTCGATCACGGGCATATCGATCGCGTCGGCCTCGGTCTTTTCTCGTGTCGCCGTTCCCGAAATGCGGCGACACGGCTACAGCCGGCCCTTTGCGACCGGCGTCGTCGCCGGAAGTTCCGTGCTCGGGATGCTGATCCCGCCCTCCCTCCTCATGATCGTCTACGCCGTGCTGGCGGAAGAATCGGTTGGGCGCATGTTCCTTGCCGGCGTAGGGCCGGGGATACTGCTCGCATTTCTCTTCTCCGCGACCGTCGTCATCCTCGCCACATGGTGGAGACCGTCGGTATTCGACCGTGCCGAGGGGGACTACGCGGAGCACGAGACGGAATCGGCTTGGACGACGGCAGCCAAGGGCGTACCTATCGTCGTGCTGGTGACGCTGGTCCTCGGCGGGCTCTATGGCGGCTTCCTCAACCCCACGGAAGCCGGCGCGATAGGAGCGCTGGGGGCGCTCGTGATCGCGCTTCTGCGACGGTCGCTGAACAGCTCGAGGCTTTGGGCGCTCCTGGTCGAAACCGGGCAGGTTACCGTGTCTGTCCTCTTCCTCATCATGGCGGCGACGTTCTTCAGCCGTATGCTTGCCATGTCCGGCCTGCCGAACGCGCTGGCAGAATTGCTACTGAACGACGCGGTCGGTCCCTACCTCTTCCTGGCGATCTTCCTGGCGTTGGTGATCGTCATGGGTTTCCTGATCGATTCCATATCGATCATGCTCATCCTGCTGCCAATTGCCCTGCCCGTGGCGCGCGAAGCAGGCTTCGACCTGATCTGGTTCGGCGTGCTGACGGTCGTGGCCGTCGAAATCGGCCTCCTCACCCCGCCCTTCGGCCTGTCGGTCTACGTCATCAAGTCAGCGCTCGATGATCCGGAACTCAAGGTCGGGGAGATCTTCCGCGGGGCAATGCCGTTCGTCTTCGCCATGATGGTCGGGCTTCTGATCATCATCGCGTTCCCCCCAATAGCAGTATGGTTAGCGAGGCTTTGAACCCGTGACGACACTCCTTTGCCTGTCTGGAAGCCTCCGCGCCGCATCCTCTTCGCGCGCGGTGCTGGAGAAGCTCTGCCGCGCAATCGAGAACGACGTCTCGGTCCTGCGTTTCGACATCGCCACGCTGCCGCACTACAACGCAGATGTGGGTTCGCCGGAGCCGGTGGAAGCACTGAAGTCGGCGATCGCCGCGGCCGACGGCGTGGTGTTCGTGACGCCCGAATACAATTACAGCGTGCCGGGCGTACTCAAGAACGCGATCGACTGGGCGTCCCGCCCGGCCTACGCCTCGGTCTTCAAGGACAAGCCGGTCTTCGTGGTGTCGACCTCCGGCGGGGCGCTGGGCGGTGTGCGCGCGCAGTCGCATCTCAAGTACATCCTGAACGGCATGCTGGCGCGCATCTTCCCGTGGCAGGAGGTCGTCGTCACCCATGCAAACCAGAAGGTGAAGGACGGCACCTTCGAGGACGAGGTGGTCGAGGCCTTCATGATCGGCGCCGTCCGGAAATTCATCGAATGGGTAGGCGAGACGGCTCCGGCGAGGTCGTAGGCCCGCCGATCCGCGAAGGCTCTATCCCCTTGCTCCCGGAGCTTTTCCCGGCCCGGGATCGAACGCTTCGAGCGCGGCGATCACTTCGTCGTCCGATAGCTGGCGGAAATCGCGATAGTAATAACCGATAGCGCCGAAATCCGCGGGCTGCTCCAGGCAGACCACGTCATCGGCTTCGCCTCGCAGTTCCGC
>JAEYRU010000026.1 GCA_023435335.1 Pseudomonadota bacterium
CTTGCCTTCGGCATCCCTGACCTTCTCGACGGCGTCGAGGTGACGACGCTGGCGGTCGCCATGTTCGCGATCGGCGAGACGCTCAGCATCGCTTCGGCCAAGAGCAGCGGCGACGAACGGATCGAGCCCGTCCGCGGCTCCGTCTGGATGAACCGGGAGGATTGGGTGCGCTCCTGGAAGCCCTGGCTGCGCGGCACGGCGATTGGCTTCCCGATCGGCGCGATGCCGGCCGGCGGGGCCGAGATCGGCACCTTCCTCTCCTATGCGACGGAAAAGCGGTTGACGAAGCATCCGGAGGAATTCGGAAAGGGCGCCATCGAGGGCGTGGCCGGTCCGGAAGCGGCGAACAACGCCTCCGCCGCCGGCACGCTCGTACCGCTGCTCACCCTCGGCCTGCCGACCACGGCGACGGCGGCGATCATGCTCGCCGGCTTCCAGCAGTTCGGCCTGCAGCCAGGGCCGCTGCTGTTCATCACCAATGCGCAACTCGTCTGGGGTCTGATCGCCAGCCTGCTCGTCGCCAATCTGATGCTGCTGGTGCTGAACCTGCCGATGATCGGCCTCTGGGTGCGGCTGCTCACGATCCCCAGCCACTGGCTCTATCCCGGCATCCTCGTCTTCGCGACGCTCGGCACGATCGGGGCAAATCCCTCCGCCTTCGAGCTTGGCGTGCTGCTGGTATTCGGGCTTATGGGCTACGGGATGCGCCGCTTCGGCTACCCGCTGGCGCCGGTGGTGGTGGGCTTGATCCTCGGGCCGATGGCGGAGCAGCAGCTGCGCCGCGCACTGGCGATCAGCCAGGGCGATCCGATGGTCCTGGTGCAGTCGCCGATCTCGATCGTGCTGCTCCTGCTGGCAGCGGCTGCGGTGATCGTGCCCCTCGTGCTGCGGGCGCGCGGGCGCGGCAAGGTTCTCGCCGAACTCGCCGGCAACGAGGACTAAGCAAGCTCGGAAAAAAGAAGGCGAATGACGGCTTGCGTCATTCGCCTGTTCTAGATTGACCGGGGCACCCGCGGGCGGGGCAGGGAAGCTAACTGCGGGGTCCGGCAACTTTCAGTAGCGGCCGATCTGGCGGAACTGCTCGGGGTCGATGCCGAGCCGGCGCAACGTCTGCGCGTCGGGCTGCCGGTGATCGCGCACGGCGGCCGCGGCGGCGATCGCATCGCCGATAAGCGAAAAGACCTCGCCGAACCCTGCGCGCCTCTTGCTGATGGACATATCGTGTTTTTCCTTCGCATTGTGCGATGCACAATAGATAATATGCGACCGCCGGCAGCGGGAGTCGCGAATTGGCAGACCTGCCATGCCGGGGACGCATGGATGACGCGGACCCCACCCGAACCCCTGTCTGCGTCACCGCCTGCTTGCATTAGCGGTTCATTGCGACTATATCGGCTTCAAATTCTTGGTCGGTATGGCGAAGAGTGGGTCCACCCGGTCCCGCTCTTTTTTGTTACCGGCCGTCGGCGAACCAAGAGGTCCGATGGAACTGGCCGAAGGCATGGACGATCGCATCATCCGCGAAAGCGGCACCGAAGCGCGCATTGCCGCCATCGTAGCGCCGGCGCTCGCTGCGAACGGCTTCCGCCTCGTGCGCATCCGCCTGCTCGGACAGGCCGGGCTGACCCTGCAGGTCATGGCCGAACGTCCGGACGGGTCGATGACCATCGAGGATTGCGAGGAAGCCAGCCGCGCGCTGTCGGCGATCCTCGACGTGGAGGATCCGATCGAGAAGGCCTATCATCTGGAGGTTTCCTCTCCCGGGATCGACCGACCGCTGGTCCGCAGGTCCGATTTCGAGGCCGCTGTGGGCCATCTCGTGAAGATCGAGACCTCGCTGCTGATCGAGGGCCGCAAGCGTTTTCGCGGCCGTCTCACCCAGGCGGGCGACGAGGCCGTCACGATCGAACGCGACCAGGCGAGCTACGGTGACGAGCCTGTCGTGTCGGTCCCCTACGATTCGCTTGCCGAAGCGAGGCTAGTGCTGACGGACGACCTGATCCGCGACGCGCTCAGGCAGGACAAGAAATTGCGCCGTAGCGCAGACAGTTACGACGCGACCGGCGACAACGACAACGAAGAATGACCATGCGCTTCCGGCCGCACCCGGCCGGGGCATGTTCGAGGAGAAGACGATGGCAGTCAGTGCTAACAGGCTGGAACTCCTGCAGATCGCGGATGCGGTCGCGCGCGAGAAGTCGATCGACAAGGAGATCGTGCTCGCGGCAATGGCCGACGCGATCCAGAAGGCCGCGCGCTCGCGCTACGGCCAGGAGACCAACATCCGCGCCGACATCAATCCGCAGACCGGCGACATGAAGCTGCAGCGCCTCATGGAGGTGGTGGAGACGGTCGAGGATTTCGACAAGCACATCTCCCTGGAAGAAGCGCGGCACCGCAATCCGGATGCGCAGGTCGGCGACTTCATCGCCGAGCAGCTTCCGCCGATGGATTTCGGGCGAATCGCAGCCCAGTCCGCCAAGCAGGTGATCGTGCAGAAGGTGCGGGAGGCCGAGCGCGACCGCCAGTACGAGGAATACAAGGATCGCATCGGCGAGATCGTCAACGGCACCGTCAAGCGCGTCGAGTACGGCAACGCCATCGTGGATCTGGGCCGCGGCGAGGCGATCATCCGCCGCGACGAGCTGATCCCGCGCGAAACCTTCAAGTACGGCGACCGGGTGCGCGCCTATGTCTACGACGTGCGCCGCGAGCAGCGCGGCCCGCAGATATTCCTGTCGCGCACGCATCCGCAGTTCATGGCCAAGCTGTTCGCCATGGAAGTGCCGGAGATCTACGACGGCATCATCGAGATCCGCTCGGTTGCCCGAGATCCGGGCAGCCGCGCCAAGATCGCCGTGATCTCGCGTGACAGCTCGATCGATCCGGTCGGCGCCTGCGTCGGCATGCGCGGATCGCGCGTGCAGGCGGTCGTCGGCGAGCTCCAGGGCGAGAAGATCGACATCATCCCCTGGAACGACAACGCCGCGACCTTCATCGTCAATGCGCTGCAGCCGGCCGAAGTGGCCAAGGTGGTGCTCGACGAGGACGCGGAGAAGATCGAGGTCGTGGTCCCCGACGACCAGCTTTCGCTGGCAATCGGCCGGCGCGGCCAGAACGTCCGTCTCGCCTCGCAACTGACCGGCTGGGATATCGACATCCTGACCGAAGAAGAGGAATCCCAGCGTCGCCAGAAGGAATTCGTCGAGCGCTCGAACCTCTTCATGGAAGCGCTCGATGTGGACGAGATGGTCGGCCAGGTCCTGGCTTCCGAGGGCTTCTCCACCGTCGAGGAAGTGGCCTACGTGGATGCGGACGAAATCGCCTCCATCGATGGCTTCGACGAGGACACCGCATCGGAGATCCAGACCCGCGCCCGCGAGTACCTCGACCGCATCGAGGCCGAGCATGACGCTCGCCGCAAGGAACTCGGCGTCGCCGACGAGTTGCGCGAGATCCCGGGTGTGACCACCGCGATGATGGTGAAGCTCGGCGAGGACGGCGTGAAAACCGTCGAGGATTTCGCCGGCTATGCCGTCGACGACCTCGTGGGCTGGAAGGAGCGCAAGGACGGCGAGACCAAGCATTTCGAAGGCGTGCTCGGCGAATTCGGCGTGAGCCGTGCCGAAGCCGAGCAGATGGTGATGGCCGCCCGCCTCAAGGCGGGCTGGATCAGCGAAGACGATCTGGCCGCCGAGGAGGCCGAGTCCGACGAAACCGTCGGGGCGTGAGGCAGGTGTCTGCGCGGATTTCCGGAGCGGGTCTTGAACGAGATGAACGACCGCACATGTATTGTGACGCGGCAGGCGGGCGAGCCGGACGGCTTGCTGCGCTTCGTCGCAGGTCCCGACATGTCGGTCGTTCCGGATATCAAGCGCAACCTTCCCGGACGTGGCTGCTGGGTCACGGCTGAGCGCAGCCTCATCGAGCAGGCGGCGAAGAAGAAGCTCTTCGCCCGCGCCCTCAAACAGGAGGTGACCGTTCCCGATGATCTCGGGGAGATGGTCGACCGCCTGCTTTCGCGTGCCGCCCTTGGCGCGCTCGGTCTCGCCCGCAAGGCGGGCCAAGTGGTCCTCGGCGCCGCGAAGGTCGAAGCTAGCGTCCGCTCAGGAAAGGCGCTGGCCGTGCTTCATGCCTTCGAGGCGGCCGACGATGGTGTCCGCAAGGTGACGCAGGCGCGCCGTGCCGTTGCCTACGCCGGGGGCCCGGACGTACCCGCGTACAAACTCTTTCCGGAGGCGGAATTGGGTTTGGCATTGGGGGCCACAAATGTGATACATGCTGCCCTGCTCGCCTCGGAGGCTGGCAAAGCGGCGCTGAAGCGCATGGTTGCGCTTGACCGCTACCGGGGCGGCTCCCCGGTTGACCGCGACACGGTCGAGGCCGTCCGTCAAGACGATGCCGCAGAGGATACGGAATGAGTGATACGAAATCGGGTGACGACAAGACCTTGAGCGTCAACACGAAGAAGACGTTGACGTTGAAGCGCCCGGGCATGGACCAAGGCACTGTGCGGCAGAGCTTTTCGCACGGGCGCACGAAGGCTGTCGTCGTCGAAACGAAGAAGCGGAAGTTCTCACGGCCGGACGAGCGCCCCGAAGTGGCGAGCGTCTTCAAGCCGCGTGCGCCGCAACCGCAGGAAGCCCCGGCCGTCGAGCCCGAGGTCGCGCGTCCCGCGCCGGCATCGGCTGCCAGCGGCGTGGTTCTGAACGAGCTCTCCAACGAGGAGATGGAGGCCCGGCGCAGGGCGCTGCAGGACTCGAAGGTCCGCGAGGTCGAGGACCGCAAGCGCGCCGTCGAGGAGGCCAAGCGCCGCGCCGAGGAGGAAGAGCGCCGCAACCGCGAACGCGCCGAATCCGCCCGCCGTCAGGCCGAGGAGGAAGTCCGTCTCAAGACCGAGGCGGAGGCGCGCCAGCGCGCGGAAGAGGAAGCCCGCCGGCGGGCACCCGCCGCCGCCGAGGCGGCCGCAGCGGACGAGGACGAGGAGGAGCGCCGGCGTGGGGCGGCGCTGCGCCGCAGTCCCGCCAAGCCCGAAGCCGTCGCGCCCAAGCCCGTGAAAGCAAAGGGCGAGGACGATCGCCGGCGCGGCAAGCTTACGCTCACTTCCGCGCTGAGCGACGAGGAAGGCGCGCGCAGCCGCTCGCTGTCCGCGATGCGCCGGCGCCAGGAGAAGTTCAAGCGCTCGATGCATAACGAGCCGCGCGAGAAGATCGTGCGCGAGGTAATCTTGCCGGAGACGATCACCATCCAGGAACTCGCCAGCCGCATGGCGGAGCGGGCCGTGGACGTGGTGAAGTACTTCATGAAGCAGGGCCAGATCATGAAGCCCGGCGACATCATCGATGCCGATACGGCCGAACTCGTCGCGTCCGAATTCGGTCACACCGTGCGGCGCGTCGCCGAGGGCGACGTCGAGGAAGGCCTGTTCAACCGGGCGGACGACCCGACCGACCTGAAGCCGCGGTCGCCGGTGGTCACCATCATGGGCCACGTCGATCACGGCAAGACGTCGCTGCTCGATGCCATCCGCAATGCCAATGTCGTTTCGGGTGAGGCCGGCGGCATCACCCAGCACATCGGCGCCTATCAGGTCGACAAGAACGGCCAGAAGATCACCTTCATCGACACGCCCGGCCACGCCGCTTTCACGGCGATGCGCGCCCGCGGCGCGCAGGCGACGGATATCGCGGTGCTGGTGGTCGCGGCCGACGACAGCGTGATGCCGCAGACGGTCGAGTCCATCAATCACGCCAAGGCGGCGAACGTACCGATCATCGTGGCGATCAACAAGATCGACAAGCCGCAGGCGAACGCGCAGAAGGTGCGGACCGAACTGCTGCAGCACGAGGTGTTCGTCGAAACGCTGGGCGGCGAGGTGCTCGACGTCGAGGTCTCGGCCACCAAGGGCACCAATCTCGACAAGCTGCTCGAGACGATCCTGCTGCAGGCCGAAATCCTCGACCTGAAGGCCAATCCCGACCGCACTGCCGAGGGTGTCGTCATCGAGGCGAAGCTCGACAAGGGCCGCGGCTCCGTAGCGACGGTGCTCGTCCAGAACGGCACGCTGAAGACGGGCGACATCGTCGTCGCCGGCAACGAGTGGGGTCGCGTCCGCGCCTTGGTCAGCGACCGGGGCGAGCAGCTCAAGGAGGCCGGGCCGGCCATGCCGGTGGAGGTTCTGGGCCTGCAGGGCACGCCGCAGGCGGGCGACCGCTTCGCCGTGGCCGAGAACGAGGCGCGCGCGCGTGAGATCTCGGAATACCGCCAGCGCCTCGCACGGGAAAAGGCGGTGGCGCGCCAGGCCGGCCAGCGCGGCTCGCTCGAGCAGATGATGTCGCAGTTGCAAACCTCGGGACTGAAGGAGTTCCCGCTGGTCATCAAGGGCGACGTGCAGGGCTCGATCGAGGCGATCTCCAACGCGCTCGACAAGCTCGGGACCGACGAGGTGCGCGCGCGCATCGTCCACTCGGGCGCGGGCGCCATTACCGAGAGCGACGTTTCGCTCGCGGAGACGTCCGGCGCGGCCATCATCGGCTTCAACGTGCGTGCCAACAAGCAGGCGCGCGAAGCCTCCGAACAGGCCGGCATCGAGATCCGCTACTACAACATCATCTACGACCTGGTGGACGACATCAAAGCCGCCATGTCGGGCATGCTTTCGCCCGAGCGGCGCGAGACCTTCCTCGGCTACGCCGAAATCCTGGAGGTGTTCAACATCACCAAGGTGGGCAACGTCGCGGGTTGCCGCGTCACGGAAGGCAAGATGGAACGCGGCGCCGGCGTGCGGCTGCTGCGCGAC
>JAEYRU010000031.1 GCA_023435335.1 Pseudomonadota bacterium
GCCATCCCCCACATGAAGGGCTCGGGCTGGGGCCGCATCGTCAACATCGCCTCGGCGCACGGCCTGCGCGCGTCGCCCAACAAGTCCGCCTATGTCGCGGCCAAGCACGGCGTCGTCGGCCTCACCAAGACGGTCGCGCTGGAGACCGCCGGGACCGGAGTGACCTGCAACGCGGTCTGCCCCGGCTTCGTGCTGACCCCGCTGGTGGAGACGCAGATCGAGGATCGCGCGAAGGAACTCGGCCTCGACCGTGAGACGACGATCCGCGACGTGATCCTGGCCAAGCAGCCTTCCCGGCAGTTCGCCACCGTCGAGCAGATCGCGGCGGCGACCGTCTTCCTCGCTTCCGACGCGGCCGCCCAGATCACCGGCACGACGCTTTCGGTCGATGGAGGCTGGACGGCCCAGTAGGGCGACCCGCGTTAGGACCGATCGAACCGGAGACCGTTTGCATGAACATCAAGCCCGACATCGCCCGGGGTGACCTTGCGAAGCCGATCAACATCGCGCTGCAGGGCGGAGGCTCGCACGGCGCGTTCAGCTGGGGTGTGCTCGACGCCCTGCTCGAGGACGGCCGCCTGGAGTTCTCCGCGATCTCCGGCACCAGCGCCGGGGCCATGAACGCCGTGGCGCTGGCGGACGGCTGGAGCCGCGGCGGGCGCGACGGAGCCCGGCAGAAGCTGCACGATTTCTGGCGCGCGGTCGGCCGCGCCGGCGTGTTCAGCCCGGTGCAGCGGTCGCCCTGGGATATCCTGTGGGGCAACTGGTCGGTGGAGAACACGCCGGGCTACATGTGGTTCGATGCGCTGTCGCGGGTGGTTTCGCCGTATCTCGCCAATCCGTTCAACCACAACCCGCTCTACGAGGCGATCCGCAAGGAGATCGATTTCGAGCGCGTGCGCGGCGGAGAAGCCCCCAGGCTCTTCATCTCGGCGACCAATGTCGAGACCGGACAGCTGCGCGTGTTCGATACGAAGGAGATCACGGCCGAGGTGGTGATGGCTTCCGCCTGCCTGCCGCAGATCTTCCAGGCCGTCGAAATCGAAGGGCAGCCCTACTGGGACGGCGGCTACGGCGGCAATCCCGCCCTGTTTCCATTCTTCTACGCCAACGAGACGGAGGACGTCCTGCTGGTGCAGATAAACCCCGTCATTCGCGAGGGCGTGCCGCGCACGGCCAAGGAGATCCAGAACCGGGTCGAGGAGATCACCTTCAATGCCGGCCTGCTGCGTGAGTTCCGCGCCATCGCTTTCGTCAACGAGCTGATCGGCGCCGGCCGGCTCGACCGCGACCACTATCGCAACATCCGCATGCACCGCATCGACGCGGACGAGGCGTTCACCGACCTGTCAGCCTCGTCGAAGGTCAATGCCGAGTGGGCCTTCCTGGAATACCTGCGCGATCTCGGCCGCGTCGCGGCGCAGGACTGGCTGGCCGAGAACTACTCGGCGGTGGGGGACCGCGCCAGCCTCGATCTGTCCGACATGCTGGCGCCGGGGTTGCGCCCGCGCGCGCCTCATGTCATGGGCGAGCGCGTGCGGGGTTTCCTGAGCACCCGCAAGCGTCCGGAAGGCGTTGCTTCGTCGAAATAAGTCAGCATTGTTGCCGCTTCTTGTCGACCCTGATAAAACAGAGCGCTGCTCTTCAGCTTTTCTTCCGTTCGTCACCGATATTCACTGAATCCACAGGCCGGCGACTGTAGCGGCCCGGCATCCCGTGCGTTACGGTAAGGGCAACTCAGGTTCCTGAGGGCCCGCAAGGACAGCGGAACAAGCTCTGAAGGATCGGCCTGGGGCCCGCACCGGGATGGAATTGCGGCGGACGGCTTGCCGGACGCAGCAGGAACGGACCGGGTGTCCAGCGGGAACTGCCGCGAACGGTCGCGAGCGTGAACGGTAGACCGATGCTGCCATGAAGGCCGGGAAAGCCCTTCGATGGAAGCCAGCTGCAACCTCCGGGCTGCGCTGGCGGGGTCCGGAAAGGACAAGGCCACTTCGTGGCTGCGCACCACCGAGACCGTCAACGTGACGATCTGCCTGGAAGCGTGCTTTCGGGTGCTGCAGTCAGGACGGGTCGAACGTGACAGGGAGGCGTTGGGAGCGATTCCGACGCCTTTCTCTGTTTTGCGGAATGCCTACAGGCAAAGCCGGACGCTAGGCCCCGATGGTTCCCGAGACGATCGCGATGTAGTGCCTGACGACCGTCCGGCGCGCGTCCGGGGGAAGCGCGCGCAGTTTCAGCCCGTCGAATGCATCGAGGAGCATGTCGGCCAGGATGCCGGGCGTGAGCTCCCTGTCCGAAAGGTCGACCCGCCGCCGCTGCGCCTCGTCGGCGATCGCCGCCTCAATCAGCCCGAGCAGCTCCGCCCGCCCGCCGGTGACGATGTCCGCGGCCAGGCTGTTCTTCATGTCTAGTATCTCGGCGCCATGCGGCGATTCCTCGATCTCGGTCATGTGGTCCAGCATGCAGAACAGCGAGCCCTCCAGCCGTTCCGGCAGAGGAGCATCGCCGGCGAGCGCCTGGCGCGCGTGGTCCAGCATGACTTCAAGGAAATCGGCTGCCAGCGCGCGGTAGATGTCGGACTTGTTGCGGAAGAGAAGATAGAGCGCCGGGCGCGAGATTTCGGCCGCGCGGGCGATGTCGTCCATCGTGGTGCGCTGGAAGCCATAGGCAAGGAAGACGGTCGTCGCGCCCTCCAGAATGCGGGCGCGGCGGGCATCCTCTGCGCTCGAGGCCGTTGCCGTGGTGATGCTTTCGTCCATGTCCATTCCGAGTTGACAAAATTACAGAAAATGTCAAGATGTTTCGCGCGCCCGGAGACGGGCGCTTCGCCATCTTATACCGAATGCGAGGTGTGTCTTGCGGCTGATCGTCAATGGAAAGCCACTCGACCTCGATGTCGAACCCGAGATGCCCCTGCTTTGGGCGCTGCGCGACGTTGCCGGAATTCTCGGCCCGAAATTCGGCTGCGGCATCGCCGCCTGCGGCGCATGCACGGTCCTGCTCGACGGCGAGCCGGTTCGCTCCTGCTCGCTGCCGGTCGGCATGGCGGACGGCGAGATCGTGACGATCGAAGGTCTGGCGCCGGAGGGCGAGCTGCACCCGGTGCAGCAGGCCTGGCTCGAAGAGCAGGTGGCGCAGTGCGGCTATTGCCAGTCCGGGCAGATCATGAGCGCGGCGGCCCTGCTGGACGTCAATCCGCAGCCGACCGACGAGGATATCGACAGCGCCATGGCCGGCAATCTGTGCCGCTGCGGCACCTACCCGCGCATCCGTGCCGCCATCCACCGCGCCGCGGCCCTGAAGGCGGGGGCGTAGGGATGTCGCGCGCCGGCAAGATCGCTCGCCGCACCTTCCTGATCGGCGCCGCCGCGATCGCCGGCGGGGTGGCCTTCGGCTACTATTCATACAGCAAGCCCTTCGCCAATCCGCTGCAGGACGCGCTGGGCGAGGGCGAAGCCACCTTCAACCCCTACCTCAAGATCGCCAGCGACAACGAGATCACCATCGTCGCGCCGCGCGCCGAGATGGGGCAGGGCATCGAAACGACGCTCGCTGCGCTGGTCGCCGAGGAACTCGACGTCGAGCTCGACCAGGTCAAGGTGGAGCACGGCCCGACCGCGCCCGCCTACGCCAATACGGGGATGCTCGAGGACGGCCTGCCGTTTCCGCAATTCGACGAATCGACCGTGGCCGAACTCGCGCGCCGGGGCATGGCTGTCGTCGGCAAGTTCCTCGCGCTGCAAGTAACGGGCGGCTCCACCTCGGCCACCGACGCTTATGAAAAGATGCGCCACGCGGGCGCCGTGGCGCGCGAGACGCTGAAGGCCGAAGCGGCCGAAAGGCTGGGCGTGCCCGCCTCCGCGCTGACGACCGCCGGCGGTGTAATCACGCATGCGGCGAGCGGCAGGAGCCTTACCTACGGCGAGATTGCCGTGGCGGCGGCCGAGAGGCGACCGGCAGCGGATGTGCCGCTGCGGCCGCGCTCGCAGTGGCGCTTGCTGGGCAAGCCGCAGCCGCGCACAGACATGCGCGCCAAGGTGACTGGCGCGCCGATCTTCGGCGTCGACGTCACGCTGCCCGACATGGTTTTCGCCACGGTGCGGATGAACCCCCGGCTGGGCGCTCCCATGCGCTCGATGGAGGCGGCCGAAGCGGCGAGGATGCCGGGCGTCATCAAGGTGGTGCCCATCGACACCCACATAGGCAGCGGCTTCGCGGTGATCGCCCGCACCACCTGGCACGCGATGCAGGCCGCCGACGCGGTCCAGGCGGATTGGGCCGACGCCTCCTATCCGCCGGACGATGCCGGCCTGTGGACGGCGCTGGCGGATGCCGCGGCGGCCGAAGCCGGGTCCGCCCGTCGTGATGACGGCGATGTCGAGCGGCAGTTCGCCGACGCTCCGCAGGAGCGCGTTCTGCAGGCCGAATACCAGGCGCCGTTCCTTGCGCATGCCTGCATGGAGCCGATGAACGCGACGGCGTGGCTGCGCGACGGCAGGCTTGACGTCTGGGCGCCCAACCAGGCGCCGACGCTGGTCAGAAGCGCCTGCGCCGATGCGGCAGGCCTGCCGCAGGACAAGTGCATCGTCCATACGACCTATCTTGGCGGCGGCTTCGGCCGCCGCGCCGAGGTCGACTACGCGCTCTACGCCGTGAAGGTGGCCGCGCATACGGACGGCAGGCCGGTGAAGGTCACCTGGTCGCGCGAAGAGGACATGACCCACGACATGTACCGGCCCGCCGCGCTGGCGCAGATGCGCGCGCGCCTGGGCGACGACGGCATGCCGGCGGCTTTCGACATGAAGATCACGTCGCCGTCGATCATGGCCAGCCTGCTGCCGCGCTTCTACCCGAGCCTGTCGGCGATGGGCCCGGACAAGACCATGGTGGACGGCGCCTTCAACCAGCCCTATGCCGTGCCCAATTACCGAGTGTCGGCGGTGAAGGCGCCGCTGACGGTACCGGTCGGCGTCTGGCGATCGGTGGGCAATTCGATCAACGGCTATTTCCACGAATGCTTCCTGGACGAGATCGCCCATCAGGGCGGCATCGATCCGGTCGAGATGCGGCTGAAGCTGATGGCACAGTGGCCGACGGCCGTCGGCGTCGTGGAAAAGGTGGCGGAGATGGCCGGATGGGGTGCCACGCTGCCGGCCGGCCGCGCCAGGGGCTTCGCCTTCACCGCCAGCTTCGGAAGCTGGGTGGCCGAGATCGTGGAGATTTCACAATCCGACAGCGGCATCCGCCTGCAGAAGGTCTGGATCGCGGCGGATGTCGGCACGGCGCTGGACCCGCGCAACATCGAGGCGCAACTCGTTTCCGGGGCCATATTCGGCCTCTCGGCCGCCATGAACCAGGAGATCACTTTTGCCGGCGGGGCGGTAGAGCAATCGAACTTCCATGATTTCGACGCCATGCGGATCTCGCAGTGCCCGCAATTCGAGGTGGCGGTACTGGAGAACGCCCCGCGTATGGGCGGCGTCGGCGAGATCGGCACGCCGCCGGCGGCTCCAGCGCTCGCCAATGCCGTGTTCGCGCTGACCGGGAAACGAATAAGGCGGCTTCCGCTGTCGCGCGAGGTTGCATTCGCATGATCCAGCCTCCGCTTTCAATTGGCGCAGCCCACGGAAAATGCTGAGGCGAGTGTCGCAAAGCGCGCGGATCATACGTCATAGCGGCACGGCGCGCGTGTCAGGAAGAACGGTCCGAAAAGGATTTTGTGACTATATTGCAGTGCAAAAATCGAGTAATAACCCGCCTCCCGCCTTACCGGAGGTAAAGTGGATTGAACGGCTCGTGCCGCGTCCCCATATCGTCCGGACTGCATTCGGCGCGGGGATGCCCAGATAGGGCCGGCTGATCGGAAAGCAAGACATGGCCAGAATGAAGTTCCACAAGGTAGCGGCTATTGCCGTGTTTATCGGCACGGCCGCGTGGGTGGCTACCGGGGAGTTCTCGTCGGTCGGCAGCGCCGCGGACGAGCAAGCCCCGACCCCGGCGGCGCCTGTGGAGGCCGAGGCCGCGCCCGTCCGCACCGTGGCGGTGATCGATGCGCCGCGCATCGAGCATTCGCGCGCCATCCGCGTTTCCGGCTACACCGACGCCGACAAGCGGGCCACGCTTGCCACCCGTGCCGC
>JAEYRU010000061.1 GCA_023435335.1 Pseudomonadota bacterium
CACCGAGGAGCTGACTTCGTGGGTCGAGAAGGAATTCGAGGCGCTGAGCGACAGCGAGCTCAGGCTGCCGGAGGCCGACGTCGAGGCGATCCACCGCTATTTCGCGCCGCCCGCATTGCCTGCGCGGTCGGAAGGCTGGGCTTCGCTCGCCGCCGCTCGCAAGGCCGATGCCGGGTTCGACGCCTGGGTGCGCCGCAACACGTTCGCGCATCGCCATCCCGACTATGCCTGCGTGACCATTTCGCTCAAGGGCATCGGCGAGGTGCCCGGGGATGCATCCCACGAGCAGATGGACGCCGTCGCCGACCTTGCGGAAGATCTCGCCTTCGACGAACTCCGCGTCAGCCACGAGCAGAACCTGATCCTGCCGCATGTGGCGAAGGCCGACCTGAAGGCCGTATACGACAGGCTTGTCGAGATCCGTCTCGCCACCGCCAATGCCGGACTTGTCACCGACATCATCGCCTGCCCGGGGCTCGACTACTGCGCGCTCGCCAACGCGCGTTCGATCCCCGTCGCGCAGGAGATATCAAGCCGCTTCGCCGACCAGGCGCGGCAGGAGGAGATCGGTGAGCTGAAGATCAAGATCTCCGGCTGCATCAATGCCTGCGGCCACCATCATGTCGGCCACATCGGCATTCTGGGGGTCGAGAAGAAGGGCACCGAGCTCTACCAGATCACGCTGGGCGGCTCCGGCGACGAGCACACCACCATCGGCGAGATCGTCGGCCGCGGCTTCGGCCCGGACGAGATCACCGACGCGATCGAGAAGGTGGTCGATACCTATCTCGCCCACCGCGCCGGCCGCGACGAGACGTTCCTTGCCGCCTACCGGCGGCTGGGCGCTGCACCGTTCAAGGAGGCGCTATATGGTAGCGAAGCCAAGGCCGCCTGAGGCGCAAACCGAGGCACGCGACCGCGATTCCGCCGCGCTGGAGGAGGCTTCTGCATTGCAGGCGGCCTATGGCGAGCTTGCGCCGCAGGAGATCATCGCGGCCGCCGTCAACCAGTTCTGGACCGGCGAGATCGCGGGCGTTTCCTCCTTCGGGGCGGATTCGGCCGTGCTGCTGCATATGATCGCGTCAGTCGACCGTTCGGTGCCGGTCATCTTCCTCGATACCGGCAAGCACTTCGGCGAGACGCTTGAATATCGCGACCAGCTGGTCGCTGATTTCGGCCTCACCAACCTCAAGGTGATCCATCCTTTGGAGGCAAATCTCGCCGAGAAGGACGCGGACGGCCGGCTGCACCAGAGCGACACCGACGCCTGCTGCGCCATCCGCAAAGTGGAGCCCATGGCGCGCGCGGTCGAGCCCTATCGCGCCTGGTTCACCGGCCGCAAGCGCTTCCAGGCGGCCACCCGGGCCGGCCTGCCTGCCTTCGAGGCTGTGGGGCCGCGCATCCGCGTCAATCCGCTGGCGGCGTGGACCGAGGAGGACATCGCGGCCTACATGCAGGCGCACGGGCTGCGCGAGAACCCGCTGGTTGCGTACGGCTATCTTTCGATCGGCTGCTTTCCGTGCACGCGGGCAGTCCAGCCGGGCGAGGACGCTCGCGCCGGGCGATGGGCGGGGCAGGCCAAGACCGAGTGCGGCATCCATCTGCCGGGACTCGGAGACGCGCGCTCCGGTGAGGCCGTTGCGAGCGGTCCCGACACAACCGAAAGAACCGCCGCATGACCGGAGCCACGACCGAAATGCCGCGCCTGTGGACGCCGGAAGGCTTTCGCGATGACGCCTGGCAACATGCCGAGACGCTCGACGGCGCCGCCGGCAACAAGGCCGTGCTTCTGCCGCTGGCGGCATTGCGCACGCTGGACGCCGCGACGCGCAAGTCCATGGCGGGCCGCCTCGGGGTGGTTCTCGCCCCGGGCGAAAGCGTGGACGCGATCGTGCCGTTGCTGGCCGATCTGGCGCTGGTGGCGCTGGCCTTTCCCGCCTTCAGCGACGGACGCAGCTTCTCCAAGGCGGAGCTGCTGCGCAGCCGGCACGGTTATACGGGGCCCCTGCGCGCCGTAGGCGACGTGCTGATCGACCAGATTCCCCATATGCTCCGCACCGGCTTCACCGAGTTCGAGGTAAAGAACCCGACCGCGCTCAAGCGGCTGGGGGAGAGACGCCTCGGCGGCCTGCCCGTCCACTATCAGCCGACCGCAGTGTCGGCGGCACCCTCGGGCGGCTATTCCTGGCGCCGCAAGCCGGCGGCCTGAAGCGGATATCCGTCATATTTGCTGCATTGATGACCCTCGGGGGTTGAGTTTCTGGCGCGCGGCACTATGTTCCGGCCATTCGCTCGCGCATCGGTTTGCCGCTCCAACCTTTGAGCCGTGATGCGCTTTCTCCCAAAGGTCGTTCCCTCCGGGCCGCGGCTTTCGCTCTCCAGCCGGCGAGCATAGGTCGTTCCGGCGTGTTCGAAGAAGGAATTAAATTGCAGGTACTCGTCAGGGATAACAACGTCGACCAGGCCCTCAGGGTCCTGAAGAAGAAGCTTCAGCGCGAAGGCGTCTTTCGCGAGATGAAGGCGCGCCGCGCCTACGAGAAGCCGTCGGAGCGCCGCACGCGCGAAAAGGCGGAGGCGGTGCGCCGTTCGCGCAAGCTGGCGCGCAAGCAGGCGCAGCGCGAAGGGCTTCTCCCCAAGCCGAAGAGGAAGGCGCCTCCGGCCGCCGCCGCACGCTCGGCCTGATCTTCTGGATTTGATTCTGAACCGCTCGTTGCGTCCCGGCTAGCGCCGGGTCGCATGCCCGTCGCTGTCTTCGAGGCGGCGCAGGAGCGTGCGGAACTCGTCGGGCAGTTCCTGATCGACACGGAATTGCGGAAGCCCCTGCAGGTGACGCCGGTTCTCCGGAGTCTTCGCCTGCCGGCGCAGTTCACGCGCTATGTTTCCGTTCCTGTTCATCGGGCTTCTATCCGCAGGCATGCGCCAATCTCTGTATAGTCGGGAACTTAACACGGCAGCGAAACCTTCGTTCCCGCCAGGATCACCGTGATCCCAGCATTCCTTCTCTTTGGTAAACTTTGATTTAAATGCCGGGTTCGGGGCCTTGATTGGCAACGCTGCGGCGCCCCCGGAAGATTCTGCCCCGCCAGGCAATGGAGGGAGCAGGTCGCCCACAATTCCTTTCTGCCACCCCGCTTTTCTCAGACAGCGAGCCTGACCCATGCGGCGTTTTTGGCTGA
>JAEYRU010000107.1 GCA_023435335.1 Pseudomonadota bacterium
CGAGCGAATAGTCCGGCAGGCGTGGGTTGGCGGTGGCTGCAAGCAGCCGAATGCACAGCGAGCGAGGCTTCTTCCAGTCGAGGCCGGCGCGCGCGGCCTCGCTGGCCAAGACCGCCAGGTCAAAGCCGATGGAGTGCCCGATCAGGATGCGACCGGCGGCGAAGACCTCAAAACGGCGCCATGCCTCGGAAAAAGACGGTGCATTGCGCACCATCGCGTTGGTGATGCCGTGGATGGCGGTGGAGGAGGGCGGGATCGGCACCCGCGGGTCAACAAGCAGTTCCCAGGCTGCGTCTGTTTCAATCGCGCTTGCGCGGATTCCTACGGCGCCCATCTGCACGATGCGGTCTTGGGATGCGTCGAGCCCGGTGGTTTCGGTGTCGAAGGCCACTGCGGCAAGCGCCTTGAGCGGCGTAGCGCCAGTGATCATTATCATGCCGTCTGCCCTCCCTCCGGCCGCACAGCAGCACAATAGCCCAAGAGACGGCTTGATCCAGATCAGCTACGAGATGGAGTCCGGTAAAGAAAAACCCGACCGGTGGGGGGACCGGTCGGGCCTTTTCGCCAAAGTCCCCAGGAGGAGGGGGTGTCCCGGAGACAGGGCAGGGAACAGTTCAGATCGGTATGCGGAGGACAGGTTTCAAGTGCCCTCCGCACCGACCGTCAGTTGCGGCTCGCCACGGGCGCCACCAGCGGGGTGATCCGGCGGATGGCCACCCGGCGGTTTTCCCGGTTGCGCTCCTGCGTTGCCACCTTGAGATAGCGCTCTCCGTAGCCCTGCGTCACGAGATTCTCCGGCGGAATGCCGAAGACGTCCGTGAGGGCCGCGGCGACCGACTCTGCACGCCGGTCGGACAGGACGAGGTTCGCCGAGTCGGAGCCCACTGCGTCGGTGTGGCCTTCGATCAGGAAAGTCTCGGCCGGATTGTTTTCGAGCAGGCGCGACATGGCATCGGCGACGCCCTCCAGCTTGGGTATCTCGCTCTCCGAAATGGAGGCCGAGCCGAACTCGAAGGTGATGATATCCAGATCGATGCGGCGAACGCTGTCGCGGACACGCGCGGAGTACTTCACCTCGTCGATCGAATAGAGGCGACGTACCGGCTCCACGGGCGGACGGGCCAGGAAATCGTAGTAGCGATCCGGATCGTCCACCCGCCTGGCGTCCAGTATGTACTGGCTTACCGGAATGGTCAGGCGCAGCGGCGGCAGCTCGCGGCCCGGGTCGCGCCAGCGGTAGGGGCGGTCACGCTCGCGCTCGCTGGCGTAGACGAGCACGTACTCGCGGCCATCGGGCGTGATGCGGGAGCGACGGATGACGTCACCGTACTGATCCCGTATCGTAACGACCTCGGTGCCGTCCGCCCGGACGATCACCTCGCGCGTCCAACCGCCGCGCAGGTCCTCGTAGTAGACCTCGCGCGCGTCTCGGCGGAGTCGGGGCCGATCGTTGCTCTCGACGAAGACGTTGGTGCCGAACTGGAAGACGATCCGGCCTCCGATTTCGTTCAGGATCTCAGCCCCCTCGCGACGTTCGCGGCGGCTGAAGACCTGGCTTTCCTCGACGCGTTCGCCCTCGATCGCCAACAGCGGCTCCGCCTCGACCGGGGCGGCCTGGCTTTGAGCCTCCTGGTCGGACTCTGGCGGCGGCGCCTGCTCCTCGGCGGGGGCGGCGGGTTGAGCATCGCCGTCGGTCGCCGCATCCTCGGCGGGAGCAGCCTCCTTCTGGCTATCGAGCACGGGGGCAGCATCTTCCGGCAATACGCCTTCCGGATCCTGCGCCGGATCCGCCGGTTCCGCAGGCGGCTGCTCAGCCGGAGCATCCTCCGCGGGCCCTTCGGCCGGCACTTCCGCGTCGGGGGCAACCTCAGCGGGGGTGTCCGTAGCAGGCTGCTCGGCAGGGGCCGGTTCCTCGCCCTCGGCCGGAGCGGCCTCCGGCTCAGCCGGCGCAGCAGGTTCCTCGGCGGAGGGAGCTTCTTCGGCGGGCTGTTCCTGAACCGGCTCGTCGGCAGGGGCTTCGGGCTCGGCCGCGGGGGCTTCCGGCTCGGTCGCGGGGGCTTCAGACTCGGGCGCGGGGGCTTCAGGCTCAGTCGCGGGCTCTTCCACTGGTGGTTCAGCTGGCTCCGCTTCGGCCGGAGCTTCCTCGGCCGGGGCCTCTGCCGGCGCTTCATCAGCGGGAGCTTCCTCGGCCGGGGCCTCCTCGGACGCCGGCTCCTCTTCAGCAGGTGCCTCAGGCTCCGCAGGCGGTTCTTCGGCGGTGGGTTCTTCCGCAGCCGGCGCCTCGGGCTCCGGTTCGTCGGCGGCGGGGGTTTCGGGTTCGGGCTCCGGGGCGTCCTCGGCCGGTTCGGCCGGGGCCTCGAGTTGTTCCAACTGCTGCTGGATTGCGCTGCGCTCCTCGTCGGTGAGGTCCGGGTTCAGCAGGCGCTCACGCAACTCCTCGGCGGTGACCTGAGCCAAGACGATGGGGGTTCCCTCGACAGCGGGTACCATCCGTCCGGCCGAAAGGGGCGCAGCCGCCAGCGGGCCGGCCATCAGCAGGCCAAGCGCCGTGCCAGCAACGATCCTTCGATGCAGTTTCATCAACTTCTCCCGAAAAAGACATGTCCCGTCGCCACCAGAACCGCCGACTGCGCAATTTGGTTCCCTGCCGCCGATGCGGCACTAGAGCGGGCAGCCGCCAACCGATGCCAACAATGCAGTTGCTTGACCTTCGGACGCTGCGGGTCCAGATCAGCCGGGATGGCGGAACCCTTCTGGAAGACCAAGACCCTGGATGAAATGTCGCCCGCCGAGTGGGAATCGCTTTGCGACGGCTGCGGCAAATGCTGCCTCGCCAAGCTCGAGGACGAAGACACCGGCGACATCTATTTCACCAGCGTCGGCTGCCGCCTGTTCGACGCCGGCTCGTGCCGTTGCACCGATTATGCAAACAGGCTGGAGCGTGTTGCCGACTGTGTCAGGCTGACGCCGCAGAACGTTCGCACCATCCCCTGGCTGCCCTCCACCTGCGCCTATCGACTGGTGGTCGAGGGGCGCGATCTCCAGTGGTGGCATCCGCTGATCTCCGGCCACTACCAGACGGTGCACGACGCCGGGATATCCGTGCGCGGGCGTGTCACCAAGAACGAAAGCGAGCTTGCCGAACCGGAAGACTATCTGCCGTACGTGCTGACGGAGGAACCATGAACCGCGCGACCACAACGAGCCTTCTCAAGCGCTGCTTCGAAGCCTTCAACGCGAACGATCATGCCGTTCTGCTGACCTGCCTGTCAGAGGACGTCGCACTCGACATCAATCAGGGGTCACGTGAATTCGGCAAGGAGCGGTTTCGCTGGTTCCTGGCGTTGAGGGCACGGCATTTCCAGGACCAAGTCTCGGACATCGTCATAATGATGGACGAAAGTGGGGGCCGCGCCGCGGTCGAATTCACGCTGCGCGGCCGCTACCTCGACACTGCGGAGCCGCTGCCACGGGCATCCGGGCAGAGCTATTCCCTGCCGGTTGGACTCTTTCTGGAGATCGACGACGGGTTGATTACGCGCGTCAGCGCGCATTTCAGCATGGCTGAACTGGCGGCGCAGTTGTCGCGAGGGTGAGCGCAGCGGTTCAGCGTGCGGGAACCAGCGGCCCGGCGCGTCATTCAATGAATGCAGGATGAATGGCGGGTTCCGCTCCGGTTCAGGCGCGGGTTGGCATTGTCCCTTCATCGCATAAGCGAGCAACGCCAGAACGGAGACGAACTATGTTCCAGAAAATCAAGATCGCAGCCCTTTCGGCGGTGCTGGGCCTCGGCACGCTTGCCGCCATGCCCGCTACGGCGCAGGCTGACAGCTTCTATTTCGGCATTACCCCCAACGGGCCGCGCGCCGGGGTCATCGTCGACGAAGGCCGCTCCTACCGCCGCGGGCCGGACCGCCACTGGGGTCCCGATCGCCACTGGGGCAGGGATCGCGGCTGCAGCGCGCGCGAAGCCGTGCAGAAGGCTGAACGCATGGGGATTCGCCGGGCCTATGTGCGTGGCGAGAACCGTCGCACCATCCACGTCAGCGGCCGTTCGCGCGGTCATCACGTGACGGTGGTCTTCGCCAACGCTCCGCGCTGCCCGATCATCCGCTAAGCGCGGCGTCGTAGAAATCTAAAGAAGGGCCGGCGGGACATCCGCCGGCCCTTCTTCGTGCCGTCAGGGCTGGCCAATCTCGTAGATGACGCCGACATGGACGCGGTAGGTGTTTTCGCCGGCTTCGATCGGCACAGCCTCGTCCTGCGCGGCTTCCATCCGCATCGCCTTGGCCATGGGGATGGGCGGCATGGCCGGCGCGGATTCCGAGATCTCGATCACCTGGCCGAGCGTGACGCCGGCCGCCTCAGCCAGGGTCTGGGCCTTTTCACGGGCCTCCGCAACCGCAGCCTTTCGCGCCTGCGCAATCGCTTCCTTTGGATCGTCATTGTCGAATCTGATGCCGCCGCCCTGGTTGACGCCAAGGGTCACGGCGCGGTCGATGACCTCGCCCAGCCGCGCGAGATCGCGCACCCGAACATTCAGCGAGTTGCTCACCTGGTAGCCTACAATGCGTGGCGGCTGGCCATCGTTGTTCTGAGGGTAGACATAGCGCGGATTGATGGACAGGCCGGAGGTCTGGAGATCGCGAGGCTCGATGCCCGCCTGCTTCAGTGCTGCGATGACGCCGGCGACTGCTTCGTTGGCCTGATCAAGTGCCGCACGGGCGGTATCGGCCTCGCGCATGACAGACAGGTCGAGCCAAGCCATGTCGGGGGCGATCGCGGCCTGCCCCTGGCCGGCGACCACGATGCGCGGGGTCGGCGGCGCCTCCTGTGCGGCGGCGGCCAGCGGCATTGCGAGAACGGCGGCGAGCGCCAACGGCAGTGTGATTCGCATGTCTCTCTCCTCAACGGACGCTGCCCAAGACCGGCGCCCCGCATCGCCCACGGATGCCACACCGGACCGGCCGTCCTTGCGGTGGGGTAGGCGGCGATTATGGGCTGATTGGGGCGGCGGCTTGTGCGGCCCGGAAAAAGAAACTAAGTCACCGCGCGTGGGGCCTGTAGCTCAATGGTTAGAGCCGGCGGCTCATAACCGCTTGGTTGGGGGTTCGAGTCCCTCCGGGCCCACCAATTTCTCCATATCTCGTTGTCCTTAAACAGACGGACCTAAGCGTCGCCGGTCCACGGACGGACGGGCGCGCCAGAGCAGGTCATGCATCGCTAGCGTTGCGGCTCATACCGGCTTGACGGCGGTGAACACGCATAATAATTTAACATAATAAATAAACTCCAGCCCGAGAAGCTGGAGCAGAGGGTCGGCGACCGTTCGCCGGTGGAGGAGATTTCGCATGTCGTCGGACGAGTTCGCCGAATTGCGGCGCGAACTGCAGGCTTTGCGGGAAGAAGTGGCCGAACTCGGGTACCTGCGCGAGCTCGACGAGATCACCAAGCTGACCTCGCGCTACACGCATCTCTACTACATGCTGCGCAATGAAGAATGCCCGGCGCTTTTTGCCCAGAAGCGCGACGATGTATCGATCGAGATCTATGACAGCGGCGTTTACGTCGGACTGGAGAATGTGACGGCCTTTTACAAGGCGATGACGCGCAATACGACGCCGTCCCGGCTGGCTGCAGCAGCACCTGGCGCTGAATCCGATCATCGAGATATCCAAGGATCGTCAGCGCGCCCGCGGTCTCTTCCATTCGCCCGGCATCGTGGCGCGGTTCCGCAAGGAGAAGCTGACCGCCTACTGGAACTGGGCGAAGTACGACATGCAGTACGTGAAGGAAGACGGGGTGTGGAAGTTCCTGTCGATTACGGCGCGGCTCCAGTTCCAGTCGCCTTACCACAAGGGCTGGGTGAAGGAGCCGGTCGCGTCGAGTTCGGGCGGCTTCGCCGAACTCCAGCCGGACCTGCCGACCACATATCACATGCCTTACAACCCCTACCGCATCAACCGTTTCGAACCGTCGCCGCCCGAACCGTTCGCGGATTGAGGATGGAAGGATCTGGCCGAGAAATCGGTCGCTTGCATGCCGCGCAGAGCTGTGACCCTGCCGGACAACGTGGGAGAGAGAGCATGAAAGTATTGAAAAGCCTGCTTCTGGCAGGCGCCGCGGTGGTCGCGGCGGGAGCGATGGCGCAAGCCAAGGAATTGCAGATTTCCACCTGGCTTCCGCCGACCCATTCGCTGCACAAGCAGATGGAGGAGTGGGCGAAGGAGATCGAGGCCGAAACAAACGGCTCGCTTGACGTCAACATCTATCCGTCGTCGCAAATGGGGGCCGCGCAGGACCACTTCGACATGGTTCGCGACGGCATCGTGGAGATGTCCATCGCGGCTCCGACGCTGAGCACCGGCCGTTTTCCGATCTGGTCGCTGGTGGAGATACCCTTCACTTTCGCCAACACCACGAGCGGCGCGCGAGCGTTCCACGAGTGGTACCTGGAATATGCCGAGCAGGAGATGCCCGAAGTCATGCTCTGCATGACAACCGTCCATCATCCCGGCGCGCTCAATTTCAACAAGCCGGACATTCGCGTGCCGGCGGACATGAAGGGCCTGCGCATGCGCCCTAGCGGCGCAACCACTTCGGAGTGGATGGTCAACATGGGCGCTACGGTGGTTCCGTCGTCGCTTCCGGAAGTGAAGGAACTCGCGGACCGCGGCGCCATCGACGGGGTCGCGCTGCCCTGGGACATGGTGCTGTTCGGCATCCACACGCCGATGCCGTACCACATCGACGAACCGTTCTACGTTGGCGCGCAGGCCTGGGTCATCAACAAGGACTTCTACAACGGTCTGACCGACGTCGAGAAGGCGGCGATAGACAAGCGCTGTGGCCCGGACTGGTCGGAGAAGCTGTCAGGCGTCTGGTACGAGAACATGCGAGGGTTCCGGCAACAGCTGCTGGACGACAGCTCGCAGCACATCTACCAGCTCACGGACGAGGAGCGCGATCTGTGGATCGAGTCTGCCAAACCGGTCGCGGATAAGGCCTTTGAGGCAGTGGCGCGCAGGGGTTTCTCTGACGGGGCCGGTATCTTCGACAAGCTCAAGGCCAAGCTCAAGGAGCACGACGCGCTCGTCGAGTAGGTGCGAAAAGACGCCGGCGCTCTCGATACCGAGAGGACCGGCGTTCGCTTGCCGGCGAGGTCGGCATCAGTTGCGATTGAGGACCCTATGCAGAGGTTCGTACGCTATGTGGAGTTGTGCGCCGGCTTTTCGCTCGGGCTCATCGCGCTCCTGATCTTCTCGGAGATTATGCTGCGATCATTCTTTCAAACGCAGCTGCCCGATGCCTATCAGATCGCAAACCAGTTTCAGGGAATGGCTATCTTCTGGGGGTTCGCTACCGCGACGTATGCGGGGCGCCACATCACCGTCGACGTGATCTGGGAGATGTGCCCGCCAAGGCTGGCGCTGTTCATCGATACCGTCGCGGACCTCATAACTGCCGCGTTCTTCGCTGCGCTGGCAGTGATGCTCTACTGGCGTGTGGATTCCCTCTACCGCAGCGGTGAGGTGACAAACGTCATGAAGCTCGCCGTCTGGCCGTTCGTCATCATCGGCGCGATCGGCATCGTGTGCTGCGTCATTCTCGGCCTCGCGCGCATCATCATGCGGCTCCAGGGCCGTCTGCCGGTCGAGACAGGATTCCAGGTCGATGGATAGGGAAATAGCCGCCGTCGGCGGCTTCGTCGTGCTCTTCCTGCTGATGTTCCTGCGCGTCCCGATCGGGGTCGCTATGGGCATCGTTGGCGTCGGCGGTTTTGCCGCCCTGAAGGGGTGGAGCGCAGCGTTCAATCTTCTGGTGAATTCACCGTGGCGTACGGTGACCGACTATTCGCTGAGCGTCATCCCGCTGTTCATCCTGATGGGCGTCTTCGCTTCCGCCTCGGGTATGAGCCGCGAATTGTTTCGCGTATCCCGAGCGTGGGCGGGGCACAGGCGGGGCGGTCTTGCCGTGTCGGCAATCCTCGCCTGCGGCGGCTTTGCGGCAATCAATGGGTCAGCTGTCGCCACCGCCGCTACGATGACCAAGGTGGCTTTGCCAGAGATGCGTCGGGCCGGCTACGATCCTGCCACCGCCGCCGGCACGATTGCGATCGGTGGGACGCTGGGCATCATGATCCCGCCCTCCGTGACCATGCTCATCTACGCACTGCTGACCGAGCAGGACGTGGCGCGGCTGTTCATGGCGGGCGTCATCCCGGGCGTGCTCGCAATCGCGATCTATATCATCACGATCCAGATTCTTGCGCGCCGCAACCCCGATGTATTCCCGACCCTGCCGCGCGAAGGGTACCGTGAACGTTTCGTCGCGTTGCGCGAAGTCTGGGCCACGTTGCTGCTGTTCCTCATCGTCGTCGTATCGATGTACGGCGGGATCGTGACCGTGACTGAAGCCGCGGCGATCGGCGCCGTCGGCGCGCTTGCCATCGGGGTGGCTCGCAGGCGGCTTGGATGGGACAAGATCCAAGCCTGCCTCGTCGATGCGTTGCGGACATCGGCCTCGATCTTCATCATCGCGGTCGGGGCCTTCCTCTTCAGCTACTTCCTGACGATCACACGGACGACCCAGGGAATCACCGACTTCCTGGTGCACCTGCCCATCGGCCCTTACGGCGTCCTGGCACTCTTGCTGCTCATCTACATGATACTCGGCGCCATCATGGACGAACTCGCCATGATCATCCTCACCGTGCCGATCGTCTTCCCCGCGATGATGGCGCTCGGCTTCGATCCGACATGGTTCGGCGTGATCATCGTGATGACGGTCACATTGGGGCTGATCTGCCCGCCGGTCGGCATGAATGTCTTCGTGATCAATGCGATGGCAAGGGATATCGGGCTGTTCCAGATCTACCGGGGTGTCATGCCTTTCATAGCAGCCAGCATCGTGCTGCTGGTGATGCTGTGCATCTTCCCGTCGATCTCGCTCTTCCTGCCGAACACCATGCCCTAGCGTGCGTATAGGACAAAGAGAGGCCCGGCGCGGACGCCCAGCCCTTTCTCTTCCGCCGCCTCTTCGGAGTCAGGCGGACCGCTTCCACTCCACCGGCCTGCCGGTCACCGGGTGGACATAGTGGAAGGGCATGACCCACGATTCGGGCGCGGTGACGCCGTCATGCGTCTGCTTGCGGTCCGGAGGCATCTCCACGCTCTCTTGGCTGGGCTGGAGGAGCGACTTGCCCCACCCATCGGCATAGGGGGTTGTAAAGCTTGGGAACCAGACAAGGCTGGCGATCTTCCAGATGCCGGACTCCTTACGGTATTCGACCTCGTATGGGCCTTCGAGCCAGTTGGCTGCGCCGCCCAGATCCCCCACCTGCACCCAGGCTCGCCAGCGCGCCCGCGCAGTGGTTCCGCCGTCATCCAGCGTCACGATGGCCTGCAGCTGAAAGTGGTTCCCGACATGTCCGTGCACCGGCCCCTCGACGCCATTGCCGAGCAGCCTGACGAGAAATTCGTGGATGCGCTCTCGCCCCTTGTAGACGCCGCGCGCCGCAATCTCGATCTCGCCATCGTTGGTGAACAGGTCCGCGACCGCACGGTAGAGGCTCTTGTCGAGGTAATAGCCGTAGGCCCGCTGAAGCCGCTTTATGGCCTCAATATCCTCCTGCCGCTGCAGGCGCCGCTCCGCGTCAGCCAGCCTCGCCTCCAGCGCCCGGATGCGCTCTTCCGTGTCCTTGTACATCTTTCTCTCCCATGTCTGGCTTGGCCGGACGCCACCCCGCTCATGCTGCCCGCGCGGTGGACGGTTCCGTTGCCGGCAACAGGCGGCCGCGAATAAGATCCGCGCATTTCTCGGCGATCATGACGGTGGGCGCGTGCGTGTTTCCGCTCGTGATCCGCGGCATGACCGAGGCGTCCGCGACCCGCAATCCCTCGATGCCGTGGACCTTCAGTTCATGAGAAACCACGCCCTCCGGACCCATTGCGCAGGTCCCCACTGGGTGGAAGGCTGTGTTCACCGAGCGGCGGATATGCGCCTCCAGCGCAGTCCGCTCGACGATCTGGGGACCAGGGGCAATCTCAAGACTTCCCTTGCCCGCGAATGCTTTGGAGCCCAGCAAGCGCCGCCCCACCTCCACGCCAGCGGCGAGCACGCGCAGATCGTCTTCATGCGACAGCAGGTTCGGGTCGATGTGCGGCATGTCCTGGACCCGGGGACCCGACAACGCCACCGAGCCGCGGCTCTTCGGCTGCAAAGCCACCACGCCGAGTGAGTAGCCGTGGCCGATGCCGATAGTGCCGCCAGGTTTGCGGAACGCGGCGCAGAACACGAGTTGCAGGTCGGGGTCAGAGAGATCCTGGCGGCTGCGGACGTAGCCCGCGGCCTCGAAGATGTTGCTGCCCGGGATGCCCTTTCCGGTGAGAAGATAACGCAGCCCGGAAATCGCCAATCTGGGGAGGGCTGACAGCGACAGTCCGTAGGACTCGTTGGTGGCTCCGCGCCAGATGATCTGCGTCGAGGGGTGGTCGTGGAGGTCCTGTCCGACCTGAGGCAGGTCGGACACGACGTCTATTCCATAGTTGCGCAAATGCACGGCGGGGCCTACGCCGGAGCGCATCAGGATAACCGGCGAGCCGATCACGCCTGCGCTGAGGACGATCTCGCGGCGGGCAACGATACGGCGGCCATCCGCCAGTGAGATCGCGTGGGCGCGGCCGTCCACGAGCTCCACGCGCTCCACCTCAGAACCGGTCAGCACGGCCAGGTTGGATCGCGCTCTGGCCGGGCGCAGGAAGGCGGTATCGGACGAGACGCGCCTGCCCCGGTGAAGGTTCACCTGCCTCAGACCGAATCCTTCCTGTTGCGCGCCATTGGGATCGTCATTGAGCGGGAAACCAAGCTCTCGCGCCGCATCCAGGAATCGGTCCACGAGCACGTTGGGCTCGCGCACCGTGGCCACCGTCATCGGGCCGCCCCGGGCGTGCCACTCGTCCTCGAAGTCGAGGTTGTTCTCCGACTTGCGGAAATAGGGGAGAAGGTCGCGGTAGCTCCACCCTGGGTTTCCCATTGCTGCCCAGGCGTCGAAGTCGGCGGCCTGACCGCGGGTATAGACCATCCCGTTCAGCGAACTCGTTCCGCCGAGCATCTTGCCGCGCGGGATGGGATAGCGGCGGCCTTCAAGCGCTTGCTGCGGCGCGGACATGTACCGCCAGTTGAGCCGCGGGTGGTCGATGAGCCCGATCATGCCGACAGGGACGGTCACGAAGGGATGGCGCGCTTCGGGCCCCGCCTCGATCAGGCAGACATTCACGTCACCATCCTCGGACAGCCGGTTGGCCAGCACGCAGCCAGCCGATCCGGCGCCGACGATGATGTAGTCGAAAGTGCTGTCCACCTTCGGCCTCGTCATAGCGTCGCGATCACCGACTTCTTCTCGGTGTAGATCTCGACCCCGTCGCGGGCGGATTCGCGGCCCCAGCCGGCCTGCGTGAAGCCGCCCGCGGGCAGGCCTTGGTCGAGGCCGCCGCCGTTGATTTTCACCGTGCCGGCGCGGATGCGTCGCGCCAGCTTGTGGGCGGCCGAGAGATTGGACGTGAAGATGTTGGCGGCGAGCCCGTAGGTCGTGTTGTTGGCTTCCGCCGCAAGGGCATCGATTTCCTCATCGCTGAACGATTGGGCGCACAGCACCGGCCCGAAGATCTCCTCACGGCGCACCTTCATGTCCGCGCGCGTGTCGGTCAGGATCGTGGGCTCGACGAAGTAGCCGGGACGGTCAAGGGTGTTGCCGCCCACGGCAACCTTGGCGCCCTCGTCCTGGCCGGAGCGTATATAGCTTGAAACCCGTTCGAGCTGCTTCGCGTTCACCAACGGGCCCATCGTCGTCGCCGGATCGAGTCCTGGCCCGAGCTTCATCTTGCGCGCGATCTCGGCGACGCCGGCCACAACCTCGTCGAAGACCTTGCCGTGGGCAAAGAGCCGCGAGCCTGCCGTGCAGACCTGTCCGGTGCAGAAGAAGATGCCATTGGCAACCGCGGGGATCGTCTTGGCCAGGTCCGCATCGGGCAGCACGATGACGGGCGACTTTCCGCCCAGCTCAAGCGTCAAGCGCTTGAGGTTGCCGGCGGCGGCGCGCACGAGCGACTTGCCCACCTCGGTGGAGCCGGTGAAAGAGATCTTGTCGACGTCGGGATGAGCCGCAAGCGCCGCCCCCGCTACCTCCCCGCGTCCCGTAACGATATTGACCACGCCGGCCGGGAAGCCAGCTTTCTCGATGAGTTCGCCCAGCCGCAGCGCGGTAAGCGGCGTGTCCTCAGCCGGCTTCAGCACCATCGTGCATCCGGCAGCCAGGCTCGGCGCGAGCTTGGCCACCGCCGAGGCAAGGGGGGCGTTCCATGCGATGATGTGGCCCACCACGCCGACCGGTTCATAGGTGGTGTAGGCCACAGCTTCGAACGGCAGCGATGTGGGTATCGTCTCCCCGTTGAGCTTGGTGGCCCAGCCGGCATTATAGCGCATGCGCTCGGCGGCGAAGGGTACGTCGAGGTTGCGCGACACGCCGATCGGCTTGCCGTTGTCCAGTGTCTCCAGGACTGCCAGCTCGTCGGCATTGGCGTCGATCAGATCGCCGAGGCGCCAGATGAGCCGGGCGCGGGCGGCGGGCGTCATCTCGCGCCACGGTCCCCGTTCGAACGCCTCGCGCGCCTTGCTTACCGCGCGGTCGATGTCTTCTGCATCACCTTCGGGAAAAGTGGTAAGGACGGAACCGTCGGCGGGGTTGCGCGTCTCCAGCCGCGCGCCGCTCGCCGCCTCCACCCACTGTTCGCCGATCAACATCTTGCGGGGCGTCTTAAGCCCCACTGTGACCTTTTCGATGATTGAAGGGTCTATCATTGCGCGGTCTCCGTGTCCCGCTCCTGCCAGAGCGTGTCGAAATACTTGTAGGCGTAGGTAAGGTCCTTGCCGCCGCCCATCGCCGCGATCGCATCCTCGAGCATGTCGGCGAAGTGGGCGGGCGTGCTTGCTCCGAAACCGACTGCCTTGGCCGTCTCCGCGGCTATCCGCGCGTCCTTGGCGGCAAGGGAGAGCGTGAAATTGTGGAAGAATGCGCCTGACAGGATCTGCTGGCGCAAGACGATCTCGGTGGACAGGTTCTTCGCATATGAGCGGTCGAGGATCTCCGCCATGATCTCCGGTTTGAGACCGAAGCGCTGGCCGATGAGCAGCGCCTGGAAGTCGAGCAGCATCTGGCTCGTGCCGATGTAATTGACGAGCGTCTTCATCGCGTG
>JAEYRU010000162.1 GCA_023435335.1 Pseudomonadota bacterium
ACTTTGCCGTTTCCACGTGCGGCGGCCTGCACCTCGCGGTCAACAATGCCGGGATCGGCGGCCCGCAGGCAATGGTGGCCGTCTATCCCCTCGACGGCTGGCGTCAGGTGATCGACGTGAACCTGAACGGCGTCTTCTACGGAATGAAATACGAGATCGCCGCGATGCTGAAATCGGGCGGCGGAGCCATCGTCAACATGTCCTCGATTCTCGGCTCGGTCGGCTTTGCCAATTCGAGCGCCTATGTGGCGGCGAAGCATGCGCTGCAGGGCCTGACGAAGACGGCAGCCATCGAGTATGCCAAGCAGGGCGTCCGCGTGAACGCCGTCGGGCCTGCCTTCATCGAAACCCCGCTGCTCACAAAAAACCTCAGCGCCGAAATGCTGGCCGGACTTGCCAGCCTTCATCCGATCGGGCGTATCGGCAAGCCAGAGGAGGTTTCCGCATTGACCTGCTTCCTGCTGTCTGACCGTGCGAGCTTCATCACCGGCAGTTATCATCTCGTGGATGGAGCCTATACCGCTCCATGAGTTTCGAGATGCAGGGACGCGGCTGATGCGATCGCACCTGCGTAAAGTCCAGGCCTCCGCGCCGGCCTGAAGTTCGGCGCGGGTACCGGTTTGACAGTATCAAGTCAGCCTCACTGCCCTCCCAGCTCGATGCGCACGAGTGAAAGTCCGGGTTCGTCCGGGTGGCGCGTCACCCCGAAGCCAAATTCGCGGCACATCTGCAGCATCTTGGTATTCTCGGGGAGCACGAAGCCCTCCACGACGCCGATGCCCTCGGCTCGGGCGAAGTCCAATATGCGGTCCAGCAGGGTCCAGCCGAGACCGTGCCCCTGCAGGTCGGTGCGGATGAGGAGCGCGTATTCGCCCGCCGTGCGGTCGGGATCGCAGGACAGGCGCCCTATGCCCACCAACTCGCCCGTGTCCTTTTTCAGCGCCAGGAAGGCCATGTCGCGGTCGTAGTCGAGCTGCGTCAGGCGCACGAGCATTTCATCGCTGAAGCTCTTGCGCGGGGCCAGGAAGCGCAGCCGGATGTCCTCCGGGGACACCTTCGCCAGGAAATCGGGATAGAGCGACACGTCCTGCGGCCTGATCGGCCGGATTAGATAGTCGTTGCCGTCCGGCAGCGAGACCTCCTTCTCCCAGTCGGAAGGGTACGGTCGGATGGCCAGTTGCGGGTTGGGGCCGGCCTGTTCGATCGTCTCGGGATCGATCTCGATCCGCGCGTCGAGCGCGACGACCCCGTCGCTGTCCGCCAGCAGCGGATTGACGTCCATGGCGGCGATGCAGGGAAAATCCACGATCAGCTGCGAGAGCCCCTTGAGGGCGCCGATGATCGCATTCCGGTCCGCTGGCTTTCGGTCGCGGAAGCCGGCCAGCAGCCTGCCGATACGGGTGCGGTCGATCAGGTCGCCTGCCAGCACGGCGTCGAGCGGCGGCAATGCGATCGCGGTGTCGTCCACGACCTCTACGGCGACGCCGCCCGCGCCGAACATGATCACCGGCCCGAAGATCGGATCGCGGCTGAGACCCAGGATCAGTTCCTCCGCCTGCTTTCGCACAACCATCGGCTGTACGGCAAAACCCTCGATCTCGACGCCCGCGGCGGCCTTGGCGGCGCGCGCCTTGATGGTTTCGGCCGCCTCGCGCGCTTCCGCCGGCGAGCCTATGTTGAGGATGACGCCACCGATGTCGGACTTATGAGAGATCACTTTCGACAGAAGCTTCACCACGATGCGGCCCGATGTCTTCAGCAGGCGCGCGGCGGCCTTCTCGGCCTGCGCGGGCGTGCGCGCGACGATCGTTTCAGGGACCGGGATGCCGTAGGCGCCGATCACCGCCTTCGCTTCAGGCTCGGTGAGCATGCGCCGCTTTTCCCGGGCTGCGCCTCGAAAAATCTCCAGGACTGCGTCGCGGTCCACTGCAACGTCCTCGCCATGGCTCGAAGGGACGCGCTTCAGGGCGGACTGCGCACGCGCCCAGTCGCTCAGATAGCCGACCGCCGTCGCGGCGTCGGCGGGAGTCTCGAAGCTGGCGACACCCGCCTCGTGCAGTATGCGGCGGCCCTCCCGCGCGGTATGCTCGCCCAGCCAGCAGGTGAGCACCGGCTTGCCGCCGATCAGCCCGTGCTCGGTCAGCCCCGCGACCGCCTTGGCCGCCTCGACGGGAGAAGCGAGACCGGTCGGGCAGTTGAGCACCAGCACCGCGTCGGTATCCGGGTCTGCAGCGACTGCCTCGACCGCTGCCCTGTAGCGCTCGGGCGGCGCGTCGCCGATGATGTCGACGGGATTGGCGCGCGACCAGGTCGCCGGCAGTGCCGCGTTCAGTATGCCGAGTGTTGCCTCCGAAAGCTCGGCGAGTTCGCCATTGCAGTCCATCAGCTGGTCGACGGCCAGCACCCCGGCGCCGCCGCCATTCGTGACGATCCCTACCCGCGAACGCTGCAGCGGCGCGAATCGCGCCGTCGTCTCGGCGGCGTCGAAGAGTTCAGCCAACCCCTTGACGCGCAGGATGCCGGCGCGCCCGAGCGCAGCCTCCACCACGCGGTCGGCACCGGAAAGCGCGCCCGTGTGGGTAGCCGCGGCCTTGGCCGCCTGCTCGTGCCTGCCGGACTTTATCGCGATCACCGGCTTGACGCGCGCGGCCGCGCGCGCCGCTGACATGAACTTGCGCGGGTTGGGCACGGATTCCAGGTAGAGCAGGATAGTCTTCGTCTTGACGTCGCCTGCCAGCATGTCGAGATAGTCGCCAACGTCGACATCGGCCATATCGCCCAGCGACACGATATGGGAAAAGCCGAGATTGTTTTCCGCCGCCCAGTCGACCAGCGAGGTGGCGATGGCGCCCGACTGGGACAGGAGCGCGATCCCGCCGGCATCCGCCATCATGTGCGCGAAGCTGGCGTTGAGTTTCAGCGGCGGGATGATCAACCCCACCGTATTGGGGCCGATGATACGGAAAAGATGCGGCCTCGCCGCATCGAGCATGGCTTGGCGCAGCCCGTTCTCGGCCGTCAGGCCGGCGGTGATGACCACGGCGGTACGAGTTCCCTTTTCTGCGAACTCGCGGATGAGATCGGGAACCGTGCGCGGAGGGGTGATTATGACCGCAATGTCCGGCGCCGAAGGGAGTGCCGCCGCGTCCGGGAAGCAGGGAATTCTCCCGATCTCCCGGTATTTGGGGTTGACCGGCCATATGGCTCCCTCGAACCCGCCCTTGACAATGTTATCGAGCACGATCCGACCTACAGACCCCTCGCGCACCGACGCGCCGACGACCGCAACCGACTTGGGGCGGACGGCGTGTTCGAGATTACGGATAGTCATCGGCGGCGCTCCTTCGAATGCTTGCTCTGCTCTGCATCGGCACAGCCATCATGGATGGTGGTGCTGAATCAACCGTTCCATTATTTGACTCCGATCAAGGGCGGTCCCGCCCGCGTAACCTAGCAATTGAGCATAAGATGGAGATTGCCCGATGACCGAACTAAAGGACCTTACCCCGAAATTCCGCCATGTGCGGCTGTTGCTCGCCCGCGAAAAGAATCATCCGGGGGGCGACCGCGAGGAAGGTTTCGATCTGCTGATGCCCCTGGACGAGGACGGCAAGCTCGATCCGTCCGAATGGAAGGCGCATCAGGAGGTCTGCAGGGTTCGGCATTTTCGCTCCGGCGAAGACGATCTCGTCGGCCGCTTGCGCCGGAAGCCTGGCGGTCAGTGGTATTTCGACTACGCCGAGGGTGACCGTGACGACGAGATCGGCTTCCGCCTCGGCGAAGAGCGCTTTGTAACCGGCGAATACGTGTCGATAAGGAGCGGCGGCGTGATGCACACCTATCAGGTGGCCCGGGTCGAGAAGCCCTGAGTCCCTGAGGCGGGCCGCCGCTCCCGTTTGCGGAGGATCAAGGCGGCCTCGCCTCCCGTAGCGCATCCTCGGCGCCAATCTGGCTCCTGCCCTCGCTCCATGGAGGTTCGCATGCGCATGATTTCCCTTTCCGCCATCCTGTGCGCCCTTCTCATAGCGGCGTCGCCGGCATTGGCGCAGGAGCGCCTGATCCTTGGCGGTGATATCTACACGGCCGGTTCCAGTTCCGTCCTGGCCGAGCCCGCTGGGCGCGACGTGGTCATGGCGGGCTCGTCGGTCGGCGTGGCCGCCCGCGCCGAAGGCGACGCACTGCTCGGCGGCTTCACCGTTGATATCGAGGCCCCGGTCGGGAAGGACGTCTACGCAGCCGGCTTTTCGGTCAATGTAGAGCAGCCGGTAGGCGAGGATCTGACTGCCGCCGGGTTCAATGTCCGCCTGCGTCGCGGAGCGGTCGTGGGCGGCAATGCCCGCCTTCTCGGCGCGAGGATAAGCGTCGACGGCCAGGTCGCCGGCAGCGTGCTTGCCGCCGGCGGTTCAGTCAGGATCAACAGCGTCATCGGTGGGGACGTTCGCGTGGCAACGAGCGATCTTTCGTTTGGGCCGGATGCGCGCATCAACGGTACGCTCACCTATTCAGCGCCGGACCCCATCGAGATAGCGGACAATGTGACTGCGGCCGAGCGTGTCGTCTTCCAGAAGCTGGAGGCGCCGAGCGCCTCGGACATGGTCGACGGCGCGGTGCGCGAGCCTCTGCGCGGCTTCTGGCCGTCCTTCCTGGGCATCACCTTCGGCTTCATCGTCACCATCGCGTTTCTAACTCTGCTGGCGGCCGTGCTGCTGGCGCTGGCGCCGGTAACCGTGGAACGCGTGCGCCGCGAGACCAGCGCAGCTCCTTTCCGCTCGCTCGGCATCGGTGTGCTGACACTGGGCGCACTGATAGGATTGATCCCCGTCGCCGCCATCACGATCATCGGCATTCCGCTGATCCCGATCGTGATCCTCACGATCGTCGCGCTGTGGACTCTCGGCTATCTGCTCGCTGTCTATGTCGTGGCCTGGCGGATTGCCGGCGGCTTTCGCGTGCTCGCACCCAACAACGGTACGCGGCTGATCGTCATACTGATCGGCCTGGTGGCGGCGGCGATCCTGAATTTCATCCCGTTCCTTGGCTGGCTGCTAAACCTTGCGCTGGTCCTGCTCGGAATGGGCGGTATCGCGACACAGCTCTTGGCTCGACTGTCCCGCCCGGCTGCTCCGGCGCCGGAACTGGCGCAACCCATCGCCTGACGTTGCCTCTCAGGCGGAACGGCCGGTTGCCCGATCAGTGCCGGCCGTATCCACCCTCAGTTCGACGCGGTCAGCCGCGAAGCTGGTCAGCGAGTAATGGATCGGCCGGCCGAAGAGGTCGTCGTTGATCGCCTCCGTGACGAGCACGATGGCCCCGGGCGAAAGCTTCAACACCTCGAGTTCATCGTGACCGGCATGCCGCGCGGAGATCGCGGTGGAGCGGCGGACGTAATCGTTTACGCCGAAGTCCTTCAGCGCTGCGGTGACTGACCCCGAGCGCGCGAATCGATCGGCGATGCCGTCGAACCGGGCTGCGTCAAACCAGCTCGTTGCCCGCGACACAGGGCGGCTGTCCGCCTCGCTCACCGTCTCCAGCCTGACAACGGACGCGCCCTGCGCAAGTCCGAGGGCGCTGGCAACGCGAGCGTCAGCCTCCTCCAGCGCATAGGAAAGCATGCGCGCCGTGCGATCCTTCGCCTGCCCTTCGAGTCCCGTTGAAAACCGCGTGCGCGCGGCAATCGGATAGCTGAGCCGTTCGGGGCGGATGGCGAAAGTGCCGCGACCCTGCTCGGAACGTAAGACGCCTTCTTGCACCAAATGCCCGATAGCGCTGCGGACAGTGTGCCGGTTCACACCGAAGCGGGTCGCAAGCAACGTTTCCGGCGGCAGCCTGCCGTCGCCGTCAGTTCCACCACCGGCCGCCAGCAGGCGTATCTGATCGGCGATCTGCCGCCAGAGCGCCACCCCGCTGCGCCGTTCCAGTTGGCCGATCTCCGCACTCTCCCCGGCCGCTCTCGCCACTGTCATGTCTCCGTCATGGACATCCGTTACGGATCGGCTATGATTTGTTCAGTTGTGTAGAACACTATACAAATTCTCATGCGGCTGCAAGGACAAGTGGCGATGAAGAGGAACCCCGAAGAAACTCCGGAGGCGGGCCGGCGCGCAATGATGGCCGTGCTCGCGCGCGCACCAGCCGCCGACCTGAGAAGGCTGTGGGACGAGGCCAACATTCCCGTCGAGGCCACGCCGCTGCGCGGACCCGAAACCGGGCTGGTCACGGTGCGCGGCCGCATCGGGGGCGGCGGTTCGCCGTTCAATGTCGGCGAGGCGACGGTGACGCGCGCTACCGTGCGACTTGCCACCGGCGAGGTGGGCCATGCCTATTCGCTTGGCCGCGACCGGGAGAAGGCGCGACTGTCGGCCACGATCGACGCGCTGTGGCAGCGGCCCGAGACGCGCGGCGCCGTCGAGACGGCGGTCATCGTCCCTCTGGCAGCGGCTCTGGAGGCTGCGGACACCCATCTTAAAGCCGAAACCGCTGCCACGAAGGTTGATTTCTTCACCATGGTCAGGGGAGAGGATTGATGCTGGAAGCCAGCGTTTCCGCCATCGAGGGCGGCTTTGCCGATCAGGTTCTTGACGCGCAATCCGTATTCCGGGCGGTCATGGACGCGATGGCCCGGCCGGGCACCGTTCATCCGCTGCGCGCGCTCCCGAGCCCGCCGCAGCCGCTCTCACCCGTCGCGGGCGCGGTGGCGCTGGCGCTGTGCGATCACGACACGCCAGTCTGGCTCGACCCGGCGCTGACTATATCCGACGCGCCGGCCGCCTGGCTCGGCTTCCACACCGGCACCCCGCTGGTGAAGTCGCCGGCCGACGCGCACTTCGCCTTCGTATCCCGCCCGGCGGAATTCATTGCTTTTGAGAATTTCGCGCAGGGCACGCAGGAATATCCCGACCGTTCGGCGACCATTGTGCTGCAGGTGGAAAGCTTCGACGCGAGCGAGCGAATGGCCCTCGAAGGGCCGGGCATAAAGGACCGTGCCATCTTCGCGCCGGTGCCCATGCCGCGCCACTTCATCGAGCAGTGGCGACAGAACCGCGCGCGCTTCCCGCGCGGCATCGACCTGATCCTCGCCGGTCCGCACGCGGTCGCCTGCCTGCCGCGCACTACGCGCATCGTGACGGAGGGCTGAGCGATGTATGTCGCGGTCAAGGGCGGCGAAACCGCCATCGCCAACGCCCACACATTGCTCGCCGACCGCCGCCGCGGCGACCGTTCGGTACCCGCGCTGCGGCTCGATCAGATCGTGGAGCAACTCGCACTCGCGGTCGACCGCGTGATGGCGGAGGGCTCGCTCTACGACCGCGAGCTGGCGGCGCTGGCCATCATGCAGGCGCGCGGCGACATGATCGAGGCGATCTTTCTCGTGCGCGCCTACCGCACCACGCTGCCGCGCTTCGGCTACACCCGGCCGGCGGATACCGCTGAAATGCTGGTTGAGCGGCGGGTGTCGGCCACCTACAAGGACCTGCCCGGCGGCCAGTTGCTGGGACCGACCTTCGACTACACGCACCGGCTGCTGGAGCCCGCGCTTGCCGAGGGCCTCTCGCCGCAAGAGCCGGAACGGCGTGAACCCGATGCGACCGCGATGCCGCGCGTCTCCGACCTGCTCGGGGAAGAGGGCCTGATCGAACCGGACGGCACGGTGCCCGACGGGCGGCCCGTCGCCGACATCACCCGCGAGCCGCCGGAGTTCCCGCTGGAACGCGACGGCCGGCTACAGGCGCTCGCCCGGGGCGACGAAGGCTTTCTGCTCGCGCTCGCCTATTCGACGCAACGCGGCTATGCCCGCACCCACCCCTTCGTGGGCGAGATCAGGATCGGCGAGATCGATCTGGAGCTCGACGTGCCCGAACTTCCGTTCCCCGTGCCGCTCGGCCGCATCCGCGTGACCGAATGCCAGATGGTCAACCAGTTCAAGGGCTCGGCGAAGGCGCCCCCGCAGTTCACCCGTGGCTACGGTCTCGTCTTCGGGCACTCGGAGCGCAAGGCGATGGCCGTATCGCTCTGCGACCGCGCGCTGCGCGCCGGCGAACTGGG
>JAEYRU010000172.1 GCA_023435335.1 Pseudomonadota bacterium
GCTCCCATTCCTGCTCGAACTGAAAGCAGTATTGCGCGGCCTCGTCCTCCGGCAGCAGATGCGCCATCTGCGGGAAGATCGTGCGATAGAGGCTCTGTTCCGACCAGTCCCACGGCATGGTCTGCGCTGCCCGCGCTTCGGCAAGGATATCTTCCAGCCTGCGCCGCACCTTGGCGGGGTCAGGCTGCCAGGCGGGTTTCACCGGCTCGGCCGGGCCGAACAGGTCGGGCTGCGGTTCGGGTCGGGCGCTCAAACCTGCCCCACCAGAGACGGTTCCAGCAAATCGATCTCCCCGGGCGTCAGCTCGAACGCCTCGTAGACGAGCCGGTCGATCTCGCGCTCGGCGGCTTCGATTTCCGCTGTCAGCCGGTTCACCTCGACGGAGGCTTCGGTGTGCAGCGCCTCCCAGTCGGCGCGCTCCTTGAGCGGGATTTCGGCCTTCAGCGCCCGCTTCACCTCGGCGCGGAATTCGTTGAAGTCCATCTCATGGAAGTTTTCCAGCTTGCGCGAGAGGCGGGTGCCGGGAGCGGCAAGGTCGGCGAGCATCCTGTGCTGAAAAATTCCGGAAACGTGCAAGCGGTCTCTCGCAAAGGTGGTCGCTTCGCGCCCTAGCCGGCTGGCTGCCTCGGCTTTTGCGGTGTTTGCCCATTGGGCCAGAGGCGTCGTTTCAACAAACTCCGTGCGAAGCCGAAGGTAGCCCCCTCGGGCTATGTTGGTGATGGCCGCCCAATGGAACCAAGCGACGCGCGAATTCAGGTATGCCAGAAGTGCCTCATCGGCTGCCGGCACAAAGTAGCAGGTGTTGGCCAGATAGTGACCTTGGGCGTCGAGCGTGAACGGGTTCGAGTTGCATATGTCCTGATATGCGATCTTCTGACCCTCGAACGCAGCCTGATACGCCAGTTGCGCCTGCTGGAGCTCCCACCATTCCTGCTGGGTCGCACGGGCTTCCAGCTTCTCCTTGAAGGGGAGCAGCCAGTCGCGGATTGCCGGAAAGTCGTCGATATCGACCTTACCCTTCGGCGTGTTGATCAGCCACAGCCCCTCCGGCTCGACACGCCAGCGCTTGATGTTTTCGCCCTTGAGAAAGGGTTTCAACAACTCCGCCGATTTCGGGTCCACCGCCACAAGCCGGTCGCGGGTCGGCGTGTCGATGACGAAGGCCTCGTTGAGGCCGGTCTTGATGCCGTAAAGCGGCGCGCCATAGACCTCGCCGAGCGTCTTTTTGCCCCTGACGATCTTGTCGCGCAGCGCGGCCAGCGCGTCGTCCTCGAACTGCCACGAGCCGCCGCCGAGGCGGGCGCGGGGCATGGCGGCCGACCTTTCGGTGAAGGTCTGGCCGAGGTCGGATGGCAGCGTATCGGCGATGTTGAGATAGGAAAGGGCACCGCTTGCGGCGGACGGGGGGCCGATCTCGGCTTTCTTCCTCGCCGTCACGATGGCCGGGTAGGTCGTCACACCCTCGAATATCTGCACGTCGCCGAAATCGATCACGGCCTCGATGTCAGTATATTCGGACAGGAGCAGCCGCAGCTTCTCGCCATAGCCGGCGCGGAAGAAGCTCGACGTGGAAATGAAGCCGAGCCGTCCGCCAGCCTTGAGCAGCGACACGCCCTTCTCGAAGAAATAGGCCGACAGGTCGGTGCGCTCGTCAGCCACGGTGTAGTGCTTCGCCAGCCAAGGCTTGACCGGTTTGAGATGCTCCATGCGTACGTAGGGCGGATTGCCGATGACGATGTCGAAGCCACCCTTGGCGAAGACATCCGGAAAGGCCTCCCGCCAGTCGAAGGGCCGGTCAATCGCCTCGGGGTCGTGGATCAAGCTGTTGCCGTCGCGGATCGTCTCGTCGAGCCTGGCGAGCCGGTGCTGCCGGCGCGCCGTTTTCAGCCACAGCGCAAGGCGCGTGATCTCGGCAGACTCGACATTGAGATCGACGCCATGGAGATTGCTGGAGAGGATTTCGTCATAGACGTCGAACTCGGTCTCAACTCCGAGATCGTCGAGACGCTGGGTCACGCGGCGATATTCTGCGGCCAATAGGTCGAAAGCGGCGATCAGGAATGCGCCGGATCCGCAGGCCGGATCGACGATGGTGAGGGCGCGCAATTCCTCCAGATAGGCGCTCCAGACGGCGCGCTCCTGGTCCTCGCTCCAGCCATACTCGCCATCCGCGTCCGGCCCGTCGAGTCCGGTGTTCTCCTTGAGGAGGAGGTCGAACTTCTCCCTGAGCGTTCGGCCGATTGTGTGATCGGCCAGAAAGCGGGTCACATGATCGGGCGTGTAGATAACGCCCTCGCGCTTGCGTTTGGAGACGGGGGGCTGGTCGCCGCGCAGTTTCTCGATGTCGCTGATCGACTGCTCGAATATGTGGCCCAGAACATTGACCGAGACTTCCTGCCCGTAATCCCATTCGAGCAGACCGGCCATCTCCTCTGCCAGATGATCGGGCAGCACCACGTCATCGGCGACCGGGTCTTCGGCGAACAGGCCGCCATTGTAGGGCCAAACGTCGAGTTCCGGCGCGGGGTTGCGCCTGCCCTTGTCGATCCACCTGAACAGGTGCCTGACGTTCTGCCAGACAGGCTGGGGGTCAAAATCGTTCTTCTGGTTGACCGCACGCTGGAAGATCGTCTTGGGCAACATGCCGTTGCCCGAGGCGAAAGCGATGAAAATGACCCTGTCGAGAAGCTTCTGGGCGGTTTCGATCGCTTGGAAGTGGTGCAGCTTCGGGCCGTCGGCGGAGTCCTTCAGAAAGGCGACAAGCTCGGTCCGCAGCGCACCATAATCCGCATAGAGTTCGTCGGTGACTTCCTTCAGCGCTGCGTCCGACGAGCGGAGCAATTCTTCGGTCTCGCCTTCGAGAAAGCGCCCTACATCCAGCAGAAGCAATAGCCGCTTGAGCTGCCCCGGCTCGTCGAGGCGCGACAGGTCGAAACGCTCGTAGTTCTCGCGACCGCGCCCGAACCGGTAAAGACGGATTTCCAGGCAGTTGGAGACGAGAACCCATTTGGCGCCCGGCACGTCCGCTGCGTAGTCCCATGCCTGCTGAACCGGGCTGATGCCCCGCCCCGGCATGATCTTGTCCAGATCAGGCGTGTCGGGACCCTTCATCTCGAAGGGCGCGACGATCTGGTTTCCTTCGCCTGTCGGGAAGAAGCGGCCAAGCGCGGCATCCACCGCCTTGCCGCGCAAAGGATGCTCGTAGACGAGACTGTATTCCGCCTCTCCGGAGAAGTCGCGATAGCCGAGCACGCCCTTCAGGATATCGTCGAAGAAGGCGTTGCGAACCGCCGTCTCCTTCTGCTTGCGAAACGCGTCGCTCCTGATGTTGCGCGCATACCGTTCGGCGCGGGCAATCTGCTCATCAGTGGGTGACAGCGCCTTTTTCGCCATCGCCTGATCGAGCGCCTTGGCGACGAACAGTGGCACATGAGCAAGCCGCGTTGAAGCGCGCTTGCCAGCATTGCCTGACGAGGGGAGGTCAACTCCGGCTGCCATGAAGAGATTCATAGCTACCTACCTAGCAAATTCAAAAACCGGTGTCGGCAGGTTCGATCAGGTTCCTGACAGGTTTTGCGCCAGGTGGTGGCGCGCCCGAGTGCCAAGAGTCCGGGACCGCCGCAAGTTCAGCCCACTGCTACAGCCGCATATCGACGACCGGGCCGGCGTCGAGCCATAGGATCGCCAGGAGCAATGCGAGCAGCGGGGCGGCGGAGAGAAGGATGGC
>JAEYRU010000050.1 GCA_023435335.1 Pseudomonadota bacterium
CCCCCGTATGCCCCTCCCCCTCATCGCGCTCTTCGTTGCCGCATTTGCCTTCGGCACCACCGAATTTGTCATCGCCGGCATCCTGCCGCAGGTAGCGGAAGGACTCGACGTCTCCATCCCGACGGCCGGATACCTCGTCTCAGGCTACGCCATCGGCATCGCCATCGGCGGCCCGCTCCTCACGATTGCGACGGCGCGCATCTCGCGCCGCGCGCTGCTTGTCGCGCTGGCGATCGCCTTCACCGTCGGCCAGGTGGCCTGCGCGCTGGCGCCTGATTTCGCGGCGATGCTTCTGGTGCGGGTGGCAGTGGCCGTCGCGCACGGCGCCTATTTCGGTGTCGCGATGGTCGTGGCGGTGCGGCTTGTTGGTGAGGAGAAGCGCGGCATGGCGGTCGCCTTAGTGTTGGCCGGCCTCACCGTCTCCAACATTCTGGGCGTCCCCGCCGGCGCCGCCATCGGCAACGCGTTCGGGTGGCGCGCCACCTTCTGGGCGATGTTCGCGCTCGGCATCGTCGCGACCGTCGCGATGATCTCGCTGCTGCCCCGTGCCACGGGGGCGACGGTGCCGGCGGTCGGCCTGCGGCGGGAAGTGGGCGTCCTCGGCCGCCAGCAAATCTGGACCTCGCTCATCATGATGCTGATGCTGATGATCGCCCAATTCGTGCCCTACA
Source organism: Pseudomonadota bacterium (assembly GCA_023435335.1). Classification (GTDB taxonomy): domain Bacteria; phylum Pseudomonadota; class Alphaproteobacteria; order Rhizobiales; family Rhizobiaceae; genus RCIO01. The sequence goes on from JAEYRU010000050.1 coordinate 672, forward strand.
CCTACATCGCGCCGCTGCTGCGCGACATCACTGGCCTCGCCTCCTCGGTTATCCCGTGGGTACTCCTGCTCGTGGGCGTCGGTTCCACGGCCGGCGTCTTCGTCGGCGGCAGGCTCGCCGGCTGGAAGCCGATGCCCGCAATGATTGTGATGATGGTTCTGCAGGCGGGCGTTATGGCCGGCATCTACGCGGTCAGCGCCTCGCCGCTTCCCATGGTCGTTGCCCTCACGGTCTGGGGCTGCCTCAATTTCGCGATCGGCACTCTGATCCAGACCCGCATTCTCGGCTGGTCCGCCGACGCTCCCAACCTCGCCTCCTCGCTGATCCCCTCCGGCTTCAATTTCGGCATCGCGCTTGCCGCCTCCATCGGGGCGGTCCTGCTGAATGCCGGCTACGGCTACCGCAGCCTGCCGGTGCTCGGCATATTTGCCATGATGTTTGCCGCACTGGTCGCCATCGCTTCCTATGTGGGGGAACGCCGCCGCGGAGCCCAGCCTCCCGTCGCGGCAGCGGCTGCCTCGACTACCTGACCCGCAGACCCGGCGTCCTGGCATAAGAGACGTCCCCACCCGCGCTTCCGGTGCAAAAAAAAGCCGGTGCACTTCTTAACCGGCTAAGCTATTCTCGAACGGAACGTTCTTCGAATCCCAGCCATTTAGGGGCATGGTTCCCTTGCGTTTCCATCCGGTTGCACTCCGTTCGGGCCTCGATATCCGATGAGCGGCTCGCTGGTCCTCCTGCACCTTGCTGGCGCCGTGGCGCTCCTACTGTGGGCCACGCGCATGGTCCGGACCGGCGTCGAGCGCGCCTATGGCGACGTGCTGCGCCACAAGCTGCGCGCCACCCTGCGCAACCCGCTGCTGGCGGCGCTTGCCGGCTTGCTGCTGGCGGTGGCCCTTCAGAGCGCGACCGCCGTCAGCCTGCTCGTTGGCTCCTTCGCGGGATCGGGCATCGTGAGCGGCGCCTCAGGGCTCATCGCCGTGCTCGGAGCCGACCTCGGTTCGGCGCTGGTGGTGAAGATCCTCTCGTTCGACCTCGAGCCGCTCGTCCCGCTGCTGCTGTTTGCGGGCACCGCCATCTTCCTCGCCACCGAGCGGCGCTCATGGCGCCAGTTCGGGCGCATCCTCGTCGGCGTCGGTCTGCTGCTGCTCTCGCTGCGGCTCATCGGCGAGGCGGCGGAGCCGCTGCGCGACAGCCGCCTGCTTCCCGTCGTGGTCAATTACCTTGCCGGCGACGCGGTCACCGCCTTCCTGCTCGCCGCACTCGTCACCTGGCTGTTCCACTCCAGCGTCGCGGCCATCCTCCTGATTGCGGCGCTTGCCGCGCGCGGCCTGCTGCCGGCGGAACTCGGCATCGTCATGGTGCTCGGTGCCAATCTCGGCGGTGGTCTGATTGCCGCCATGCTGTCGCGCGCCTACCCGGCGCCTGCCCGCACGGTGCCGCTCGGCAACCTGGTGGTGCGCGGCGTTGGCGCGGTGATCGTACTGGCGGCCCTTCTCGTCTTCGACCTTCCGGTCGAGCGGCTCGGCGCCAGCGCGCCGCTTCAGATCGTGCACGCGCATATCGCCTTCAACCTGCTGCTCGTCCTCTTTGGCATGCCGCTCGCGGGCCTCGTCCACCGCGGCGTCCGAGCCGCCCTCGCCTACGCCGCCCCGGCCGAACCGGTGACTTTCGTCAACACAGAGGCGAGCGCGCTTGATCCCGCCGCGCTGGCCAGCCCGCGAGAGGCGCTTGCCAATGCGACCCGCGAGGTGATCGGCATGTGCGAAACCGTGGACGTGATGCTCACCAGCATCATGGACCTCTACGAGGAGCCCGACCGCGATCGAATCAAGGCGCTTGCGGCGCTGGACGACCGGGTCGACCGCCGCCACGCGGCCATCAAGCTCTACCTTGCCCGCATCACCGCTCACGCCATGAGCGAGCGGGAGGCCATGCGCATGCAGGAATTGCTGGGCGCCTGCGTGAAGCTGGAACAGGTCGGCGACATCATCGTGCGCAACATGCTCGTTCACGTCACGAAGAAGCTGGAGCGCGGGCTTTCCTTCACGCCGGAGGGCTGGCGCGAGTTGACCAGCCTGCACGCCTCGGTCCTGGCGAATGCCCGCCTCGCCTTCAACGTTCTTGTCTCCCGTGACGCCGAGACCGCCCGCCAGCTCGTTCAGGAAAAGGACCGGCTGCGTGATCTCGAGAAGGACACCAGCCGCCGCCACTTCGAACGTCTTCGCGAGGGAACCGCCAAGAGCGTCGAGACCAGCTCGCTTCATCTCGACACGATCCGCGACCTCAAGCAGATCAACTCGCTGCTCGCCTCCATCGCCTATCCGGTGCTGGAGGAACACGGCCTGCTGCAGCAGTCGCGGCTGAAGGCGGTCTAGGCCTCCTCGGTGAGCACCACATCCATCGGTATGTCGTGTTCGTGCGGATAGATCGTGGAGATGCGCTGCATTCCGTAGCCCACGCCCAGGATGCGCGGCTTGCGCGGCATCGCCGCCAGCGTGCGGTCGTAGAAGCCGCCGCCGTAGCCCAGCCTGTAGTTTCCGCCGTCGAAGCCGACCACCGGGGAGATGACGATATCGGGCAGCACCGGATCGCCCGCCGCCGGTATGGGAATGTTCCAGACGCCCTTTTCGAGCTTCTCCCCTGGCTTCCATAGCCGGAAGATCAGCGGCTGCGCCTTGGCGATCACCACCGGGAGCGCCACCTGCCCCCCGCGCGCCCGCACGCTCTCGGCCCAGCCCCGCAGGTCCGGTTCGCCGCGGAACGGCCAGTATAGCGCCATCGTCTGCCCCGCGACGTCGCCCAGCAGCGCGTCAAGCTTCTCCGCAATCCTTCGGGAATGCTCGGCGCGCGTATCCGCCGGCAATTCCAGCCTGGCCGCGATCAGCCGCTCGCGCTCGGCCTTGCGCCAGCGCTTCACCTCGGCCGGCAGCTGCTGCCCTGATTGCGGCCGGAACTCCGGCTGAAGTTCATGCATGAAGCAGGGCGGCGAGGCGTATTCCCCGCGTTCTTCTTCCGATGCATCGGTCATGGGCACCACCTCCACCGTTATTCTTGCGACTCTTGCGCCGATTTCGCCGTTCGGAAAACGACGAGACTCAACTGGAACCCGCCGTGCTTCGCCGCCCGAATTCGAGAATCCCACCCGTTTGAGCAATCGCAACGATATGTGGCCGCCGCGCGCTTAGATTGTGTGCAAAGCAATCGGTTCAAGGGACCCTAACATGCCCGCGCGCAACAACGTCATTAGTGGCGCCATCGCCGCAACAATCGTGCTGGCCGCCGGATCCGTCGCCATAGGCGGCCCCGGTCACGGCGCTCATTCACCCGAGTTCGGCACGGCGGACGCGCCCCTGGATATTGTCAGGGCGCCATCGCACTTGCCTGCGGCAGTCGGTGAGCGTGAGCCACGCACGGAACGCGTTATCCTCGAAACAGTGGAGGTTACGGGCCGGCTCGCCGAAGGCGCGGCGTACCATTATTGGACCTTCAACAAGAAGGTGCCAGGCCCCTTCATCCGCATTCGCGCAGGCGATACGGTGGAAGTCTCTTTGCGCAACCACGAGGAAAGCGTCGAAAAGCACAATGTCGACTTCCACGCCGTCACCGGGCTGCACGGCGGTGGTCAAGCGACGACGGCCGGTCCCGGAGAGACGAAGGATTTCACCTTCAAGGCGCTCAATCCCGGCCTTTATGTCTATCACTGCGCCGTACCCATGGCGGCCCAACATGTCTCGAACGGAATGTACGGGCTGATTCTCGTGGAGCCGGAAGGCGGCCTGCCGCCCGTCGACCGCGAATTCTACGTCATGCAGGGGGAGCTTTATACGGAGCAGCCGTTCGGGTCAGCCGGCGAATTGACGGAGAGCATCGCAAAGTTGCTGGACGACCGGCCCGAATACTATGTCTTCAACGGCGCCGTCGAGGCGCTCACCGGCGACAATGCCTTGAGGGCGAAGGTCGGGGAGACAATTCGCATCTACTTCGGTGTAGGCGGCCCCAACAAGACCTCCAGCTTCCATGTGATCGGCGAGATATTCGACAAGGCCTATAATCTGGGCTCGCTGACCGCCGCCCCACTCACCGACGTGCAGACGATCACCGTCCCGCCGGGCGGAGCCGCCGCGGTCGATTTGAAGCTCGAGGCGCCGGGCGATTTTGTCCTGGTCGACCACGCGTTGTCGCGAACCGCGCGCGGCCTGGTGGGCAAGTTGCTGGTCGAGGGGCCGGACCAGCCCAAGGTTATTCGTGCAGGTTCGGGCACGCCGACCGGCAGTTGACGGCAATCTTACAGAAAAAGCGGCCCGCCGGTTCGCCGGCGGGCCGCCCCGATTCGTACGGCCGATGCTGCCTACTGCAGCAGGCCCTTCACGATGCCGCTTGCCTTGCCGAAATCCATCTGGCCCGGATACTTGGCCTTCAGCGCGTTCATGCAACGGCCAATGTCGCGCAGGCCGTCAGCTCCTACGTCGCTTACGACCTGCTGGCAGACGCGTTTGACGTCATCCTCGCCGAGTTGCTTCGGCAGAAAGCTCTTGATGATGGCGATTTCGTCGCGCTCCTGCTCGGCCAGCTCGATTCGTCCGGCCTCCTCGAAGGCGCGGGCCGATTCCTGCCGTTGCTTGACCATCTTGGACAGGATCGCGACGATCTCCTGGTCGCTCACGGGATCCTTGGCCGCGCTGCGGTTGGCGATGTCCCGGTCCTGGATGGCGGCCATGATGAGCCGCAGAGTCGACACGCAGGTCTTGTCCTGCGCTTTCTGTGCATGTTTCAGTGCCTCGGCGATCTTCTCGCGCATGGCTTCATAACTCCCTGCCCATCACAGGATAGCGTCGGCTCGACAACGGCGCAAACCGTTTCCGGTTCCGTAAGCCGCTGTTCCTACAGGCTTCTGCTTTTGAGGTGCGTTTGCGCGTCTCTGCATTGACCGGAATGCCGGTCTTGCCTATTGTCCGCGTCCTGCATGGACATTATGTGTGCTCACGGGCCTCGCGAACCATTCGCGACGCGCGTGATTTTCGCCCGCCATATGGCACTGAAGCCGCCCCCTTTCAAGGGCTCCCTTAGCTTGACGGAGTGTCGCCATGACCTCGACGACTGCGCCCTGGACTGTCTCGAAGCCCACGGCCTTGCTGGTGCTGGCGGACGGCACCGTGATCGAGGGTAAGGGCTTGGGAGCCGCCGGCGTGGCCGTCGGCGAGGTGTGTTTCAACACCGCCCTCACCGGATACCAGGAGATACTCACCGATCCCTCCTATGCCGGCCAGATCGTCACCTTCACCTTCCCGCATATCGGCAATATCGGCACGAACGACGAGGACATCGAGGACCTGAACCCGGCGGCCCGCGCCGGCGCCGTGGGCGCCATCTTCAAGGCCGACGTGACCGACCCGTCGAGCTACCGCTCCGCCGCCCATCTCGACCAGTGGCTGAAGCGCCGCGGCATCGTTGCCCTTTCGAACCTCGACACCCGTGCCCTCACCGTGCTGATCCGCGAGAAGGGCGCGCCGAATGCGGTCATCGCTCACGCACCCGACGGAGTTTTCGACCTCGATGACCTGAAGAAGCGCGCGGCCGAATGGCCGGGCCTCGTCGGGCTCGACCTCGCAAAGGAGGTTACCTCCGGTCAGTCGTCGAGCTGGCGCGAGACGCCCTGGGTGTGGGACGAGGGTTACGGCGAACAGGCCGAACCCTCGATGCACATCGTGGCCATCGACTATGGCGTCAAGCGCAACATCCTGCGCCTTCTGGCTGGACTGGGCGCGAGGGTCACGGTGGTGCCGGCAAAGACGTCCGCCGCGGACATCCTCGCCATGAAGCCGGATGGCATCTTCCTGTCCAACGGACCGGGCGATCCCGCCGCCACCGGCGAATACGCCGTGCCCGTCATCCGGGACCTGCTCGAGACCGGCATCCCGATCTTCGGCATCTGCCTGGGCCATCAGATGCTCGCTCTCGCGCTCGGCGGCAGGACCGTGAAGATGCATCAGGGCCATCACGGCGCCAATCACCCCGTGAAGGACTACACCACCGGCAAGGTCGAGATCGTCTCGATGAACCACGGCTTCGCGGTCGATGGTGAATCGCTGCCCGAGGGTGTCGAGGAGACGCATGTGTCGCTCTTCGACGGTTCGAACTGCGGCATCTCGCTCATCGGCAAGCCGGTGTTTTCGGTCCAGCATCATCCCGAGGCGTCGCCGGGCCCGCAGGATTCGCACTACCTTTTCCGCCGCTTCGCCAACCTCATCCGCGAACGTCGTGGAGAGCCGGCGCTGGCGGAGCGCTGAGGCGGGTTTCGCCCACCCTGCTTGGCGCGGAACCGTTACGGCCCCCGCGAGTTTTGAATGCATGCGCAGGCGGGTGGATTTCCAGGACGACAGGACCGGTGGCGGTGAGTTCCTCGCCTTCGTGCTTGTGGTCCTCTTGTCCGCCGGCGCCTTCATGGTTGTCGGTTCCGAGCAGCCGCCGCCCAGGGCGCGTGTCGTCTCGATGGAGGACGCGTTGCAGGACCGCACGCCCACGGTCTCGGCGGTGGGCGCGGAGCAGCCGCGCCCTTCCGCCGTCCCCGTTCCCAGCCCCCGACCTGAGACGCGCGGGCGAGGCACGCCACGCCCCTGACGCGCCATGCGTAAGCGGTAGCCTACCCGTAGCGTCCCTGCTATCCTCTCGGTAATTGGGGAGGTGCCAATGCCGCTTCGAACAAAAGCACAGGAAGCGGGCATCATGCAGCCCGCGGAACTGGACCTGCTGCGCCGCGTCTTTGACCGGACTGCCGTTCCCGATGAAAGCGAGCGGGAGCGGGAAGCTCGCGCCTCGCGCATAATCGGCTACTTCACGGCCGGGATAAGCGACCAAGAGCAACTCTGTCAGCTCGCAAGCCAGCCGCTGGGGCGCGGATGACGGGCGAGTGGGCCCGGACGCGGTCCGTCCGGGCCCGGATCGGCGTTAGGACGAAAGCCGCAATCTGACGATCCTGTCCTTGATCGTCTTGAACACGTCGTCGAGCTGGCTGCGCGAGGGCGCATCGAAATAGTGCTCGGCCGAACTCGCGCACTGCTGCAGCATGGTTCCGGTCTTCACGTCGGGCTCCTCGAGCCGGATCGTGTAGACGGTGATGCCGTATTCCTTGGCGTAGTTGCATGCAGCGAGGGTGCGGTCGTTCATGGCGCCGTTGGTCGCCGACGAACTCGCCGCCGCCATGCCCAGCCGCCCGTCCGCCAGATAGCCGAAGCTCGAATAGTGGGAGCCCAGAGGCGTGTTGGTGTTGCCAAGCGTGTTCGCGCCGTCGGTGAGCACGACCATGATCTTCTCCGCGTGGCTCTTCTTCGGATCGCTGGCTCCGGCGAACGGTTCGCCCGGCGTCAGCACCCTATGACCCCAGGCCACGCCTTCCATGATGTTGGTGTTGCCCTGCGCGTTGAGCTGCTTCACCCGGCTGCGGACCAGCCCGTAGTCGTTGGTGAGCGGCGTCAGCGCCTGCGTGGCGCAGCCGAAATCGGGACCCTTGTTGTAGCCCTGATAACCTGAAGGGCCGTCGTCGATGGCGACATTGCCCGTCAGGACGATCCTTCCGTTGGGCGGCAGGATGACGCCGTAGCGCTTAAGGCGCGTGACAGGATTGCCTATGCCCGGCGACGCGGCGTCGGAGATGTAGCTGTTGAGGTAACCGCCGCCATCGCCCTCGTCTGCGGCGAAGGACGGCACGAACAGCGTGTCGGGCTTGGACGGGTCTGCGGGCAGGTCGGATACGTCGTAGTCCCTGCCGCCGCTGCGCGGACGGGTCTCCACGCAGCCCTTCCACGGTTTGCCGAGATGGTGGGCGATCTGGAACCGGCTGACGCCGGGCACCAGGTCCGACTGGGGAATTGTGCTCTTGCCTTCGAGGTCCAGCCACGAGGCGCCCGTGCCCGCTATCTGCACGCCGTCCTTGTCGAACTTGGGGCCGTGCTCGGCTCCCACATTGACGAAGCTGGCGAAGGGAACGAGCGAGAACTTGAGCTTGGTCTTGTCCTTCACCTGGGCCGACATGGATTCGATCATGCCGTCGACCGCGTCCTTGAGCGCCGTCAGCTTGCCGCCGGCCATCGAGCCGGTCGTGTCGAGCACGAGCGCTATCTCGTATGAGACGTAGGCGATGTCCGCCGCCGACGAGACCTCGACCTTCCAGTCCTCGTAGCCGAACAGCGCGCCGAAGGCGATCGGCGCCTTGGTGCTGGCGTCCAGCCGCACGCCGGTGCCTTCGTGCACCACCGTCAGATCGGCGAACTGCATATGGTAGTTGGTGGCTACAAAGTCCCTGGCGATCTCGACGGCCTGGCTGTCGCTGATCTCCTTGCCCTCGCGTGCAACGGCGAGTACGGCGGCATCCAGCGCCTGCTGCAGCTCCGCTTTGGTCCGGCTGATGGTCGCGACGTCGAGCGCGACGCCGGCGCCGAGCACCAACGGTATCACGAGCAGCGACCCGAAGATGGCGAAGTTTCCGCTGCTGTCGGCAGCAAATCTCCTGATGGTGGTCATGTCGAGCCCCCGGAATTCAAGCCCGCAGCATAGGCCTGCCAGGTAAATTGCTCGCTAAGGTAGTCGTGAAATTCAGCGCCATATCCTTAAAGGCGAAACAACCGTGTTGCCGCGTCTTCCGGCGGCGGTTGCCTGCCGGGATCGCATTCATCGCCCGTCGGACCGTCGGACCGTATCGTCTCAAACCGGATTGTTGAATGTATCGCAGTCGGAGATGCGGCCGTTGCGGAAGCCGCGCGCGAACCATTCCTGCCGCTGGCGCGACGTGCCGTGGTTGAAGCTCTCCGGCACCACGTAGCCTTGCTGGCGCTTCTGCAGCGTATCGTCGCCGATCTGCCGTGCGGCGTTGAGGGCCTCCTCGATGTCGCCCTGCTCGAGCAGGCCCTTCTGGTCGGTGAAATGCGCCCACACGCCCGCGAAGCAGTCGGCCTGCAATTCCACCCGCACCGACATGCGGTTCGCCTCCTCGGTGCTCATGCGCTGCCGCATCTCGTTGAACCGCGGCAGGATGCCGGTGAGGTTCTGGACGTGGTGCCCGACCTCGTGCGCGATCACATACGCCTGGGCGAAATCGCCCGATGCGCCGAACCGGCGGTGGAGTTCGCCGAAGAAGCTCGTGTCCAGGTAGACCTTGCTGTCGGCCGGGCAATAGAACGGCCCCGCGGCAGATGAGGCGAACCCGCAGGCCGAACGCACCTGGCCGGAAAACAGCGTAAGCGTGGGCTCGCGATAGTTGAGCCCTTGCGCCTGGAAGATGCCGTTCCACGTGTCTTCCGTCTCGGCCAGAACCACCGCGACGAACTCGCGCATCTCGTCGGAGGCGGGCGCGCCCTCCTCCTGCGTGAACTGGCCGCCGCCCGGTTGCTGCCCCTCTTCGAGCATGGCCAGCGGGTCGATGCCGCACGCCCGCAAGCCGAAGAACAGGATCACGAGGATGACGATCGTGCCGATGCTCAGCCCGCCGCCGGCGCGCCCGACCGGAATGCGCACCGGTGTGCCGCCGCGTCCGAAGCCGCCACCGAGGCCTCCGCGTCCGCGCATGTCCTCTACGTTGCTGCTTTGCCGGCGGCCTCTCCAGCGCATCGTCTACCTCGCACCATCCCTGCGCTCACGATAAACACCCATCGTGGAGTGCAGTCGAGTCCCTGTTCCGGTGTGGTCGGTCAATCGCGCTGCTTGGCGCCGGCGCTCGTGCCGTCCGAGCTTTTCGAGCGCTCCTCGAAGCGGTCCTTGCCCTTCTTCAGGTCGCTTCCCTTCTGCGCTTCGACGCGCCGCTCCTCGGCGGCGGAACTCTTTCGCAGCCCCTTGGCCGACTTCCTGCCGGTTTCGGTCGGTGCCTGGTTGACGCCCATGACGCGTATTCCTCCTTGGCGAGGCGGCTCCTCTGACGCCGCGCCGGGTAAACGCGCCGGGCCGCCCCCGCGTTCCCCGCTCGCCCGTTACAGCCCGTCGCCCTGCTGCTCAGTGCCCTCTCCCCTGGTGAAGCGCTCCACCGCGCGGCGCATCGCGCTCCACACTCCCTCCCGGTCCGGCGCCTGCACGCTGTAGTATTTCATGTGGAAGAAGGCGATCGCGTCGACCCGTTTCCACCAGGCGGGTGGCCGCTCGATCTCGAGCCGTACCCGGTGGAGGTTTGCCCCGCTCGCGAATCTTTCGCCCCTCACGTCCGCCCGCGCCAGGAAGCTGTGCATCGCCCTCCCGTCCGCATCGGCCAGCACAGCCGCCGCGCCCAGGGTGTCGCCGTCGGCCAGCGGCTCGCCGTGGAACTCGAAATGCATGCGCCCGCGGCCCTCCGGCGAGACATGGATGTAGGCCATGCCCTTCTCCGTGCTGCGGAACTGCCGCCAGCGGAACGAAAGACCGTCCGGCCCCTGCACGTTCTGCACTATTTGGTTGTAGGGCGGCGGCAGCGCCTTCAGCGGCACCACCTCGCCGTAGTCGCGCTCCAGAACCACGACTATGCGGCCGGGATCGTCGTCGTCCGGAACTATTGTGAAGGCGACCGCAGTCACCGCCGGTGCAAGCACCGTGAAGACCATCGCAGCCACGGCCGTCGCGATTCTCATCGGATCCGCTCCTCTGGCGCGGATCATCCCAGAGGGTGGCGGATGCGGCAAGGTGGACCAGCTTGAACCACGCCGCCGGCGGCCGCGCAAAAAAGCTTGCCGCGCGGTGTCGGCCCCGCCGCGCTTCGTCCGTCCTTTGCGGTAACGGACCGAAGATGGAGACTTGAGATGCGGAAGATCGTTGCAGCTGTCTTTGTGAGCCTCGATGGCGTGATGCAGGCGCCCGGCGGGCCGCAGGAGGACCCGAGCGGGGGCTTCGAGCATGGCGGCTGGGTGTTCCACTGGTTCGACGAACAGGTCGGCGCCGCTGTCGACGAGGGCTTCGCGCAGGGCTTCGACCTGCTGCTCGGCCGCACCACCTACGACATCTTCGCCTCGCACTGGCCGCATGTCGACACCGATCCGCAGGCCGAGGGCTACGATGAAGGTTCCGCGCGCATCGCCGAAGCCTTCGACCGCGTCACCAAATACGTCGCGACCCATACGCCGGGGACCTTGGGCTGGAAGAACACCGAATGGCTCGGCGAAGACGTCGTGGCGCGCCTGCGCGAACTGAAGAAGCAGGACGGCCCGATGCTCCTCATCCAGGGTTCGAGCCAGCTGATCCAGCAGCTTCTGGCGGCCGACCTGATCGACGAGTTCCGCCTGCTCGTCTTCCCGCTGCTGCTCGGCAGGGGCAAGCGCCTGTTCGGCGACGGCGCCATGCCGGGCACCTTGCGGCTGACCCGTTCGTCAACTTCGCCCAACGGCGTGCTCATCCTCAATTACGAGCGCGCTGGCGATCTGAAGACCGGGTCGTTCGCGCTTGCCGAACCCAGCGAGGCCGAGCTGGAGCGGCGCCAACGCATGGAATAGCGTGGCTTCCGCGGCCCGGCGCTACTCGCCGCGCGGGAAGCGCTGGGCTTCCTCCAGCACGTTCAGGTCCATGTGGTTGCGCATGTAGCGCTCGGAGGCGCGCTGCAGCGGCTGGTGATCCCAAGGGTAGTAGGCGCCGTTGCGAAGCGCCTCGTACACGACGTGGCGGCGAGCTTGGCTCGCCCTCACCTCGGCGTCGAAACGGCCGAGGTTCCAGCGCTGCAAAGCCTGCTCGGTCATCCGCTCCAGCGTGGCCAGATGCTCCGCCATACCGGCGAGGTTCGTCAGTTCCCGCGGATCGGCCTCCAGATCGAAAAGCTGTGGCGGGTCGAGCTTGCAAAGGGCGAGCTTGAAGCGCCCGTCGCGCAGGCAGACCATCGGCGCTTGGGAACCCTCCGCCGCGTATTCCATTGGCACGGCGTCTCGTGTCCCGGCTCCGGTGGCGAGGGGCATCAGGCTCTGCCCGTCGGTCCACGGCGAGATCTCGCTGAGGTCGACGCCGGCCAGCTGCGCCAGCGTCGGCGTCACATCCAGCGTCGACACCGGTGTCTCCACCGGGCCGGCCGGCATTCCCGGCGCCGCGATCATCAGCGGCACCCGTGCCGATCCTTCGAAGAAGCTCATCTTGAACCACATGCCGCGCTCGCCCAGCATGTCGCCGTGATCGGACAGGAACACGACGATCGTGTTGTCCGCCTGCCGCGTCCGTGCGAGCACGTCCAGGATGCCGCCGATCTTCTCGTCGATATACGAGATCGAGGCAAAGTATCCTCGTCGCGCGCGCCGCACCTGTTCGGGCGTGATTTCGTAGGCGGCGTGGTCGCAGGCAAGCATGAGGCGCTGCGAGTGCGGATCCTGGTCGTCGAAGGCAATGGGCGCCACCGCCGGATCGAGCTGCGCGCAGTCGTCGTAGAGGTCCCAGTGCTTCCGTCGCGCGACGTATGGATCGTGCGGATGGGTGAAGCTGACCGTCAGGCACCACGGCCGCTCGTCGTGGCCGCGCCCCAGGTCGTACAGCTTGCGCTCCGCGTGGTAGGCGACCTCGTCGTCGTATTCGAGCTGGTTGGTGAT
>JAEYRU010000007.1 GCA_023435335.1 Pseudomonadota bacterium
GCCTTGCGCAACCGCGGCACCAGCTGGTCGTACACGCTCTCGTGCACGAAAAGCCGTCGCATCGTCGTGCAGCGCTGGCCCGCCGTGCCCATGGCGCCGAAGGCGATGGCCCGCAGCGCCATGTCGAGGTCGGCCGACGGGCAGACGATCCCGGCATTGTTGCCGCCGAGCTCGAGGATGGCGCGCGCGAAGCGTTTGGCGAGGCGCGGACCGACGTCCCGCCCCATGCGCGTCGAGCCGGTGGCCGATACCAGCGGCACCTTGGGGTGGTCGACCAGCGCCTCGCCGACCGCCCGGTCGCCGATCAATACGCCGAGCAGGCCGTCCGGCACGTCGCCGGCGCGCTCCGCCGCCCGGGCGAAGATCGCCTGGCATGCGAGCGCCGTGAGCGGGGTCTTCTCCGACGGCTTCCAAACCACCGCGTCGCCGCAGACGAACGCGAGCGCGGCGTTCCACGACCAGACCGCGACCGGAAAGTTGAAGGCCGAGATGACGCCGACCACGCCGAGCGGATGCCAGGTCTCCATCATGCGATGGCCGGGACGCTCGGTAGCGATGGTGAGGCCGTAGAGCTGGCGCGAAAGACCGGTGGCGAAGTCGCAGATGTCGATCATCTCCTGCACCTCGCCCAGCCCTTCGGACGGGATCTTCCCGACCTCGATGGAAACCAGCCGGCCGAGATCGGCCTTGGCGGCGCGCAGTTCCTCGCCGAGCAGACGTACCAGTTCGCCGCGTTTCGGCGCCGGGACCATGCGCCATGCGCGGAATGCCGCGTCGGCCTTTTCGATCATCGTGCTGGCCTCGGCCGGTGTCGTCGACCGGAGCGCCGCGATCTGCTCGCCTGTCACAGGGCTGTTCACCGTGAGATCACCGCCCGTCAGGGCCTCGCGCTTCACGCCCAGGCGCGCAAGGATTTCCATCGTTTCGGTCTTGATATTCATGTCTACCTCGTCGGCCGCTCCCCGGCGTTTGGCCGGGAGGCTGGCAATTTTCCGTTTGCCGCCCTATAGCGGCCGCGTCCGTGCCGGTCCACAGCCCGGGCGCGGCAATCGCTTGGGACAGATGGTCTCGGACGCATGAAAGGTCGGGTCCGCATGGCTGGTCGGAAGGCGGAACGGCGGCCGCGCGTCGCCGTGATAGGCGGCGCGGTGCTCGACCGGAAATACCGTGCCCGGCGCGAATTCATCCTCGAGACCTCGAATCCCGTCGATGGCTACCGGACCTTCGGCGGCGTGGCCCGCAACGTAGCGGAAAACCTGCTGCGGCTGGGCGTCTCGGTCCGTTTCGTTTCCATCGTCGGCGATGACGAATCCGGCCATTCGCTGGTCGGGCATCTGCGCTCTTTGGGCGCCGACGTGTCCCGCGTCGACTTTGCCGGCGGGCGGCGGACGGCGGAGTACGTGGCTGTGCTCGATCCGCGCAACGAACTCCTGATCGGCCTTGCCGACATGGCCGTCCTCGCCCTGCTGACGCCGGAATGGCTGGAAACCGCCTGGTTGGCGATTGGCGAAGCCGACTGGATATTCGCGGACTGCAACCCGCCGGCCGAAACCCTTGCCTCGCTGATCGGGCGCGCGAGAGCGAGCGATATCCGGCTGGCCATCAACACGGTTTCCTCGCCAAAGGCGATGCGGCTGCCGAGCGATCTGTCCGGCGTGGACCTCATCTTCACCAATCTCGTCGAGGCGGGCGCGATGCTCGGCCGGGCTGGCGAAATGACCGCTTCCGAGGCCGCCGCCGGCTTGCACGAAGCCGGCGCTGCGCAGGTCATTGTGACGCAGGGTGCGAAGGGCTACGCGGTCGCAGGCGCCGAAGGCGTGGTTTCGGCGGGCGCCGTCCCCGCTCACCCCGTGGACATCACCGGCGCGGGCGATGCGTTTGCCGCTGGCACGCTCTACCGTATTCTGGCCGGTGAAACGGTGCTGCAGGCCGCCCGAAGCGGCGCACTGCTGGCTGCGCTGACGACGGAAAGCGAAATGAGCGTACATCCCGGTCTTTCGCCGGGTCTGCTCCAACGGGCGGCGGATCGTATGCTGACATGAGGCAGGAAATGACGGATCTGGTACGGGTCGACCGGGAGGTGACGGACGCGCTCGCGACCGGGAGGCCGGTTGTCGCGCTGGAATCGACGATCATCACGCATGGAATGCCGTACCCGGCCAATGTCGAGACCGCGAGGGCCGTGGAACAGGTCGTGCGCGACAACGGCGCCGTGCCGGCGACCACGGCGCTGATCGATGGCGAACTCCGCGCCGGGCTGGGGTCGGCGGAACTGGGCGCCCTCGGCCAGGCGCGTCATGTGGTGAAAGCCTCGGGCCGCGATCTCGCCGCCGTGATGGTCCGCTCAGGCTCCGCCGGCACTACCGTCTCGGCCACCATGCGTATCGCCGCGCTCGCCGGCATCCGCATCTTCGCCACCGGCGGGGTTGGCGGCGTGCACCGCGGCGCCGAGGAGACCTTCGACATCTCCGCCGACCTGACCGAACTCGGCCGCACCGAGGTGGCTGTGGTCTGCGCAGGGGTGAAGTCGATCCTCGATATCCCGAAGACGCTGGAATACCTGGAGACGCAGCGCGTCCCGGTGATTGCTTTCGGCCAGGACGATTTCCCCGCCTTCTACACCCGCTCCAGCGGGCTCAGGGCCGATCACCGGCTGGACACGCCGGACGAGATCGCGCGCGCCATCGACCTGCATGCGCGTATTGGTTCCGGCACCGGCATGCTGATCGCCAATCCGATCCCCGAAGGCGACGCGCTGGACCCGGCCTTCATCGACGGCGCAATCGCCGACGCGGTGGCCGAGGCGGCGTCGCGGGGCATAGCGCGCAAGGCACTGACCCCGTTCCTGCTCGCGCGCATCAACGAACTCTCAGGCGGCCGCAGCCTCGCCGCGAATATTGCCCTGGTGAGGAACAATGCGGCGCTCGCGGCGCGTATCGCGGTTGCGCTGGCGCGGTCGGGTAGCTCCCGCTGATCCCGTCCTGCCGGCGGAGATGGGCCGAACGCGTTCTACTCAGTCGATAGGCACCCAGCCCGCCGTCCCGGCCGTAAGCAGCGGCGTCTCGATCGCGCTTATGACCGGGCCGTCCCATTCTGCCTCCGACGAGAGCTTCGGCGGGCCGTTCCGGCCCTGCAGCATGGCGGCCGCCACGGCAACGGGCCGCACGCGCGCCGCCGCGAGTAGCTTGAGCACGGCCGCCATCGAGGCGCCGGTGCCGATCACGTCATCCACCACCGCCACCCGCCGTCCCGCCAGCAGCGGCAGCATGCGCGGGTCGAGATAGATACGCTTCTCCTGCCCCGGACTGGTGATCGACGTGATCGGCTGCGACAGGTCGTCCTCGTACCAGAACTTGCGCGACGTCCCGAGCGGCACGATCCTGCTGTGGCCGAGCCGGCGCGCAAGCGCTGCCGCAACCGTGATGCCGAGCGTCGGCACGCCCACCACCACGTCCGGATCGCAGGCCCGTACCCGCTCCGCGAGCACTTGCGCCAGCGCATCCTCGACCGCGAAACTCGCCTGGTTGATGATGAGCGAGGCGACGGCGCGGCTTCCGTCGCCCGGCAGGACGCGGATCGGCAGCGCGATCTGCCGCCCGTCCGGAAGACCGGCGGGATAGAGATCGCGGTAACCGCCACGAGCGGCCGCGAAGGTTCCGGGCGGATAGACATGCTGCCAGAATTCGTGGGGCGGAAGGGACAAGACGCTTCAGCCCGCCGTCAGGCCTTGGGCCAGCAGCGCCAGCGCCTCCCCCGCCTGGACCCGCATCGCGACCTGGATTTCCGGCCGCGAAGGATCGCGCGTCAGTGCGCCGCGGTCATCGTCCTCGCCGGTATCGACCGCCAGCGCCATGTCCTGGCAGGAAAAGAGATCGGGACGCGCCGCCAGCAGCATCACGCACGGGTCGTGCAGCGGCCGGCTCTCCTTGCCCTGCGTCGACTGGAAATAGGCTTTGACGAGCGCGGCCGCGGCGGCCGCGCTCGCCGGGCCCGCGGCTTCCAGTTGGGCGCACCAGGCGAGATCCGCGCGCACCTTGCGGGTGACGTCGAGCGGGATCAGCGTCAGCGGCAGGCCCGCCGAGAGCACGATCCCGGCCGCCTCCGGGTCGGCGGCGATGTTGAACTCGGCGCGGGGCCCCACGTTCCCCGGCTCGTCCACCGCCCCGCCCATGGCGATGAGCCTGCGCATGCGCCGCGCTGCATCGGGTGTCTGCCGCGTCAGCCGGGCGATATTCGTCAGCGGTCCGAGCGCCAGGATGTCGATGGTTCCGGCGGGCTCCGCTGTCAGCAGTTCTGTCATCCAGCTCGTCGCGTCGCGCGCCAGCGGCGGTGCGTCCGGCTCGGGAAAGCGAACGCCGCCCAGCCCGTCGTCGCCATGCACGTCGATGCTGGACGGCCCCTTTCGCGACAAGGCTCGTTCCGCGCCCGGAATGACCGGGATGTCGACGCGCCCGGCGAGTGCCAGGATCCGGCCGGCATTGCGTGTGGTGGTCTCGATGCCGAGATTGCCCGCAACCGTGGTGATGCCGCGAATGTCGAACAGCCCGGATTTGAGGGCGAACAGGATCGCCACGGCGTCATCGATGCCCGGATCCGTGTCTATGATTGCGCGGATCTCAGCCATCCGCGTCGATCCGGGCAATCTCCGCCTTGAATTCGGTTGCGACCTGAAGCGCGTCGCGCATTACCTTCTTGCGCTCAAGCGACAGAACCTCCCGGTCCCGCATCAACCATTTGCCGGCTACCATCACATCCGATACGTCGACGGGCATGGCCGAAAACACCAACGTTGCGTAATGGTCGTAGACCGGCTGCAGCCGCGTCGCGGCAAGGTCGATGCGGATCAGGTCGGCCTGCTTGCCCGGCTCCAGCGAGCCGATCCTGCCGTCGAGCCCGAGCACCCTCGCACCCTCGATCGTCGCCATGCGGATCACTTCCTTCGCCGGCATCGGCTTGCGCGAATGGCCCAGCAGCTTCTGGAACATGGTGACTGGAGCGAACTGCGAGAACAGGTCCAGCGTGTTTCCGCTCATCGGTCCGTCGGTGGCGATGCCTACCGGAATGCCGGCCGCGCGCATCGCCTCCACCGGCGCGATCCCGCGTCCTGCCTTGGCGTTGGAGCGGGCATTGTGCGCGACGCGGATCTGGCGTTCCGCCATCATCGCGATGTCGCTCTCGTTGACATGCAGGCAGTGGGCGCAGATGAGGCCGGACCGCAGCAGGCCCGCCTTCTCGACCACCTCGACGGGCCGCATGCCGTGGTGCTTCGCGCACCACTCCATTTCCGAATCCATCTCGGCCAGGTGGATCTGCACCGGCACGTCGGGATAGTCGTCCGCCCAGCGCGCCACGCGGTTCATCACCGCGACATCGGTGGAATAGGGTGCGTGCGGCGCGATCGAGGGGATGACCCGTTCATGGCCAGCAAACTCGTCCGCCAGCTGCTCGGTCAGCGCGAAACCTTCGTCGATCGTCTTGTGGTCGGGGGGATCGAAATCGGCGATCGTCTGGCCGACCACGCCGCGCAGGCCGGCCTTGTCTACCACGCGCCCGACCTCAGTTTCGAAGTAGTACATGTCGGCGACCGTCGTCACCCCGCCCTCGATCAGCTCAAGCGCCGCCAGCGCGGTGCCGGCCCGCACCATCTGCGGCGTCACGAACTTGCGCTCCATGGGCAGCACATAGCGGTACAGCCGATCGTCCACGTCCTCGCCCAGTCCGCGAAACAGCGTCATCGCCATATGGCAGTGGGGATTGACGAAGCCGGGCATGACGATGTCGCCGCCGGCGTCCACGATTTCGGCGCCCTGCACGGCGGCGGGCAGCCCCGCGCCGGCTGAAACGATCGTCTCGCCTTCCACCAGCACATGCCCCTTCTCGATCACCGGCATGTCCGGCGTGCAGGGAATGAGCGTTGCGTTGGCGATCAGCAGGCTCATGCGGCTACTCCACCGCCAGGATGCAGCATTGTTCCGGGACCGGAACAAGCTGTGCGGTGGAGTCGCTCGCGGCCGGTTCCGTAAGGCGTCCATTGGCGATCAGGCGGCCGGCCTCGGTCTCGCACTGATACTGGTAGGCGCGCCCGAGATACGTCCTCAGTCCTAGCCTGGCTGGGATGCCCTTCGCCTTTGGGTCGGTCGAAACCGCCAGTCCGTCCGCGCGTGACGCCAGTACGAACGCATCGGGAATCGCGCCGAAGCGCTCCTGGCTAAAATCCAGCTTCACGCCGCCGGGCGCTTCGGCGCTCACCACGTCGCCCCTGCGTGAGATCACTTTCATGGGGATCAGGTTTTCGAAACCGACAAAACCAGCCACGAAGGAATTAGCCGGCTTACGGTATAGCGTTTCCGGCGTGTCGAGCTGCATGATCCGCCCCTGATGCATGATCGCCACGCGGTCGGATATGGAAAAGGCCTCCTCCTGATCGTGGGTCACGTAGACCGAGGTCGTGCCGTTGGCGCGCTGCAGCTGGCGGATCTCCACACGCATGTCGACCCGCAGCTTGGCGTCCAGGTTGGACAGGGGCTCGTCGAACATCAGGAGCGGCGGCTCGATCACCAGGGCGCGGGCAAGCGCCACGCGTTGCTTCTGCCCGCCCGACAGGGCGCCGGGCAGCCGGTCGTGCAACTCGGCCAGGCCGACCCGCTCGAGCATCTCGCGGGCGCGTTTGTCGCGCGCCGGACCCGGCATACCCCGCTGCTTGAGCCCGAACGCCACGTTGTCGAGCACGGAAAGGTGCGGAAACAGCGCGTAGTTCTGGAAGACCAGCCCGATGTCGCGCCGGTGCGCCGGCAGTCGGGTCAGGTCGCGGCCGCCGAGCCGGATTGTCCCCTTCGTCGGCTCCAGGAAGCCGGCTATCAGCCGCAGGGTCGTGGTCTTCACGCATCCCGAGGCGCCGAGCAGCGACACGAGTTCGCCGGCGCCGACCGACAACGACAGGTCGTCCAGCACTTTAGTCGCGCCGTAGTGGGCGGTGAGATGGTCGATGGTGAGCGGCTGGGTCATCGGCGATTCTACTTGGCGAGGAAGGTGAGGCCGAGCGTGCGCTCCACGATCGCCATGACGGCGACGGTGAGCAGCATCAGCAGGACTGAGACGGAGGCGATCACCGGGTCGAAGAACTGCTCGACATGGGCCAGGATCTGGATCGGCAGGGTGGAGACACCCGGCCCGGTGAGAAACAGGGAGGTCGAAACGTCGTTGATCGAGGTGATGAAAGCCAGGATGAAGGCCGCGATGACGCCGGATCGGACGTTCGGAAGAACGATGGTGAAGAAGGTCTTCACCGGGGGTGACCCGAGGCTGATCGCTGCTTCTTCGACGGAAAAGTCGAAACTGGCGAGGCTGGCCGAGATCACCCGCACGCAATAGGGAAGTACGATCAGAGTATGCCCGATCAGCAGCGCGGCGAAGATCGGCGCCGAGGCGCCCACCGCCACCGACCTCAGCAGCGAGAAGCCGAGCACGATCTCCGGCACAAGGATGGGCAGCACGAAGACGGTGGACAGCCACGCCGGCAGCTGGATGCGGTAGCGGTTGAGCGCGTAGGCGGCCGGAATGCCGATCAGCAGCGCGAGCCCCGTCGCCGCGAATGCCAGCTGCAGGCTGGTCACGATGGTGCGGCGGAAGGCGCCGATCTCGAAGATGCGTTCGAACCAGCGCAGCGTCAGGCCTTGCGGCGGGAAGGTGAGGTAGGTCGTGTCGGAAAGCGCAGCCCCCACCACAATGACCAGCGGGCCCATCAGGAACAGATAGACCAGCGCCGCGAAGACGATCAGCAGCGGGTTGACGCGCGCGGTCATCGGAGTGCCCCCATCACGTGGCCATGGGGTTCAGGCGGCGCGCCACGCGGGTCATGATGAGCACCACGCCTATGGTGATGACCACCATGATGGCGGCGATGGTGGAGGCGCCGACCCAGTCGAAGGCCACCATGGCGCGCTGGTACATCAGGGTGCCCATCACCATCTGCCGTTCGCCGCCCAGCAGCTGCGGCGTGGCGTAGGCGGTGAACGAGCCCGTGAAGACCAGCACGGCCCCGACGATCAGGCCCGGAACGGCAAGCGGGAAGATGACCTGCCGGAAGGTGGCGGCGGGTGTTGCCCCGAGCGATGCGGCCGCCTGGACGACATCTTCCGGTATGTTCTCCAGCACGCCCACCAGAGTCAGGATCATCAGCGGCACGAACAGATAGACCATGGCGAGCACGACCGACCATTGCGTGTACAACATGGAGAACGGCTCGTCGGTGACGCCCGCCCAGATCAGGAAATTGTTGAGGATGCCGTTGCGCCCGAGAATGATGAGGAAAGCGAAGGAGCGCACGACCACGCCGGTCAGCAGCGGGAAGACGGCCGCGATGATGAGGATGCTCTTCGCGCGCCCCGGCGCCTTGGCGACGACGTAGGCCGTCAGGAAACCGATCGCCACCGAAATGGCCGTGGTGGCCAGCGAGATCTCGATCGTGCGCCACAGCACCGAGCGCCGGAAACCGGAGCTGAAGAATGCGATGTAGGGGGCGAAGATCCCCTTGGCATCGCCGAACGTGATGGCGATCGTCGCCGCCACCGGCAGGACGAGGCAGAGCATCACCAGCAGCGTGGCCGGTGCGGCGAGCGTCCATCCTGCGAAGCGTTTGAGCATGCGGCGAGCTTATAGGGGGTGGGAACTCGGGAAGGGCCTCTCCGGCGATGACAGACCGGAGAGGGATTAAGCCGGACCTGTCAGGCCATCACATCCCGAAGATCTCGTTCCACTGCTCGATCCAGCCGTCCTTGGCCGCGTTCAGCTTGGAATAGTCGACCCGCTTGAGACCGGCGATCATGTCCGCCCCGTAGGTCCACTGCTTCGCCTGCTCGGGGGTCAGCGTGACCGATTTTGCAACCGGCGCGTCCACGCCGTTTTCGGCCAGCGTCTGTTGCAGCGCAGGGTCGAGGATGAAGTTGATGAACTCGTGCGCGAGTTCGACATTCTCCGATCCCTTGGGAATGTTGACCGTATTGAGCGTCGCGATGGCCCCGTCCTCCAGGTCGGCCCAGACCACGGTCGGTACCGCAGCTTGAAGCTGGCCGAGCGCGAAGTCCTGCGCGAGCGATACGGTGATCTCGCCGGTGGAGAACAGATTGATCATTTCCGAACCGGTATTGTAGTTCTTCACCACGTTCGGCTTGATCTTCTCGATCTCAGCGAAGGCCGGGCCGGCGTCGGTGAACGCGTCCGTTCCGGCTTTCTCGCCCGCGATCATGACGACCATCGGTCCCGCGGTGGTGGTTATCCCGGGCAGTGAGATCTTTCCGGCCAGGTCCTCGCGCCAGAGATCGGCCCATTTCGTGATTGCGGGATCGACCTTGGCCGAATCGTAGACGATGCCGACGCGCCCGATCGTGTAGGCCGGCCCGTATCCGCCCTGCGGGTCCTTGGCGAGGTCGTGAAGGCCTTCGAGGTTCGGCACCTTCGAGCGGTCGAGTTTCTGGAAGAGGCCCTCCTCGATCCCGATTTGGGAGAAGGAATCGGTGAAGTAGGCGACGTCGACGCCGCCGCCGTCGCGCAGCTTGATCTTGTTGAGGCGGTCGGCATTGTTGCCCGTCTCGAACACGAGTTCGCAACCGCATTTTTCCTGGAACGGCTGCACGATGTACTGGTCGAGCTTCTCGCCGTTGAAGCCCCACCAGGAAATGGTCAGGGTCTTCGACTGCGCCGCGGCCGGCGACGCGGCGATCGTCGCCAAGCTTGCGGCGCCGGCGAGCGTGATGAACAATCTCTTCATTTGTAATGCCTCGCGGGGGTTGCCGAAGGCCTGGCCGGCCTCCGCACGTTCAAAAGCTTATTTTCAGGGTTCCGAAGCCGCAAGGTCAAAGATTGTGCAAACGCGCCGGATGCTGCAGTCTTCGGCAGCACCCGGCGTCATGCATGCCTAGAACATCGGCGGGTACGGACGGCCGCCGCGATCGAGCGTGATCCAGCGGGTCTCCGTGAAGGTCTCGAGTGACCAGCGGCCGCCATGCTTGCCGACGCCGGACGCCTTGAAGCCGCCGAACGGAATGTGCGGCTCGTCGTTCACCGAGGAACAGTTGATGTGGCAGTTGCCGGTGTCGAGCTTGTTGACGATGGCCAGGCCGCGCGCCTCGTCGCGCGTCATGACGCCTGCCGAAAGCCCGTATTCCGTATCGTTGGCGATCTGCACCGCCTCTTCATCGGTGCGGAACGGGATGATCGGCACGACCGGTCCGAACGTCTCGTCCTGGTAGAGCTTCATGTCCGGCGTGACGCCGGTGAGGATGGTCGGCTCGACGAAACGGCCGTCGATCTTGCCGCCGAGCGCGACCTTGGCGCCCTTGGCGATCGCATCGTCGAGCTGTTCCTTCACCTTGCCGACCTGCTTGTCGTTGATGAGCGGACCGATGATGTGTTCCTTGCTCTTGGTCGGGTCGCCGACCTTGAGCTTGCCGGCGCGTTCCACGAAGCGCTTGAGGAAGTCGTCGAAGATCTTCTCGTGCACGAGCACCTTCTCGACCGACATGCAGATCTGGCCCTGGTGCATGAACGAGCCGAAATTGGCGGCCTGCGTGGCGCGCTCCATATCGGCATCGTCCAGGACGATCAGCGAATCCTTGCCGCCCAGTTCGACGCAGCACTTCTTCAGGTGAGCCCCGGCCTTGGCCGCGACCTGCCGCCCGACGGCGGTCGAGCCGGTGAAGGAGATGCCTTTCACGTAGGGATGTTCGATCAGCTCGTCGCCCACCTCCTGCACGTTCTGGCGCGAGCAGGTGACGACGTTGAGCACGCCCTTGGGCAGCCCCGCTTCCTCGAATATCTCGGCGAACAGCAGCCCGCCCAGATAGGGCGTCTCCTCCGACGGCTTGAGCACGATCGTGTTGCCGGCGACCAGCGGGAAGAGGAAACCGCGCGCCGTCAGGATGCAGGGGAAGTTCCACGGGGAAATCACCGAAACGACGCCCATCGGCCGGCGCACCGCCATGGAGACCTTGCCGTATTCCGACGGCATCACCTCGCCGATCGGGTTCCACACCGAGCCGGCGGCGGCATGGAAGATCTCGGTCACGTAGCCGGTCTCGA
>JAEYRU010000002.1 GCA_023435335.1 Pseudomonadota bacterium
GAGTTCGGCCTCGCGGATCGCTTCGAGGCCGTTGGCCGGGTCCATCTGGTAGGTGCGCTTGTCGCCGACCAGCGTCTTCGAGGTGCCGATCGCATCACGGAACGGCCCGTAGAAGGCGGAGGCGTATTTCGCCGTGTAGGACATCAGCTGGACGTGGCCGTGGCCCTTCTGGTCGAGGGCGCGGCGGATCGCGCCGATCCGGCCGTCCATCATGTCGGAGGGGGCGATGACGTCGGCACCGGCCTCGGCCTGGATCAGCGCCTGGATGCAGAGCTGCTCGACAGTGGCGTCGTTGACGATTTCCTCGCCGGCCATAAGGCCGTCGTGGCCGTGGCTGGTATAGGGGTCGAGCGCGACGTCGAGGACGATGCCGACTTCGGGCACCGCCGCCTTGATGGCGCGGGT
This sequence comes from Pseudomonadota bacterium, assembly GCA_023435335.1. Taxonomy (GTDB): domain Bacteria; phylum Pseudomonadota; class Alphaproteobacteria; order Rhizobiales; family Rhizobiaceae; genus RCIO01. Next base: position 406 of record JAEYRU010000002.1, read on the forward strand.
CGCCGCGCAGACGAGGTTTTCCGGGTTGAGCGCCTCCGAGCCGGTGGGGTCGCGCACGTCCGGGTCGGTGTAGGGAAAGAGCGCGATCGCCGGGATGCGCAGGTGCGCGGCCCGCTCGGCGGCGGCGACGGCCCGGTCGACCGTCAGCCGCTCGACCCCCGGCATCGAGGGTACCGGCTGGCTCGTGCCTTCGCCGTCGATCAGGAAGATCGGCCAGATCAGGTCGTCCACCGTGAGCCGGTTTTCCTGCACCAGCCGCCGCGACCAGTCGGCCCTGCGCATGCGCCTGAGGCGGCGCCCGCCGGTGATCTCGTCGACGCTGCGCGTGGAAGCGGGGAGGGGGCGGGTTATACGGTTCATGGGGCCTTTCTCCGGTTGGCGGCGTCATAGCATGCCGTCGCATTGGGACAAAGCAGTCGCCGCCCGTTTGTGGGCCGGCCAGGGGATGCTGCGTTGACGCACCCCGCCACGCTTCGTAACAAAACACTGCGGGATTCGCGCTGGAGGGCAGGCGTGACGACAGACTTCGGCGGCGGCGGCGAAATCGGCTTCGAGCGCGACGGGCTCGCCGGCGTCGTCACGCTGTCGCGGCCTGCGTCGCTCAACGCCGTGACGCATCGGATGGTGCTGGCACTGGAGCGCGCGCTCGATGCCTGGCGCGACGATCCGGACGTGGATCTGGTGATCATCCGCGCAGAGGGCCGGGCGTTTTCGGCCGGCGGCGACATCGTCGACATCTACCGTGCAGGCAAGGCGGGCGATCCGCCCGTCCAGTTCTTCGCCGACGAGTACCGCCTGAACGCGAAGATCGCGGCCTATCCCAAGCCCTACATCGCCCTCATTGACGGCATCGCCATGGGCGGCGGCGTGGGCGTCTCGTATCATGGCGCCTTCCGGATCGTGACCGAGAACGCCGTCTTCGCAATGCCCGAGGTCGGCATCGGCTTCTTTCCGGATGTCGGAGGCAGCCACATCCTGCCGCGGCTCAAGGGCGCCGTAGGCATGTATCTCGCCCTGACCGGCACCCGCATCCGCTGGGGCGACCAGCTCTGGTGCGGACTTGCCACGCACGCTGTCGAATCGTCCCAACTGGCGCTCCTGGCGCGGGAGCTAACCCGCAGCGGTAATCCTCGGCAGATCCTGAACGCGCACGCCGTGGTCCCTGAACGCCAGATCGACGAGGCGCGCGTCTTTGCCATCAACAAGCATTTCTCGCTTGGCTCGCTCGACGCCGTCATCGCCAGCCTCGAGGGGGACGCCGCCGCCGACACGTTCGCGGCCGAAACGCTTGCCGTGCTGCGGACCAAATCGCCGACCAGCCTCCGTGTCGCTTTCGACCAGATCGAAGCTGGCGCGGCGCTCGAGATGGACGAGTGCATGCGCATGGAGTTCCGCATCCTCAACCGTATGCTCGCCGGCCATGATTTCTACGAGGGAATTCGCGCCGCCGTCATCGACAAGGACAACGCGCCGGCGTGGCGCCCGGCGAGCCTAGACGAGGTCGATCCGGCGGCGGTGGCAGCGCATTTCGAGCCGCTTCCCGGAGGGGAACTGCGACTGTGATGGACGGCATGACCGAGGAACACATCAAGGTCTCGGTGACGGGGCTGGTGTACCAGTGGTTCAGCCGCGGCCTCGCAGTCCTGTGTCTCCTGCTCGGCCTGTCCTACTGGATTCGCCTGATCGGCTACTACCAGGGTGAACTCTGGCGCTTCGACCTCATGCCGCCGCACTGGCAGGTGGTGGCGGTCTCGCTCGCCGTGCTCTTCCCCTTGGCCGCGAGCGGCCTGTGGATGCTGGCCTCCTGGGGGCCGGTGATCTGGTTCATCGCCGCGGCGGTGGAGACGATCATGTATGCCGGTTTTCCCGAACTCTACGGCGACCGCTTCCAGGCGGTCGTCGGGCACGGCCTCATCCTGCTCCTGCTGCTCGCGTTCCAGCTTGCGTTCTTCCTGGAGCGCCGGCGCAGCCAGGACGCCGTCTGAGCCCGCAACCTCTCGAATTCTCCCTCCACCGTTAACCGCCCATTCAGCGTCTTTTGCATGCCGGCTGGCATAACCTCCTGTTAAGGCTGAGGTTTAAGTCGAATTTTAGAGGCATTCGATAAGGTCGCGATCAAGGTGAGAAACAAAAAAGTCACCAGGCGTCAAACGGAGAGGCAACCAAAATGATGACTTCGCGTCAGGAGGCGAAAACCGCCCCAGCAGCCAACGAGGATCCGCGCAACGCGATCCGCTCGCTTTACCTGGAATCCCTGCAACTGGTCGAACGCCTGCACCGCAGGCTGCTCGACGTGATCAAGGACGAGTTCGACCGCAAGGGCCGCAACGACATCAACGCCATCCAGGCGCTGCTGCTGTTCAACATCGGCAATGCGGAACTGACGGCCGGAGAACTGCGCTCGCGCGGCTACTATCTCGGCTCGAACGTCTCCTACAACCTGAAGAAGCTGGTGGAACTGGGCTTCATCAATCACCAGCGCTCGCGGGTGGACCGCCGTTCCGTCCGCGTCAGCCTGACCCCCAAGGGCCAGGAGATCGCGGACGTCGTGGGCCGTCTCTACGAGCGTCATGTCGGCTCGATCGAGCAGGTCGGCGGCATCAACCGCGAGGATTTCCACCAGATGAACCGGGCGTTGCAGCGTCTCGACCGCTTCTGGAACGATACGATCGCTTACCGGATGTAAGGCTCACCTTCTCATCCTGCCCCTGCCGCCCCGGGGAACCGGCGGGACATGGCGGCACGCGGCGAAAAACCGGCGCTTTCCAGGCGCCGGTTTTCTTTTGTCGGCACGCCACTGTTGCCGGATTGCGACAGCGCCGGGCCGCGCCCGCGCAAGGGCTTCCGCTGGCCACGTTGCCGCCATATTCGAATGGCTTTCCCTTGACCGTGTTCCTGTAGTCCGCCGCCTCGCGAAGCCTTGTGCAGTCGGTGTGCAGGTGGACTTGCCGCAACCGTCTTGGCGGTTTGTTTACTTTGATTTGATGGTGATGGGCCGATATTGGTTATCGGAACCACGCGCAACCGGAGGTGACTGATGTCCCTGAAACGCCGCAGCTTCCTCAGAGGTGCGGGAGCGCTCGCCGCTTCGACATTTGCTTCGTCAGCGCTTGCGCAGACGGTGATAGACGAGATCCTGAATGCGCCGCGGCGCGGCGGCTGGAACGATCAGTTCGACGCGGGCGCGAGCACCGGCGGCGCCAGCGTGGCTTCGACGCTTCCGATCTACAGCCCCGAGACGGTTTTCTACGTCGAGCAGGCCATCGGCCATTACCAGGGCATCGTTGCGCAAGGCGGATGGCCCGTCGTGCCCGCGACCAAGAAGCTGAAGCTCGGCGTCATCGATCCAGACGTAGAGATGTTGCGCCGCAGGCTCATGGTATCCGGCGATCTGTCGATGGCGGCCGGAATCAGCCCCGCCTTCGATTCTTACGTGGATGCCGCCCTCAAGCGCTTCCAGGCCCGCCACGGGCTGCCGGCCGACGGCGTCACCGGCCATTACACCTTCGCGGCGATGAACGTGAGCGCGCCGATCCGCCTCGCGCAGCTCGAGACGAACCTCGTGCGGCTCCGCTCCATGTCTGGGTCGCTCGGTGAACGCTACGTGATGGTCAATATCCCCGCGGCCTCGATCGAAGCGGTCGAGAACGGGCGGGTGGTGCTGCGCCACACGGCCGTCGTCGGCAAGGTCGACCGCCAGACGCCGATCCTGAGCTCCAGGATCAACGAAATCATCATCAACCCTTACTGGAACGCCCCGGAATCAATCGTCCGCAAGGACATCATCCCCTTGATGCGCAAGGACCCGGAGTACCTGACCAAAAACAACATCCGCATCCTCGGGCCCAACGGCGACGAGGTGGACCCGCTGACCATCGACTGGTCGACGGAGGAGGCGGCCAAGCTGCGGTTCCGCCAGGACCCCGGCAAGATCAACGCCATGTCCGCGGTGAAGATCAACTTCCCCAACGAGCATGCCGTCTACATGCACGACACGCCGCAGCAGAGCCTGTTTACCGACCTCGACCGCTTCCACTCGTCGGGCTGCGTGCGCGTCCAGAACGTGCGCGATCTCGTCACCTGGCTGCTCCGGGGCACCGAGGGGTGGGACCGCGGACGCTTCGAGCAGACCATCAAGTCGGGCGAAAGCACGCCTGTCGGGCTGGCCCAGCCCGTTCCGGTCTATTTCACTTATGTCTCGGCGTGGTCGACGGGCGACGCCGTCGTGCACTTCCGCGACGACATCTACGGTCGCGACGGCGTGGACGAGCTGCAGCTTTCCAGCACGCTCTGATACGATCTCGCACTCGACACGAAGGCCGTCCGCGTCCGCGGGCGGCCTTCGTCGCGTCTGGAGGGCGGATATTGCTCCATCGTCGGGACGGGGCAAGATTTCGCACCCCCGCACGTGGCAGGGGGCGATGAAACGTGTTAAGCGCGCGGCTCCACCGCGTTGACAGACTCGAAGGACCACCAATGGCGACAGCGACAGCTCATTCGGCGCCTGCCGATACCTTTTTTTCCGCGCCGCTCGAGGAAGTGGATCCGGAGATTTTCGGCGCCATCCGCTCCGAGCTCGGTCGCCAGCGCCACGAGATCGAGCTGATCGCCTCCGAAAACATCGTCTCCCGTGCCGTGCTCGAGGCGCAGGGCTCGATCATGACGAACAAGTACGCGGAAGGTTATCCAGGCAAGCGCTACTACGGCGGCTGCGAATTCGTCGACATTGCCGAGGAACTGGCCATCGAGCGGGCGAAGAAGCTGTTTTCCTGCAACTTCGCCAATGTGCAGCCGAACTCCGGCAGCCAGATGAACCAGGCCGTGTTCCTTGCGCTGCTGCAGCCGGGCGACACCTTCATGGGTCTCGACCTCAACTCCGGCGGCCACCTGACGCACGGTTCGCCGGTGAACATGTCAGGCAAGTGGTTCAACGTCGTGTCCTACGGCGTGCGCCGTGATGACCACCTGCTCGACATGGAAGAGGTGGAACGGCTGGCGCGCGAGCATCGACCGAAGCTGATCCTGGCCGGCGGCACCGCCTATTCCCGAGTGTGGGACTGGAAGCGCTTCCGCGAGATCGCCGACGAGGTGGGGGCCTACCTGATGGTCGACATGGCGCACATCGCGGGCCTTGTGGCCGGCGGGGTGCATCCGTCGCCGCTGCCCCATGCGCATGTGGTGACCACGACGACCCACAAGTCGCTGCGCGGTCCACGCGGCGGCATGATCCTCACCAACGACGAGGATATTGCCAAGAGGATCAACTCCGCAGTCTTTCCGGGCCTGCAGGGCGGCCCGCTGATGCACGTGATCGCTGCCAAGGCCGTGGCGTTCGGCGAGGCGCTGCAGCCCTCCTTCAAGACGTATGCAGCCGATATCGTCGCCAATGCCAAGGCGCTCGCCGCCAGCCTGCAGGAGACGGGGCTCGACATCGTGTCGGGCGGCACCGACAATCATCTCATGCTGGTCGACCTGCGGCCCAAGAACGCCACCGGAAAGCGCGCCGAGGCAGCCCTCGGCCGCGCCAACATCACCTGCAACAAGAACGGCATTCCCTTCGACCCCGAGCGCCCCTTCGTGACGTCCGGCGTCAGGCTGGGCACGCCGGCAGGCACCACGCGCGGCTTCGGCCAGGCCGAGTTCCGCGAGATCGGCAAGCTGATCGCAGAAGTGCTCGACGGGCTGAAGGCGGCCAATTCGGACGAAGGCAACGCCGCCGTCGAGGAAGTCGTCAAGGGCAAGGTGATCGCACTGACCGACCGCTTCCCGCTGTATCCTTATATGGGCTGACCTTCATGCGCTGCCCGTACTGCCAGTCGCTCGACACACAAGTGAAGGATTCCCGCCCCGCCGAAGACGGGGCGGCAATCCGCAGGCGGCGCGTCTGCCCGGATTGCGGCGGCCGTTTCACCACCTTCGAGCGGGTGCAGCTTCGCGACCTGGTGGTCGCGAAGAGAAGCGGCCGCAAGATGCCGTTCGACCGCGACAAGCTGATGCGCTCCTTCGACATCGCGCTCAGGAAACGCAATGTCGATCCGGAGCGGGTGGAGCGCGCGGTGACCGGCATCGTGCGGCAGCTGGAGAGCTCCGGCGAGAGCGAGATACCCTCCGACAAGATCGGGGAGCTTGTCATGGAGGCGCTGAAGTCGCTCGACGATGTCGCTTACGTCCGCTTCGCCTCCGTCTACCGCAACTTCCGCGAGGCGCGCGACTTCCACGAACTGCTCGGCGAGCTCAAGGGCGAGGAAGAGGCTGGCTGATCCATGCCGGCGGCCGACCAGACCACAGCTTCCTTCAACGCGGACGACCGGCGCTTCATGGCGGCCGCCATCCGCCTGTCGCGCTGGCATCTGGGGCTGACTGGTGAGAACCCGTCGGTCGGCGCGCTTATCGTGCGGCACGACTTGGCGGGCGAACCAACCATCGTAGGCGGCGGCGTCACGGCTTTGGGCGGCCGGCCCCATGCCGAACTGCAGGCGCTGGCGGAGGCGGGCGCGCTTGCGCGAGGCGCGACCGCCTATGTCACGCTCGAACCGTGCTCCCATATCGGCAAGTCCCCGCCCTGCGCCGACGCCCTGGTCGCGGCCGGTGTCGCGCGCGTCGTCGTCGCCGTGCTCGACCCGGACAGCCGCGTCGCGGGACGCGGCGTCTCCATCCTTCGCCGCGCCGGTATCGAGGTCGCCGTCGGATGCGAGGAGGCGGCCGCGCGCCAGGCGATGGAGGGCTTCCTGTCTCTGAAGGGGAGGGGCAGGCCGTTCCTCACGCTGAAACTGGCCGTCTCCGCCGACGGATGCATCGGCCGCCGCGGTGCGGGGCAGGTCGCGATCACGGGACCCGTTGCGCGCGATGCCGCGCAGATGATGCGCGTGGCGCACGAAGCAATCATGGTCGGCGTCGGCACGGTCATCGAGGACGATCCCCTCCTGACGGTGCGCCTCGAGGGGCTCCGTGAGCGCTCGCCTGTCCGCGTCGTCATCGACCCTTTCGCCCGGATGCCGCCCGAGGCCCGCCTGCTTGCCGAGCGACAGGCCAGCGGCGTGATGCTTCTCGTGACCGAGAAGGCGCCACGCTCCGCCGTTGATGCCCTGCGCCAGCGCGGCGCTTCCGTCCACCTTCTCGCCTCGGACTACAAGGGCCGCTTCGATCCCCGCGAGATCGTCCGGTTCCTTGGCGTTACCGGCCTGAAGAGCATTCTGGTGGAAGGCGGAGCCGACACTGCGCGCCGCTTACTCGAGGCTGGGCTGGTCGATCGCATCGCCCTGTTCCGCAGTGCGGTCGTAGTCGGGGAGGGCGGGGTCGCCGCGCCGGTCGCGCTGGACAACGTCCCGGAAGGCTACACCATGGTGAGATCCGGCGCGTTGGGCGAAGATCGGCTGTTAGAATACGAGAGGCAGACCTGATGTTCACGGGGATTGTGACGGACATCGGAACGGTGAGCGCAACGCGTCCCCTGGCCGAGGGCGTGCGCCTTCGCATCGAGACGGCGTACGATCCCGCCACCATCGATATCGGCGCTTCCATCTCCTGCGCCGGCGTGTGCCTGACGGTTGTGGCGCTGCCGGAAGCGGAGTCGAACGCGCGCTGGTTCGAGGTGGAGGCCTGGGAGGAGGCGCTTCGGCTTACGACCGCGCGCGACTGGCGGCAGGGCACGCGCATCAACCTTGAGCGCGCGCTGAAGGTCGGCGACGAGCTTGGCGGCCACATCGTATCCGGCCATGTCGACGGGACGGCCGAGATCGTGGCGCGGGACGACGAGGGCGATGCGGTGCGCTTCACGCTCGAGGCCCCGCACGAACTTGCCAGATTCATCGCGCCGAAAGGCTCGGTCGCGCTGGACGGCACGTCGCTGACCGTCAACAAGGTGGGTGGGACGCGCTTCGACGTGCTTCTGATCCACCATTCGCTGCGGGTCACTACCTGGGGCGAGCGGCAGGTCGGCGACACCGTCAACCTGGAGGTCGACACGATGGCGCGCTATGCAGCGCGGCTGATGGAAGCGGAACGCGAATTCTCCGGCGCGTAGGCCGCGGCCGCGCGAGGCTTGCGCCAGCCACAGAGCCGCCATCTCCTAGAAGCGCTTGCCGTTGCCCGCGGATCAGCCTAAGTGACCGGCTTTCCGGAGCACCGAATGGCTGGCACTTCTGAACACGGCAAGGCTTTCATCGCGCCTGATGAGGCGCATGTGCTGATCGTCGAGGCGCGCTTTCACGACGCCCTCGCCGATGCGCTCCTGGATGGCGCGACGTCCGCGCTGCGCGAAGCCGGAGCCACCTACGACGTCATCACCGTTCCCGGCGCGCTGGAAATCCCGGCGGTGATCTCCTTCGCGCTCGACGCGGCGGAAGACGGAGGCACGGAGTATGACGGCTTCGTCGCGCTCGGGAGCGTGATCCGCGGCGAGACCTACCACTTCGAAATCGTCGCCAACGAATCGAGCCGCGCCCTGATGGACCTCGCGGTCGAGGAATCGCTCGCCATCGGCAACGGCATTCTCACCGTAGAGAACGAGGAGCAGGCTTGGGCGCGCGCCCGCATCAGCGAGGGCGACAAGGGTGGCTTCGCCGCGCGCGCGGCGCTGACGATGATCGCGCTGCGCGAGAAGCTTGGTGCGTGACCGTGGCTGAAGCTCCGCAATCCGCGCAATCCACCGCCCGCCAGGCCAACAAGCGCGGCGCCGCCCGGCTGGCCGCCGTGCAGGCGCTTTATCAGATGGACCTCTCCGGCAGCGGCGTGCTGGAGACCGCGGCTGAGTACGAGGCGTTCCGGCTTGGCAAGGAACTCGACGGTGACGTCTATCGCGAGGCCGATGCCCAGTGGTTCCGGGCAATCCTGTCTGGCGTGGTCGGGCATCAGAAGACCATCGACCCCGTCATCCGCCAGTCGCTGACGGAGGATTGGCCGCTGTCACGCCTGGATACCACGCTGCGGGCCATCATGCGCGCCGGCACCTACGAGCTGATGGAGCGGTCGGACGTGCCGGTAGCCGTGATCGTCTCCGAATATGTGGACATCGCCAAGGCCTTCTACAGCGAGGAGGAGCCGAAGCTGGTGAACGCGGTTCTCGATCGCGTGGCACGGCGCATGCGCGGCGAGGGCAGGGGCAAGGACGCTTCGTGAACACGCAGGGTTTCGACCGCGAGGCGCGCCGCACCGCCTTCATCCTGACCGCCGCGCAGGCGATCGTGGGTTCCGCCGCGCCGATTTCCATCTCTATCGGCGGCCTTGCCGGTCATTATCTTCTTGCCGCCGACAAGTCGCTGGCAACTGCCCCCGTCACAGCCTTCACTGTGGGCGTCGCCGTCGGGGCCATCCCCGCCGCCGCGATCATCCGCGCGCTGGGACAGCGCGGTGGCTTCATGGCGGGCACCGTCGTGACCGGGCTTGGCGGCCTGGTCGCCACCATGGCCCTTTACCAGATGAGCTTCTGGCTGTTCGTCACCGGCCTGCTGGTGGTCGGCGCCGGCGGCGCTTTCGTGCAGCAGTTCCGCTTCGCCGCGGCCGACAACGCGCCGCCCGAATTCAAGGCGCGCGCCATCTCCTGGGTTCTTGGTGGCGGCGTGATTACCGCTATCCTGGGCCCGCAGATCGTCATCTTCACCCGCGAAGCGCTTGCCCCGGTGATGTTTGCCGGATCCTTCGCATCGATCATCGGACTGGCGCTCGCCGGCGCCTTCATCCTCTCCTTCCTGCGGCTCAGGAAGGACGCGCCGGCAGAGCGCGAAGTGAGGGACCAGCCGGCGCGGCCCCTGGGCGAGATCGTGCGCCAGCCCTATTTCGCCGTGGCGCTGCTCTGCGCCGTCGGCAGCTACGCCCTGATGAGCTTCGTCATGACCGGCGCGCCGCTGGCCATGGTCGGTTGCGGATTCACGCCGGACGAGGCCACGCTCGGCATTTCCTGGCATGTCATGGCCATGTTCGCGCCGAGCTATTTCACCGGCCGCCTGATCACCCGGTTCGGCAAGGAGACGGTCGTCGCCGTCGGCCTTCTCCTGCTCGTCGCCTGCGCGATTGTGGCGCTGTCCGGCATCCAGCTCTGGCAATTCTGGACCGCGCTGATCCTGCTCGGGCTCGGCTGGAATTTCGGCTTCATCGGCGCAACCGCAATGGTCGCCGAAAGCTATCGTCCCTCAGAGAAGAGCAGGGTGCAGGGTTTCCACGATTTCGTGCTGTTCTCCTCCGTCGCCTTCGCCTCCCTGATGTCCGGCCTAGTCTACAACAGCTGGGGCTGGGATATGCTCAATTGGGTCGTGCTGCCGGTATCGGCTGTGTGTCTTACGGCCCTCGGCGTGCTGGTGCTTCGCTTGAGAAGGCCGGCGATCGGATAAGGTTTCGGGCGAGAGGCAAGCGCGCCGCTGCTCAGAATCGTGTCCTGATCACGGATCGGTCGTCTTAAATCGTTTCGAAAAGCCTCACTGCGTCGTCTGGCTTCGATTCCCCCGGCAAAAGCTGAACGAAACCTTGACGTTCCCCGGAGGCTTACGCATAAGCCGCAGCGAAAGGGAGGATAAGTCCGCCCTTAACCGAACGGTCCGCGGAGGGGTTCTTGCGGACAAAACTTCAGGGAAATCGGCAATGACCATGCTTTACGTCGTCATCGCCTGCGGCCTGCTTTCCATTGTCTACGCCATCTGGGCGACGCAGTCGGTCCTCGCGGCCGACCAGGGAAATGCTCGCATGCAGGAAATCGCTGGCGCCATCCGTGAGGGTGCGCAGGCCTATCTCAATCGCCAGTACACCACCATCGCCATCGTCGGCGCGGTGGTCTTCCTCCTGGCCTGGTGGCTGCTGTCCGGCGTGGCGGCGATCGGCTTCCTCATCGGGGCAGTGCTGTCGGGGGCAGCCGGGTACATCGGCATGCACGTCTCCGTGCGCGCCAATGTGCGCACCGCGCAGGCGGCATCGGGAAGCCTGTCGGCGGGTCTCGACATCGCCTTCAAGTCGGGCGCCATCACCGGCATGCTGGTTGCCGGCCTCGCGCTGCTCGGCGTTGCCGTCTACTACTGGGTTCTGATCGGCCCGATGGGCTACGCCCCGGCTGACCGCACCGTCATCGACGCGCTCGTCGCGCTCGGCTTCGGCGCCTCGCTCATCTCGATCTTCGCCCGTCTCGGCGGCGGCATCTTCACCAAGGGTGCGGATGTCGGCGGCGACCTCGTCGGCAAGGTGGAAGCGGGCATTCCCGAGGACGATCCGCGCAATCCCGCCACCATCGCCGACAACGTGGGCGACAATGTCGGCGACTGCGCCGGTATGGCGGCTGACCTGTTCGAGACCTACGCGGTGACCGTGGTTGCGACCATGGTGCTCGGGGCGATCTTCTTCGCCGGGACCGACATCCTCGGTTCGGTGATGATCTATCCGCTGGCCATCTGCGCCGCCTGCATTCTCACCTCGATCATCGGTACGTTCTTCGTCCGCCTGGGTTCGAACGGCTCGATCATGGGCGCTCTCTACAAGGGACTCATCGTCACCGGCCTGCTCACCGTGATCGGTATCGGCGCAGCCACCTCCCTGACCATCGGCTGGGGCGGCATCGGCACAGTGAACGGAATCGCGATCACCGGCACGAACCTGTTCATCTGCGGCCTCATCGGCCTCGTGGTGACCGGCCTGATCGTCGTGATCACCGAGTACTACACGGGCACCAACAAGCGTCCGGTGAACTCCATCGCGCAGGCCTCGGTAACCGGCCACGGCACCAACGTGATCCAGGGCCTGGCCGTTTCGCTGGAATCGACGGCGCTGCCGGCGATCGTCATCGTCGGCGGCATCCTGACCACATTCCAGCTTGCCGGCCTCTACGGCACGGCGATCGCGGTCACCACGATGCTCGGCCTCGCCGGCATGATCGTGGCGCTCGACGCCTTCGGCCCGGTGACCGACAATGCGGGCGGCATCGCCGAGATGTCCGGCCTGCCCAAGGAAGTCCGCCAGTCTACCGACGCGCTGGATGCCGTCGGCAACACGACCAAGGCGGTCACCAAGGGCTACGCCATCGGTTCGGCCGGCCTGGGCGCGCTGGTTCTGTTCGCGGCCTACTCCTACGACCTGGAGTTCTTCGCCGCCAACAGCGACCAGTTCCCGTATTTCGCCGACATGGGAGACGTCTCGTTCTCGCTCTCCAACCCCTACGTGGTTGCGGGCCTGATCTTCGGCGGTCTCATCCCGTACCTCTTCGGCGGCATTGCCATGACGGCGGTCGGCCGCGCGGCCGGCTCCATCGTGGAGGAAGTGCGCAGGCAGTTCCGCGAGGACGCGGGCATCATGGCCGGCACGTCCAAGCCTAACTACGCACGAGCCGTCGACCTGCTGACCAAGGCAGCCATCCGGGAGATGATCATCCCGTCCCTGCTGCCGGTGCTGGCGCCACTCGTCGTTTATTTCGGCGTGCTGCTGATCTCCGGTTCCAAGGCCTCCGCGTTTGCAGCTCTCGGCGCCTCGCTGCTCGGCGTGATCGTCAACGGCCTGTTCGTGGCGATCTCGATGACGTCGGGCGGCGGCGCTTGGGACAACGCCAAGAAGTCGTTCGAGGACGGCTTCGTCGACAAGGATGGCGTCAGGCACGAGAAGGGTTCCGAGGCCCACAAGGCGTCGGTGACTGGCGATACGGTCGGCGATCCCTACAAGGATACCGCCGGACCGGCCGTGAACCCGGCGATCAAGATCACCAACATCATGGCGCTCCTGCTGCTCGCAGTGCTCGCGCACTGAGGGGATTGCTCATGAAAAAGCCCCGCGGGAGCGATCCCGCGGGGCTTTTCCTTTCCTACTGCGTTGCGCCGAACGCCCGGCGATGATCAGCTTCCGGGCAGCCGCGCCCTGAGCCCGCCGCCAGCCACGCCGCCGATCATCTGCATCAGGAAGTTCTGGTCCTTGCCCGCCGTTGGCGTGGTGCGTGAGATGAAATCGAATATCTTGCCGTCCTGCAGGCCGTAGTTGGCGATGTTCTGCACCCGGCCGTCATCGCCGAAATAGACCGCGAGCACGCGCTGGTCGACGACCTTGGGATTGGCGAAGGCCACTGCCCGCACCCGCGTCTGCGAAATGTAGTAGAAGACCTCGTTGTCGAACGTTGCCGTCGTAGAGGGAGAGCCGAGCGCCAGGATGACCTGCTCGCGGCTCGATCCCACTGGCACCTGGTCCAGCGTCTGCTGGTCGATGATGTAGCCCTGGGTGTAGGTTTCCCGTGGATTCAGCGTCTGCGAGGCGTTGCAGCCGGCAAGCAGCAATGCTGCAACGGCCACTGTCGCGACGCCGCCTTGAAATCGCCGCCGGGTATTGAAATCAGTCGACTGCTGCAACACTTTTCACCTCACCCAATGCCCCAACGCAGCCCGCCGCCAGGTTCCATGTCGGTTTCCCCCGGGCGCGAAAAGCGGTAAACCAGCTTTGCCGGCGATGCAACCGGGACCCCCCGAAGCCCCGGAACATGAAAACGGAGTTCGTCCGCGATGCTCAGGCGCCTTTTTGGCCTTCCCAACCGATCCAACCGGTTGGTCGTGGACGCGCTCTACGGTGAAATCGTGGCGGCCGCGCGGCAGCCGCTGCTGTATTCGGAGTGGCAGGTGCCGGACACGCCCCTCGGCCGCTACGAGATGATGGCGCTGCACCTCTTCCTCCTGCTGCACAGGCTGCGCGCGGAGCAGGGGGCCGCGCGCGACGTGGCGCAGGAACTCACCGACGAGTTCTTCAAGGAGGTCGAGCATTCAATTCGTGAGCTCGGCATAGGCGATATGGGCGTTCCCAAGCGCATGAAGAAGCTGGCGCGCATGTTCTATGGCCGGGTCGGCGCCTACGACGCCGCTCTCGATGCCGACGACGCCACGGCTCTGGCCGCCGCGCTCACTCGCAATATCCGGCCGGATACCGACGCATGGCCGCAGGCGCAGAGTCTCGCCGCGTACGTTCTCGCCGCGCGCGATGCGCTCGCCGGGCAGCCGGCGGAGGGATTTGTCGCGGGCCGCTTGGCCTTTCCGAGTGCCGACCGCGCCCCTCATGGAGAAGCGGCATGAACCCGACAACTGCCGTTAGCCCGGTGTCCTACCGGGTGAACGTGACGCGCCTGGCGCGTACCGGCTTGCCGGTATGGCTCGAGGCCGATGAAGGGCAGCGCGCCGCCCTCGCTGCCGGGCACGGCCTGCTCGCCGTCAACAGCTTCCGGCTGGACCTGCTGCTCACGCCGTGGAAGGGGGACGGGGTGAAGGTTTCCGGCCATGTCGTGGCAACGATCACACAGGCCTGCGTCGTCACCCTGGAGCCGGTTTCCGCCCGCATAGACACGCCGGTCGACGCGATATTCGTGCCGGAGGGCTCGAAGATGGCGGTTCCCGGCTGGATCGAGCGGGGGGAAATGGTGCTCGACGCCGAGGGACCGGATACGCCCGAGACATTCTCAGGCGATTCGATCGATGTCGGTGCGCTGGCGGAGGAGTTTTTCGCGCTGGCCATCGAACCGTACCCTCGCAAGGCAGACGTATCGGTCGAATTGGCTTCGGAAGGGCAGGGGGCTGCCGATGAGGAGAGCCATGGGCCATTGTACGAAAAGCTCCGCAGCCTTGCCGGCAAGTCATGAAATCCCGCGGAGGGGTGCCGAATCCCGGTTGTGCGGCGGCGCAAAAACGCTATTTTCGCCGCACTTCGGGCGAGTGCCCTCCCGCGCGACCTGATGGGGCGAATTCCGCGTGATACGAATTTCCATTGACGCCATGGGCGGGGACCACGGACCCGCCGTCGTGCTGGCGGGCTTGGCTCGGGTCGTCGAACGCCGTCCCGACGTCCAGTTCCTGCTGTATGGTCGCGCTGAGGACGTGGAGCCGGTGCTGGAAAAGTTCCCGGCGCTGAGGCGGGTCTCGACCTTTCATCATTGCGAGGTTGCAGTTCGCATGGACGACAAGCCGAGCCAGGCGCTGCGCCAGGGCCGCTGGAAGTCGTCCATGTGGAGGGCGATCGAGGCGGTAAAGACCGGCGAGGCTGACGTCTGCGTCTCGGCCGGCAACACCGGCGCGCTGATGGCGATGGCCAAGTTCTGCCTGCGCCCGATGGCCAAGATCGAGCGGCCCGCGATCGCCGCGCTGTGGCCGACCGTGCGCAGCGAATGCGTCGTGCTTGACGTTGGTGCCACCATCGGCGCCGACGCCCAGCAGCTCGTCGACTTTGCCATTCTCGGCACGGCGATGGCGCACGCGCTTTTCCAGCTCGACCGCCCCAAGGTGGGACTGCTCAACGTTGGTGTCGAGGAGATCAAGGGCCAGGAAGAGGTCAAGGAAGCGGGCCGGATGCTGCGCGACGCGGCACTCGATTCCATGGAATATGCGGGCTTCGTGGAGGGCGACGACATCGCCAAGGGCACCGTCGATGTAGTCGTGACCGAGGGGTTTTCCGGTAATATCGCCCTGAAGACGGCCGAAGGCACCGCCAAGCTGATCGCGGAGTACCTGCGCGCCGCCATGAGCCGGACGGTGATGGCGCGCATCGGCTACGTCTTTGCCCGCTCCGCCTTCCAGCGGCTCCGCGAGAAACTGGACGTCCGCAAGATCAATGGCGGCGTGCTGCTCGGCCTCAACGGCCTGGTGGTGAAGAGCCATGGCGGCACTGACGACGAGGGCTTCGCCGCCGCTGTGGAGGTCGGCTACGACATGGTCCGGCGTGGGCTCCTCGACAAGATTCGCTCGGAACTGGACCGGTTCCATGCTCTGCATGGCCTGGCCCCGGCCGCGCCGGTCACGGCGAATGGAAACTAGTAAGGAACAGCTTGAATGATGCGATCCGTCGTATGCGGCGTCGGTGCCGCCCTGCCGCGGCGTGTGATGAAGAACGCCGACTTCGAGGGCGTGGTCGAAACGTCCGACGAATGGATCGTGCAGCGCACCGGCATCAGCGAACGCCGCATCGCGTCCGATGACGAGACGACCGTGTCGCTGGGCGAGGCGGCCGCCCGCGCCGCCCTGGACAACGCCGGGATGACGCCAGACGACATAGACCTCATCATCCTGGCGACATCGACGCCCAACAACACATTCCCGGCGAGCGCGGTCGAGATCCAGCAGAGGCTCGGCATGCGCCACGGCTACGCATTTGACATGCAGGCGGTCTGCTCCGGCTTCGTCTACGCAATCACCACCGCCGATCTGCATATCCGCGGCGGCATGGCTCGCAGGGTGCTGGTCATCGGCTCCGAAACCTTCTCGCGCATCCTCGACTGGACCGACCGCACGACCTGCGTGCTGTTCGGCGACGGCGCCGGCGCGGTGGTGCTGGAAGGGCGGGAGGGCGAGGGCACATTTGCCGACCGCGGCGTGCTCGCCT
>JAEYRU010000028.1 GCA_023435335.1 Pseudomonadota bacterium
GCCGCCAGTTGCGCGCCGTATAGGCTTGATCCGAGTATCCAGATCGGCACGTCGAGCCCCTCGCCAGGCACGGCACGCACCCGCTGGCCAGGCTCGGAAGGCGCGAAATAGCCCATCAGTTCGACCACGTCCTGCGGGAAACTGTCGACATCGCCGGCGAGATTGCGCCGCAGCGCACGGGCGGTGAGCGGGTCCGTGCCGGGCGCGCGTCCAAGCCCGAGGTCGATGCGGCCAGGATGAAGCGCGGCAAGCGTGCCGAACTGTTCGGCGATCACCAGCGGGGCGTGGTTGGGCAGCATGATGCCGCCCGCGCCCACGCGAATGGAGGAGGTTCCGGCCGCGACATGGCCGATGACCACTGACGTCGCCGCGCTTGCGATGCCCGGCATGTTATGGTGCTCGGCAAGCCAGTAGCGCTTGTAACCGAGACGCTCGGCGTGGCGGGCGAGGTCGAGCGTGTTGGCCAGCGACTGGGATACGTCGCCGCCTTCGACGACGGGCGAAAGATCGAGAACGGAGAGCGGAATCATCCGGCCAATATGGTGGCGGCCGCGTCCTTCGCCAATGGGCCACCGACCGCCTTGCGCACGGCCGGCGCCACCTTCGTGCCGTAAAGCTCGATGGCCTTGAGCATGCGGTCGTGCGGGATGACGCCGATCGCCATCTGCAGCAGGAAGCGGTCGAACCCGAATATCTCGTGGTTGGCGAGGATCTTGTCGATGACCATCTGAGGGTTGCCCACGAAGAGGTTTCCGCGCGGGGAGACGGCCGCGTCGTATTGGGAGCGCGCGCTAGGTCCCCAGCCACGTTCGCGGCCGATGCGGTCCATCACGTCCTTCTGCGCGGCGTAGAAATCCTCGTTGGCCTTGTCGAGCGTCTCGCCGACGTAGCCGTGCACATTGATAGAGGTGGCGAGCTTCTCCGGAGCGTGACCCGCGCGGCGGGCCGATTCACGGTAGAGCTGGAAGAATGGCGCAAAGCGGGCGGGTTCGCCACCGATGATGGCGAGCGCGAGCGGCAGCCCGAGTGCGCCCGCGCGGGCGACCGACTGCGGCGTACCTCCGACAGCTATCCACAGCGGCAGTTGACGCTCCGGTTGCGGATGGATGCCGCGCCCGGCGACCTTCGGCGTATGCTCCGTGCCCGGCCAGTCGAGACGCTCGCCTTCACGCAGCTTCATGAGCATGGCGAGTTTCTCGGAGAAAAGCGCGTCGTAGTCGTCGAGGTCGTATCCGAAAAGCGGAAAGGACTCGATGAAGGAACCGCGCCCCGCCATGATCTCCGCGCGGCCGCCGGAGATCAGGTCGATGGTCGAATACTGCTGGAAGACGCGGATCGGATCGTCCGAGGACAACACGGTCACCGCACTGGTGAGCCTGATCTTCTTCGTGCGCGCGGCTGCCGCGGCAAGCACGATCGCGGGTGCCGAAACGGCATAATCCGGCCGGTGATGTTCGCCCAGGCCGAATACGTCGAGCCCCACCTGATCAGCGAGTTCGATCTCCTCGATGAGGTTCTTCAACCTCTCGGCAGGACCGATCTTCCGGCCGGTCCGGGGATCCGTGCCGACGTCGCCGAAGGTGTAGAGGCCGAGTTCCATAGTGGTCCACCGTTTCGTGCTGCTGCGCACGAGATAGCGGCAGGGCCCGCCTCGCACCAGGGTCCAACGGTGAACGGTCTGTTCAGACGCGGTCAGGCCGTGAGCACCATGGCCCAGTAACGGCTGCCTTCCTTGTCCTCCACATAGGCGAGGCCGAACTTCGCAAACCGGGGATCAAGCATGTTGCGGCGGTGGGCGTCCGAGTCCATCCACCTCGCAAACAGAATATCGAGTTCCATCCGTCCCTGCGCGAGGTTCTCCGCCGCAGGCGAAGGGATGCTGTTCTTCTTCATGCGCGACATGAAATCATGGCCGGGAAGCGCCGTGTGCGCCATGCGCCCGCTGGCCGCCATGAGGCGCGCCTGCTGCAGCGCCGCTTCCTCAACCTTCTGGTCAGCGGCAAGGGCGGAAACCTGATTGCGCATTCGGATATCCGCGATCTTGGCGGCCGCGGCCGCCGAAACGCCGCTTTCGGCGCCGGTGGGCAATATCGGACGACAGGCCGCCACGCCCAGCGTGGCGGCTGCTCCGACCATGAGTGCCCGACGAAACGGGCTGAAACGGACTGCGTGCATCGAGGCCTCCGAGAGCCGACCACGGATTACGAGCCGATTGTGGCGTCGTTTGGTAAAGATGCGTTTTCGCTCCAGCCGATTTGTCCTAGACATGCCATTCGAGGCTTCCGAAGGGTTAATCCGAATGCGACACTTGACGACGATCGGGTTCGACGCCGACGACACGCTTTGGCAGAACGAGCAGTTCTTTCGCATGACGGAAGCTCGCTTTGCCGATCTCCTAGGCGACTTCGTGCCAGCCGAGCATCTCGCACAGCGCCTGCTCGATGCGGAGAGGCGTAACCTCGCCCATTACGGATTCGGCATAAAGGGGTTCACGCTCTCGATGATCGAGACGGCGGTCGAGGTGACCGAGGGGCGGGTGCCGGCAAAGGTGATCGGCGATATCCTCGACATCGGCCGGGAGATGCTTTCGCATCCCGTCGAGACGCTGCCGGGGGCCCGGAACACACTCGAGGAACTGGCCGGGAGCTACCGGCTGGTGCTGATAACCAAAGGCGACCTCTTCGACCAGGAGCGCAAGCTTGCCGCTTCCGGTCTTGGCGAGTTGTTCGACGCGGTCGAGATCGTCAGCGACAAAAGGGCCGAGACCTACCGGCGCGTCTTTTCCCGGCACGGCGATGGGTCCGATCGTGCGATGATGATCGGTAACTCGCTGAAATCGGATGTCGTACCGGCGATCGAGGCTGGCGGCTGGGGTGTCTACATCCCGCATGACCTCACTTGGGTGCTCGAGCGGACCGAAGCGCCGGAGGGCGATCCACGCTACCGGCAGGTTGAGACCCTTGCCCAAGTTCCCGCCATTGTCCGCGAAATCGGCTGACGAGCCATAACGCTCGCCGCCCCTTGCCAGCCTGCGGCGTTTGCGGAAATGATCCAGCCCATCAAGGGAGACTTCTAAGCAATGCGTCTCATGGCACACATTCTGACCGCGTTCGCCGCGCTGTTCTTACTGTCCGCATCGCTCGCCGCCCAGGAGGGCGGCGGCACGCTTCTCACTGTTTCGGGCGATATCGGCAACACCAATCGAGCCCGGTTCGACCAGTTCCACGACGGCTTCCTGAACTATCATGGCAAGACGTTCGAGAGGGCATTCGAGTTCGATCGCGCAGCGCTTGCGGCGATGCCGCAGAAGTCCATCACAGCCAACGCCGAACCGTGGTCTGCGTCCGTGAAGATGCAGGGCCCCAGGCTCGCTGACGTGCTTGCGGCCGCCGGCGCGACCGGCAAACCCATCACTGTCTACGCCTTGGACGGATACGGGGCGGAGATGACAGTCGACCAGATCGCCGCTCAGGACTGGGTGCTGGCGATGGTTGCGGACGGCAAGCCGCTCGGGATTGGCGGGCGCGGCCCGCTCTGGCTCGCTTACGACACCGGTTCCGGCAAGGCCACGGCCGAGCAGGAGGGCGCCTGGGTCTGGTCCGTCTTTCACATCCAGGTCGGCGAATAACGCCTAGTCCTCGTCGACCACCCTTAGCTGCAGCTGGCCGGTGCGCGAATTCGCTACGCGCGCTGGCGGAGCCTCCTCCCCTGGCGAGGCGATCTGCCCGGCTTCCTCGCCGAACTCCATCGCCTCGATCTTGGCGCCCCGCTTCGTCACCTTGTCGGTCGAGGTAACGATCATGTCGATGTCGCGGGTGGCCTGCGTGAAATGCGTCTGAAGCTTGCGCACCCGCTCGTCCAGCCTCCCGACATCGTCCATCAACTTGATCACCTCGCCCTGGATCAGATGCGCCTGCTCGCGCATGCGCTGGTCCTTCAGCACGGCCTGGATGACCTGAATGGAGAGCATAAGCAGCGACGGTGAGACTATGACTATGCGGGCGCGGTGCGCCTTGTGCACCAGCGCTTCGAAGTTCTCGTGTATCTCGGCGAATATGGACTCCGAGGGGACGAACATGAACGCCGTGTCCTGGGTCTCGCCGCGGATCAGATACTTCTCCGAAATGGCCCTGATGTGCACTTCCACGTCTCGCCGAAACGCCTGCGCGGCGAGCTTCTGCCCCTCGGTGCCATTGTCGGCCTCGGCGGCCGCGCGGATGGCGTTCCAGGATTCCAGCGGGAATTTAGCGTCGATCACCAGCGAAGGCTGTCCGTTCGGCATCCGGATGAGGCAGTCCGGCCGCGAATTGTTCGACAGCGTGGCCTGGAACTCGTAGGCGCCCTGCGGCAGGCCGTCGGCAACAATGGCCTCCATGCGGCTTTGGCCAAAGGCGCCGCGCGTCTGCTTGTTGGAGAGGATGTGCTGCAA
This sequence comes from Pseudomonadota bacterium, assembly GCA_023435335.1. GTDB lineage: Bacteria > Pseudomonadota > Alphaproteobacteria > Rhizobiales > Rhizobiaceae > RCIO01. The sequence continues at coordinate 4,430 of JAEYRU010000028.1, forward strand.
CTGCACAACCTGCCCGGCAAGCGACTGGATGTTCGACTGGGCCGAATCGATCACGGCGAGCCGCTCCTGCAGCCTGGCGAGGTTTTCGTGCGTGGACTTCGTCTGCTCGGTGATCGACTGCCCGAGCCGCGAGGTCATTCCGTCGAGCCTGTCGCCGATCGCCTTGTTGAGTTCGGCCTGCCGGCTGGAGAACACCTCGGCGAGCGTTCCCAACCTGCCCTGCATCTCGGATTGCGCCTTCGTTATCTCGGCCATTCGGGCTTCCGCCTCACGGGCGCGAAGAGCCGCCTCCTCGGCCGCTGCCGAGCGTGCCCTGGCAGCGCTCCAGAGGGCGCTTCCGAGTACGAGAAGGAGCAGAAGCAGCAGGCCAAACAGCAATGCCGCTGCCTGGCCGAGCGTAATGGCGGTGGCGCCGAGCTGCGCCACCGGCTGTGAAAACAGTTCCGACAAGCCGTTCATGCTCGGGACATTAGACGATTCGGTCCGCAGGCATAAGACCAAAACGTGAACGTCCTGGCCGTGGAATATTGACGCTGCCGCACCGAGCCATTACCTCAGCGCAATGGCGATCCGTCCCCTCATCATCCTTCCCGACCCCATTCTCCGGCAGGTTTCCAAGCCGATCGAGCAGATTGACGACGAGCTGCGCAAGCTCTCGGACGACATGCTGGCCACCATGTACGATGCTCCGGGGATAGGCCTCGCCGCGATCCAGATCGGCATTCCGATCCGCATGCTGGTGATCGACCTCGCCAAGGAAGGCGAGACGCCCGAACCGCACGTCTTCATCAATCCGGAGATCGTCGCGCGCGGCGACGGGGTAAGCGTGCACGAGGAAGGCTGCCTCTCCATTCCCGACTATTATGCCGAGGTCGAGCGGCCGGACACCGTGACCGTTCGCTATCTTGACAAGGAGGGCCAGCGGCAGGAAATGTCGGCCGACTCCCTGATGGCCACCTGCCTGCAGCATGAGATCGACCATCTGAACGGCGTGCTCTTCATCGATCACATCTCCAGGCTCAAGCGCGATATGGTCGTGCGCAAGTTCAGAAAGCTCGCCCGCGAGAAGGACAAGGCGTCGCCCAGCCGCATGGCGGGGTAACCCGGAGGGTGACTGCCGCACGAAGCTCGGCTAGACGGTAGGCGACCGAGTATCCAGCCGGACGCTTCTATGACCCTTCGCGTGATCTTCATGGGAACGCCGGAATTCGCGGCCGCGACGCTGAAGGCCGTCGCGGAGGCGGGACACCACATCGTCGCGGTCTACACCCAGCCCCCGCGCCCCGCGGGCCGGCGCGGACTGGAACTCACCAAATCGCCCGTACACCAGCTTGCGGAGACGCTCGGCATCGAGGTTCGCACGCCGCTGTCGCTGGGCAACGAAGTCGAACAGGCGGCGTTTCGTAACCTGGAGGCCGACGTCGCGGTCGTGGTTGCCTACGGGCTGCTTCTGCCCAAGCCGATCCTCGAAGGAACGCGACTCGGCGCCTACAACGGCCACGCTTCGCTGCTGCCGCGCTGGCGCGGCGCCGCGCCCATCCAGCGCGCCATCATGGCCGGCGACGAGGAAACCGGAATGATGGTGATGAAGATGGACGAAGGCCTGGATACCGGCCCGGTTGCGCTCACCGAGCGGGTGGCCATCGGTCCCGACACGACGGCGGGCGAGTTGCACGACCGGCTGATGCCCGTCGGCGCCGGGCTCGTGGTGCGGGCTCTGGCGGGGCTCGAGCACGGGACGCTGCGTACGACGCCGCAGCCTGCCGAAGGAGCGACCTACGCGAAGAAGATCGCCAAGGGGGAGACGCGCGTGAATTGGACCCTGCCTGCCACGCAGGTTCACAATCACATACGCGGGCTGTCTCCTTCGCCCGGCGCATGGTGCGAAATCGAGGCAGGCGGCGGGCCCGAGCGGGTGAAGCTGCTGCGCTCGACGCTGGCCGAGGGCCGGGGCGTGCCGGGCGCCATCCTCGACGACGGGCTGACGATCGCCTGCGCGGACGGGGCGGTTCGCCTTACCGAGCTTCAGCGGGCTGGAGGACGACCGCTCGCCGCGAAGGAGTTCGTGCGCGGCTTCAAGACCCTGCCGGAACGGCTGCAATGATAAGGGGCCTCGTCATCAGGGAGGCCGACGAGCGCGACAGCGAAGCTATCCGCGAACTGCTCGAGGCCGCCTTCGAGACCGACGGCGAAAGCCAGCTGGTCGCCAATCTGGGCCGGAATGGCGACAAGGTGCTGGAGCTCGTCGCTGTCCAGGAAGGTGTACTTGTCGGCGAGATCGTCTTCTCTCGGCTGCGGGTCGCTGGCCCCGAAGGTGAATTCAGGGCGCTGGCGCTCGGGCCGCTTGCGGTCCTTCCCGGCCGTCAGCGCACCGGTATCGGCCGCGCACTGATCGAGCATGCGCATCCCGTGCTGACCGCGCGCGGCGAACGCCTATGCGTCGTGCTCGGAGACCCGGCTTTCTACGGGCGCTTCGGCTATACACACGCGCGCGCCGCAGGATTCGAGAGCCACTACCAGAGCGACTACCTGCAGGCGCTGGCGTGGGGCGAGGCGCCGGTTTCCGGCGAGCTGCGCTACCCTGCAGCTTTCGAGGGGCTCTGACCCGCATGCCGCGCTACCGGCTCGACCTCGAATATGACGGCACACCCTATGCCGGCTGGCAGCGCCAGGCCGGGCATCACACCGTGCAGGCGGCGGTCGAGCAGGCGATCCTCGCCTTCAGCGGGGAGCAGGCCACCATCCGCGGGGCCGGCCGCACCGATGCCGGTGTGCATGCGCTGGGGCAAGTCGCGCATGTGGACCTGCATCGCGACTGGCCGGCTGACAAGATCATGGGCGCGATCAACGCGCATCTGGAGCTTGCCGGCGAGGCGGCGTCGGTCACGGCGGCGACGCCAGTCTCCGACGATTTCGACGCCCGCTTTTCGGCAACGGCGCGCCACTATCTCTACAGGATCGTCAACCGGCGGGCGCCGCTTGCCCTGGAGAAGCGCCGTGCTTGGCTGGTGAAGAGATCGCTCGACGCCGATGCCATGCACGCCGCGGCGCAGACACTGGTGGGCAAGCACGATTTCACCACGTTCCGCTCGGTCCAGTGCCAGGCGAATAGCCCCGTGAAGACACTCGACCGGCTGGACGTCACGCGCAGCGGCGATCTGATCGAGATCCGCGCCTCCGCGCGGTCTTTCCTGCACAATCAGGTGCGCTCCATGGTCGGGACGATCAAGAAGGCCGGCGAAGGCACGTGGCGCGTGGCGGATGTCCGGCACGCGCTCGAAGCGGCCGACCGCACCGCCTGCGGGCCGGTTGCGCCGCCGGACGGGCTCTATCTCGTGCGGGTCGACTACGGCACGGGTGACAGTCCGAAAACCGGCTGAAGCATCAGAAGAAGGGCCAGGGAGGCCCCAAACATGCCGGCAAAGACGGCGCTTGCCACCGCGGCGCCCATGCCGAGCGCGGCATTGGTCACCCGCCAGGAAAGCACCAGCGTCACCCCAAAGATGAGCAGCGAGACCAGGACTGTCACCTGTTGCGCCGCCGGCCAGAAAAGATTGACGATGGCGGGCGGCAGCATCATCCAGATGAACAGCGCCGACGCCCAGTTGGTCGCCACGACATAGGGAACGAAGCGGTGCGCTATGCCGGCGGGGCGGGCCAACAAGGCCAGCAAGGCGATCGGCACGACCCAGGTCAGCAGATCGATCGTTGCTAGCCGGAGGAGCACGGACAGGCGTCCGCCGAACGCCTCGCCGCCCAACCCGTTGGCGGCCGAAACCCAGCCGACGACCAGGGCGGGGAAGGCGACCGGGATTGCGAAGAAGGAGTTCCAGAACCCGTCGGCCGATATGTCGAGCATGGCCAGCCCATCGGTCCGGCCGGTGGCGAGCCGCCAGGCACCGGTCAGGTAGCGCTGGACTTCCTCCGCCGAGGGCATCGCTAGGCGAACCAGTCTTGCAGGAAACGCTCGTAGATGCGGGTCAGGGTCTCCAGATCGTCGAGCGCGACCCGTTCGTCGACCATGTGCATGGTCTTGCCGACCAGCCCGAACTCCACCACCGGGCAATGGTCCTTGATGAAACGCGCATCCGAAGTGCCGCCGGAGGTCGAAAGACCCGGTTTGCGGCCGGTCACGGCAGAGATCGAGCCCGACAGGGTGTCTATCAGCTTCTCGTCGCGGGTAAGGAAGACCGGGCTCGGGCGGTCGCGCCAGACCAGTTCGTAGTCGACCGGGTCCTCGCGCCCTTTCCGGACCCTCGTGTCGGAGGCGGCGCGGTCGAGCCGGTTGTGAATCTCGGCCTGGATCGTTTCCGCCGTCCAGGTGTCGTTGAAGCGGATGTTGAAGGCCGCCGTCGCCTTCGCGGGGATCACGTTTGTGGCGGGATTGCCAACGTCGATTGTCGTGACCTCGAGATTGGTTGGCTGGAAGTCCGCTGTGCCCTCGTCATAGGCGGGGGACATCAGCGCCTCGGCCAGCGTAACGATGCCGCGCACCGGATTGTCGGCGAGATGCGGATAAGCGGCGTGTCCCTGGACGCCGTTGACGGTCACGATTCCCGAGATCGAACCGCGGCGGCCGATCTTGATCATGTCCCCGAGCGCTTCCGGATTGGTCGGCTCGCCGACAATCGCCGCATCCCAGCTTTCGCCCTTTGCCACGGCCCAGTCCAGCAGCTTTGTTGTCCCGTTGATCGAAGGGCCTTCCTCGTCGCCGGTGATAAGCAGGGAGACGGAGCCGGCCAGCTTGCCGTTCTTCTGGACGTGGCGGGCGACGGCCGCGACGAAGCAGGCGATGCCGCCCTTCATGTCGACCGCGCCGCGTCCATACATCTCGCCGTTCTCGACAACCGCCGAGAAAGGCGCATGCCGCCACGACGCCTCGTCGCCCGGGGGCACCACATCGGTGTGGCCGGCGAACATCAAATGCGGCCCGTTTCCGGACAACCGCGCGTACAGGTTCTCCACGTCCGGCGTCCCGCTTTCCGTGAAGACAGGACGGTCAACCGAGAAGCCGAGGGGCGAAAGCATGGCCTGCAGCGCCGCCAGCGCCCCCCCTTCGGAAGGCGTGACCGAGGGGCAGCGGATTAGCGTCGCAAGGTTGGCGGCGGGGTCTGTGGGCAGCGTCATGCGCGTTGGATATTGCAAAGCGCGGGCGCTGTCACGGGGCGCGATGAGCGCACAGCGTCGGTCGTCTAGCGCGGTGCGTTGGTGCGCTCGCCGTATTGGTTAGGACCGGGCGTGCCGGGAAACAGGCAAAGTATAACGAAGGCGGCGATGGAGACGACCGGAATGAAAAGTGCCGCCGCGATGATGCCCGGCTTGTCGATGTCGTGGAGTCGCTTGACGCCCAGCGCGACATTCGACCAGAGCGAGGCAAAGAAGGTGATCACGAAGGCCGATTCCCAGGGGGATGTATCGAACCCGGCATCCTGCGCGACAACAGTACGGTAGAGGAAGAACGCCTGGATAATCGCCAGAAGAAGGCCGGCGAGGAAGTAGGCCGCGCGGCTGACACGGCCCGAGAACCCGAAAAAGAGCCATAGGAACTGGTTAGGCAAGGGGATCAGCCCGCGACTTGTCGACTAAAGCGTCCGCTACAGGGCGCGCGTTTCCATAATTGAACCGGCCTTCGGAATTCATGAGAAGGTGCGTCCGGTCCATGCTGCCACTCCTCCAGAAAGGTTATCTCAACGCGATGCCCGCCCGCAGGCAAGCCTGCGTCCGATCGCCTGAAAGATCAATCGCGCAGAAGCTCGTTGATCGAGGTTTTTGAGCGCGTCTTCTCGTCCACCCGCTTGACGATGACGGCGCAGTAGAGGCCGGGGCCTGGTTCACCATTGCCCATCGGCTTGCCGGGCATGGTGCCGGCGACCACCACCGAATAGGGCGGCACCTCCCCGTAGGTAACACTGCCAGTTTCGCGATCGACGATCTTGGTGGACTTGCCGATGAACACGCCCATGCCGAGCACCGAGCCCTCGCGCACGATGCAGCCTTCGACAACCTCCGAGCGGGCGCCGATGAAGCAGTTGTCCTCGATGATGGTGGGCCCGGCCTGCATCGGCTCCAGAACGCCGCCGATGCCGACGCCGCCCGACAGATGCACATGCTTGCCGATCTGCGCGCAGGAGCCGACCGTCGCCCAGGTGTCGACCATCGTCCCCTCGCCTACATAGGCGCCGAGATTGACAAAGGAAGGCATCAGCACGGCGCCCGGCGCGATATAGGCGGAGCGCCGCACCACGCAGTTGGGCACCGCGCGGAAGCCGGCCTTCTCGAATTCGTTGGCCGACCAGCCGTCGAACTTGGAGGGCACCTTGTCCCACCAGACCGATTCCCCTGGACCTCCCCCCACGATCTCCATGGGGTTCAGCCGGAAAGACAGCAGCACTGCCTTCTTGAGCCACTGGTTGACCGTCCACTGGCCGTCCTCGCCGCGCTCGGCCACGCGGACCTCGCCGCGATCGAGAAGGGTGAGGGCCGTATCCACGGCGTCCCGAACCTCGCCGCGTGTGTCGACACCGATCTGGTCGCGCTCCTCGAACGCCTTATCTATTGTCTTCTCGAGAGCCGCGAAATCAGGTCTGGCCATCAAAAGCTCCGCTACACGCGCTGTTAAGGGGGAAACCGTACTGTCCGGGCGGGACAGGCCCGAAAACCGCGCGGAAACTATGCCAAGCGGTGGAGAGGGTCAATTGCAAGTCGCGCCGGGGGACGGCGCCAGCAGGCATGCGGGGAGTTCGATCGAAATGAAGCCAAAGAATGAGAACGGCTGGACGCCGCTCCCTCATTCCGACGAGGACCTGCAACGCGCGCGCAGCGTGCCCGACACGCCGCAGACGCGCGCGCCGACCTATCGGCTGGCGTTCAGCGACGACGAGTTCATGACGCGCCGCGAACTGCGTCCAGTCCGACTGCAGCTCGAACTGATGAAACCGGAGATGACGCTAGCCGAGCGGGGCATCCGCTCGACCGTCATCCTGTTCGGCGGCGCCCGCATCCCCGAACCGGGCGGGGCCGCCTGGGCGGCCAAGAACGAGACCCAGAAGAAAAACCTGCTGGCCAACAGCCGCTATTACGAGACCGCCCGCCGGTTCGCCCGGCTCTGCTCGCAGCACTCGGCGCAGTCTTACTATCGCGAATTCGTCGTGGTCACCGGCGGCGGCCCGGGGGTGATGGAGGCGGGAAACCGCGGTGCGGCCGATTGCGGCGCGCCATCGATCGGCTTCAACATCGTGCTGCCGCACGAGCAGGCTCCCAACCTCTACGTAACGCCGGAACTCTGCTTCAACTTCCATTATTTCGCGATCCGCAAGATGCACTTCATCATGCGCGCCAAGGCAGTCGCGGTCTTCCCGGGCGGCTTCGGCACCATGGACGAACTGTTCGAGACGCTTACGCTCATACAGACGGGGCGCATGGAGCGCGTTCCGGTGCTGCTGTTCGGCAAGGAATTCTGGGACCGCGCCATCGACATCGACTTCCTGGTGGAACAGGGCACGGTGTCGCCGGGCGACGAACAACTCATCACCCATGTGGACGACGCCCAGGAAGCCTGGGACGTGATCGCGAAGTTCTACGAGATCGGCTGAGGCGGCGGCCTACCGCATCGTGAACTGGTGTTTCTCGATGAGGAGTTGCACCGCCCAGCCCTCGCCGGGTGCTCCCGTCATGTCGTGGTGCTTCAGCTCGGCGCCGATGCCGCCCATCAGGAGACCTTCTGGGTCGCCGGGGATGCTCCAGCTGTGGGTGTCGGCATGGAACGTCAGGGCCTGGTCGAACCGCCCGCCCGGACCCGCCACGTAGGCATGCAGCAGACCCGCGGCGCCTTCCCTGACCTGATCCAGCTCGATCCAGTAGAGCGCCGGCCGGCCACGAAGCTCCAGTTCCACGCCGATCTCGAGGAACTGCGACTTGTGACGCGCGAAAACGTTGTCGAGCGAAATGCGTCGCGTCTTCACCGGCGCTTCAACATCAAGGTGGATACGCCCCTCGTCGTCGGTCGTGAGAAGCTGCCCGGCCGACGGTTCGCGAGCGTCCGGCCCGCCACCTACCACGAGCCGTACGGGCATCTGCTTCAGGGGAGCGCCCTGCATGTCGACGAACTGCGCGTCGACCCGCACCTTCTCCTCTGTAGCCTGCGCCGAGCAGCCCAGCAGCACCGCGAGGATCCCCGAGAGCACGCCAACACGCTTCACCATGAAACTGTCCCTCAGCAATCGTAGCTTTCCCGATAATTCACCGTGACGCCACGGATCGCGGCCAGCGCGGCCGCTGCGTCGCGCACGCCGGTGGAGCCGGCATAGTCGAATACGGACCAGTTCCCGACGTGCAGTTCGGACCTCCCTCCGCCTTTCGCCGGCAGCACGTGCCACCAGTCGATTTCTCGGGCGGCACCTTCGTCCCAGATCACGCTATCCCAGCGGGTGGAAAGGCAGTGCAGCTTCATGTGCGGGTTCGACCACAGGGCGAACATGCGCGGCGTCAGGCGCTCTGCCACGGGCTTCGGCGTGAGAAGCACGTCCGGTGCGGTCAGCGCGATGCTGGCCTCGCGCCGCAGCCGCGCCTTGCCCCTTGGCTCCGACCCGTCGCTGCGACACGCGTACTGGTTGATGCCGAGGGAAAAGGTGCGCACGGGCCCCGAGCCTTTCGCCGCCACCGCCAGCCCTTCGCAGGCAGAGCGCCACTCCGCCAGGAAGGGGGCGGCCGCAAGCTCGGTCGACCAGCTCAGCCAGAGCGTTCCAGCGGACATGCCTTCCGGCACCTCCCGCAGCGCTCCATAGATCGACAGGCCGACAGAGTAATCGTCGCGATCCCAGTTCGCATAGTAGCCGACGGCGTCCCACGGATCGGGCCGACCACTCACGTCCTCGATCTCCTCGCGGACGGGAGGTCCCAGCCTTTCCTTGAGCACGCCCGTCCAGAGGCCGGGCTCAACTGCCCCGCCTGCCGACGGAAGCAACTCATAGGCGAGGGAGGTCACCGGGCGCGAGAGCCCGTGGCCGGTCAACTGTGCCGAAAGCGTGCCGAAGCCCCAAGCCTGCCCGCAGGGCACGCGCAGGCTCGAGTAGCCGATCCTGCCGATGCCGGAGGGGCGCACGCCAACAATCCGGGCGGCGTCCGCCAGGCTGGTTCCCCAGGCGATCGGCTTGTCGTCGATCCGGAAGCCTCGTTCGAAGTCCATCATGTCAGGATGACCGGCTGAATGGCCGCCGATCATACCGGGGCCGCTGCCTGCCGCAAGCCTGGCCGCCGTCGCTGGCGAAGCTCAGTCGGCACCGAGATCCGCCGCCGAAGCGGGCAGTATGTTCTCCAGGAAGGCCGCAAGGTGGTCGGTCACGAAATCGACGGCGTCCTCGAAGCCGGGATCGCGTTCCCATATCTCGGAAAAAGTCGGCTCGAAATTATGCGGGACGATGAGCACCGTCTTCATGCCAAGCGCCTTGGGCACCACCAGGTTACGTGCCAAGTCCTCGAACATCACCGCGTTAGGCCCGGCGACACGGTGCAGTTCGACGAACTTGTCGTAGGTCTGGCGTGCGGGTTTGGGCTGCATTCCGGCCGCAACGATGTCGAAGATGTCGTCGAAATCTTCGAGGATGCCGAGTTGCCTCGCAGTGCGCTCGGCATGCCCGCGATCACCGTTGGTGAAAATGAACTTGCGGCCCGGAAGCGCACGGATCGCGGCGCCCAGCCTGGGGTCGGGCGCCAGCCACGAGTAGTCGATATCATGCACCTTCCGGAGGAAGTCGTCGGGATCGATTCCATGCAAGTCGATCAGCCCGTTCAATGTCGTCCCGTATTCCAGGTACAGTTGCTTCTGCAGCGCGCGGGCCTCATCCCGCGGCAACTGCAGCAGTTCCGATACATAGGCCGTCATCTTTACGTCTATCTGCCCGAACAGGTTCGAGTGATGCGGATAGAGCGTGTTGTCGAGATCGAACACCCAGTCGGTCACATGGGCGAAGATCTGGGGATCGGGCTGGTTGGTCATGCTGTTCCGGAGGCTGCTTCCGTGGGGACCGTGCGAAAGGCCACCTTTGTCGCCCCGATGTCAATTCCCCTTCCGTGGCTGCCCGTGCCGGATCGCGTCGACTTGCAACAATGGCGCGTACGGGTCTAAGAACCCCCGCCCTCCCTCGCCTGGTCCCCATGGAACTCTGGATTCCCATCACTATCGGCGCAGCCTTCCTGCAGAACCTGCGTTCCGCCGCGCAGAAGCAGTTGAAGAGCGTGATGGGCACGACCGGCGCCACCTTCGTGCGCTTCGGCTTCGGCTTTCCATTCGTGCTCCTGCTGGTCTTCCTGCTCAACCAGGTGTGGGATTATCCGGTGCCCGGCCCCAACGCCGTCTTCCTTTCATGGGCCACGCTCGGCGGGCTCGGGCAGATCGCCGCCACGTTCCTGCTCATCCATCTTTTCTCCTTCCGCAACTTCGCGGTCGGCACGGCCTATTCGCGCACCGAGCCCGCCCAAGCGGCCATCTTCGGCCTCGTCTTCCTCGGGGAGCGGGTGACGGCCGGCACGCTTGCGGCCATCGCCATCAGCGTATTCGGCGTGATGCTGATCTCGGTGGCGCATGAGGAGAAGAACTGGAGGAGCCTGTTCCGTTCGGTCGGCAGCCGCAATGCGCTGATCGGGCTGGCGTCGGGCACGCTGTTCGGCGTTTCCGCGGTAGCCTATCGCGCCGCGTCGCTTTCACTGGGCGGGCCGAATTATGCCATGCAGGCGGCCACCACGCTCGCCTGGGTTATTTGCTTCCAGACTGTGCTCATGTTCGGCTGGATGGTGTGGCGAGACCGCGCCGAGATCGGCCGCATCGCGAAGGCCTGGAAGCCCGCTCTGTTCACGGGCTTCGTCGGCGCCACCGCCTCGTTCGGCTGGTTCTCGGCGATGACGCTGCAGCAGGCGGCGGCGGTGAAGGCGCTCGCGCAGATCGAGCTCGTTTTCACCTTCGCGGTGTCGGTCCTTTATTTCCGCGAGAAGATCACGCGGATCGAGACGGTCGGATGCATCCTGATCGTGCTCGGCATCGTCGTGCTCGTGCTTCTCGGCTAGGCGGGACGCCGCAGCGCGTTGCGCGCCTCCTCCAGGCTAACCGGCTGATCGGGGATGGTGATGGCAAAGGTGGCGCCACCGCCAATGCCTTCCACAAGCTCGAGCGTGCCGCCATGCGCCCGGACAAGCTCGTGCGCGATGGCGAGGCCGAGGCCAGTGCCGCCGCTGCGCGCCGAACCGCGAAATGCGGCGAACAGGTTCTCCCTCGCTTTCCGCGGGAGGCCGGGACCAGTATCACTGATGACAATGCGGCAAACAGCGCCGTGGCGCTCGGCGCTGATGCCCAGCCGGCGCACCACCACATCCTCGCGATCGGCGGACATCGCCTGCACGGAATTGCGCGCAAGATTACTGAGGACGCGGAACATCTGCTCCGAGTCGGCGTCGATCTCGAAATCGGCATCGACCTCGTTGCGGAACTCGATGTCGAGCGCCGGGTCGAGGCCGAGCAGGCTGTGCACTTCCTCGACCAGCAAGCGCAACCTCAGGCGCCGCCGCCTCGGCGGCGCCTCCTGAGTACGGCCGTAGGCAAGAACGCCTTCGGAATACGCGACCGCGCGATCGAGGGCGCGCACCAGCTTCGGTGCGAAGGATTGGACGGTCGGGTCCTTCACCCCGCGCATTCGGTCCGATATGAGCTGCGCCGAGGCCAGGATATTGCGCATGTCGTGATTGATCTTGGAGACGGCCAGGCCGAGGTCGGCGAGGTGCTTCTGTTCGCCGAGGATGCGCTGCAGGTGCGCCTGCATGGCAGCCAACTCGCGTTCGGCCACTCCCAACTCGTCATCGCGGTCGAGCGGCCTGATCACGCGACCCGGATCGTCCGGCGCCTCGCCAAATGCAAGCATGGAGCGCGTCATGCGGCGGATCGGCCCGATCATCATGCGGTTGATCGCGTAGAATACGAGCGAGGCGGTGATCAGAGAGATGATGAGCGAGAGCACAGCCACGTTGCGGGCATAAACCAGCACCGCAGCGTGCAAGTACCTGTCGGGAATGATGATCTCGTATTCCTTGCCGCTGTCGCCGACAGGCCCATAGGCTCGGATCAGGCGGTCGCCCCCGAAAAACAGCGTGTCGAGGGCATCGCGGATCGCCGCGATCGGCCCGGTGCCTGCGATGTCGACATGGTGGTGGACCTCCGGCGGCATTTCGGAAACCACCAGCAGGCGTGAGACACCGGCGTCGCGCACGGCGATCGCCTTCGCGCCGATCGCCATGAGTACGTCGTTCTGTGCGCTGCGCGAGAGGCTGGATGGATCGCCCTGCATAAGCACGCTAGCGGCCGCCGCGGCCGTCGCCAGCCGCTGCTCCAGCCACTGCAGGCGGAAATTTGCCACCGACGGCAGGAAGATAAGTACCTCGGCGATCATCACGAAAAGGATCGTAAGCAGCAGAAGCTTCGTGGAGAGACCGCGCGTCAGCGGCACGCTTGCGGCCGGGGGCAGGTCCTGCCGCTCCATATTTCCGCGCCCGTCCGCCTCGTTCATTCCACCTTCTCCTCGCTCCGGCGTCAGCCGAAGCGCCGCAGGAGCCGCAACACCCAGCGCACCATAGGTCGGCGCGTCGCAGGCGCAAAATACGAGATTGCGGCGCGCTTGCCAATTTCCGACATCGTCGGATAGGGCGGCACGAAGCTGGACATGTCGCGCAGGCGCAGACCCTTCGACATGGCAAGCGCCCACAGGCTTATCAATTCGCCGGCGTTGGCCCCGACGATGCCTACCCCCAGGATGCGTCCGCCCTTGCCAGCCAGCACCTTCACGAAGCCTTCGGTCTGCCGCTCGGCCTGGGCACGGTCGTTCTCGGAATACGGCCAGCGCAGCACCCCGATGCGGCCATGCTTCGCCCTTGCCTCTGTCTCCGTCATGCCGACCTGAGCGATCTCGGGATCGGTAAATGTAACGCGGGGGATGATCGCGCGGTTCTCGCGCGCAGCGAGCCGGAACAGCAGCGGCCGCAGGACAAGCCCGCCGTGGTAACCCGCGACATGGGTGAACTGCAGTCCGCCCGTGGCGTCGCCCACGGCATAGACCCGGCGGTTGCTCGTGCGCAGCTTGTCGTCGACCTTGACCCCTCTCTGATCGAAACGAATGCCGGCCTTCTCCAGGCCCATGTTTCCTACGTTGGGGGCGCGGCCCACGGCCAGCAACAGATGCGTCCCGTCGACCGTCGTCGCTACGCCTTCCTGTTCCACATGCACCCTGACACCGTTTCGACCTCGCTTCTCGACCCGCACGACCTTCGAGTTCTCACGGATTTCGACGCCGTCGGCGCGAATGCTCCGTAGCGCTACCGCCGCCAACTCCGGGTCCTCCCTGCCAAGCGCGACGGCGCTTTCGATGACAGTCACCAGGCTGCCAAGGCGCACGTACGCCTGCGCCAATTCCAGTCCCACCGGTCCGCCGCCGACGATCACGAGATGGCCGGGCAGACGCTTGAGGTCGAAGACGGTTTCATTGGTGAGGTAGCCAACTTCGTCGACCCCGGGTATCGGCGGCACAAGCGGCGACGAGCCGGTGGCGATCACGAAGCGGCGGGCACGTATCTCATAGTCGCCCGCCATGACCGTGCGGCGGTCGCGAAACCGCGCTTCCGCACTTACGACGTGGACCCCCAGGGCCTGGAAACGCTCGACGGAGTCGTTGGGCGCTATCGCGGCGATGACCGAGTGGACGTGGCGATGGACCTCGCGAAAATCCACCTCAGGCTGGACATCGGCGATGCCGAACTGCGCGGCATTCTGTATTGCGTCCGCGCGTCTGGCGGCCGCGATCAGCGCCTTGGACGGTACGCAGCCATAGTTGAGGCAGTCGCCGCCCATTCTGCCCTTCTCGACGAGAACGACCGGAACGCCGAAAGCGGCCGCGCCCGCGGCAACGGTGAGCCCGCCGGAACCGCCGCCGATCACGCAGATGTCAGGCGTCAGCAGCGTTGTCATGACTTCCCCGCCTCGGGCTGCTTGCGCAGATGCCTTACGACGAGGGGTACGGCGGCGACAAGCGCGAGGAGCAGGAAGGCGATCGTGATCTCGGGGGTAACAAGGTCGCCCAGGGTCGCTTCGCGACCGCGTGCAGCCGCGGCAGCCAGTACGCTTTCGACACCCTGGCCTAGCCAGGTGTAGGCAAACGTTGCGGGCAGGATGCCTATGAAGGTCGCCGCGACGTAGGTGCGCAGGCGCACCTCGAACAGCGCCGGCGCGATGTTCACCACGAAGAACGGGAACACTGGCGCCAACCGGAGCACGAGCAGGTATCCGAAAGCATCCTCGTCGAAGGCCCGGGCCAGCCCGGCGACGCGGCCGCCGACGCGCTTCCTGAGGAAGCCGCCGAAGGCGCTGCGTGCGGCAAGGAAGAGCAGGGTCGCTCCCGCCGTCGCCGCGAAGGCGACGAGGACTCCCGCGAACAGCCAGCCGAACAGGAAACCTGCGAACACCGTCAGGACGGTCGCGGCCGGGAAGGAAAAGGCGACAGCGAGCACATAGGCCAGGAAGAATGCCAGCGGCGCCAGAACCGGGTTGGCCGCCACCCAGGCTTTCAGGCCATCTCCGCTCGCGGCCAGGAACTCGAGGCTGAGGTATCGGTGCCAGCCCATCGCATACCCAACTGCAAGCCCGGCAACGACGACTACGGCCGGCAGCAGCCGCAACAGGCGCCCGACGGGCGTCTGGTCCGCGCCATCCTTCTCCACCTTGTCCGCTCTAGCTGCGTCGCCCATGCCGCCATCATATCCATAGAAACCGGTCGGTGCTGGCGAAATGCGCCCTCGCCGCCGCTTCGGCAAGCGGATCGCGCGAGTCTCACCTCGTTGTGAGGACCGACAAGAACTCCATCACCCCGAAGTGACGGGCCTTCAAGCCCGCCTGAAGCTGGTCGGTTCGCCGTACATCGGGGCGATGCGGGCGAGCGCGGTCGCCAGCGGCTCGCGCGAAACCAGCATCGTGTTGCCGTTGGCATGAATCACGGTGCGGTCGTCGACCATGATCGCGACGTGGCCTCGCCAGAAGACGAGATCGCCGCGCCGCAGGTCGGGGTGGCTTGCGCCGGGATTGAAATCGAGCGGCTCGCCTATCGATTTCTCCTGCATGTCGGTGTCGCGCAGCACGGCGCGTCCGGCCATGCGCATCGCAAGCTGGACGAGGCCGGAGCAGTCGAGGCCGAAGCCGCTCGTGCCGCCCCACAGATAGGGCGTGTGCTCCAGCGTCTCGGCAACGGAGACATAGTCGGCAGCGAACTCACCGATAGGCCGGAGATGCGCCGCGATCATGAAACCGTCCTCCGCGAGCGCGGCATAACGAGTGCCGCGCCTCTCGGTGAACCCGGTCACGTCCACCATCGAGCCCATTGAGAGTGCATCCGTGCGCGGCGACTTCATGTCATCGCGCGAGTAGACGAAGCTGCGCGGCACTGCGACATGGTAACTCGGTTGCGCGGCGCCGAGCGCGACGGCCGCGTCCGGCACATAGCCGACATAGCCGTCGCGCAGGGACTGCACCCATGCCCAGCCGTCGCTCTCATCGAACAAACGAACGCCATCCCCGTAGAGCAACTGGGTGTCGATGCCGACATCGCCGCGCGGCTCGGGGCGCAGATCGGCGACCGGCAACACGACATGGGCAGGCCGGCCATCGGCAAAGCGGACCGCCTCCACCTGCCCCCTGAGCCGACTGTCGGCGAGATCCGGACGATAGGCGTTGAGCCTGCGGTCGAGCATTGTCATGCCGGAAGCTCCCTCGCCTTGGCGATAACCACGTCGCCAAAGCGCTCCACGAACAAGGCGCCCTCCACGGTGCGTCGGATGAGAACGTTGCGGCGGTCCAGTTCGTCACGGTTGCGCGAAACCAGCCCCCACTCGCCCATCGTGTCAAGCGCGCGCGTGATCACCGGCTTGGTCACGCCCAGGCGCGCCGCTAGCCCGCGTACCGTGTGCGGCGGCGGGTCGAGATAGATGGTGAGCAGGATCGCGAGTTGGCGCGTGGAAAGGTCGTGCACCCCCGCGTCCACCTCGGCCAGTGCGACCTGCTGCCAAAGGCGAAGCGCCTGCGAGGGACGCAGCGTGACGGACATGACGGAGGAATCCGCATTTCGTTTCGGGTCCGTTTCATTCAATCGGCAAAGAGTTAAGGAATCAAGGAGTTCATCGCCCATACCGTTCGCGCAACACTTTTTCGATTGCGCGGATGCCCTGCGCCTCGCCGCCGGCGGGGCAATGCGGACGGTCGACCGGGTTCCAGCCGAAGATATCGAAATGCGCCCAGCTCCTCGCCTTGCCCGTAAAGCGCCGCAGGAACAGAGCCGCGATTACGGCTCCCGCAAAGCCGTCCGTGTTGACGTTGTTGATGTCGGCGACCTTGGAGGCGTATTTCTGGTCGTAGCCGTCCCAGAGCGGCAGCCGCCAAAGCGGATCGGCCTCCGACGCTGCGGCGGCCGACAGTTCCGATGCAAGCGCCTCGTCACCGGTGAAGAAGGGCGGCAGTTCCGGGCCGAGCGCGACGCGCGCCGCGCCCGTCAGTGTCGCCATGTCGATCAGCAGCTCCGGCTCTTCCTCGTCCGCAAGGGCAAGCGCGTCGGCGAGGATCAGGCGCCCCTCGGCATCCGTATTGCCGATCTCAACAGTAATACCCTTACGGCTCGCAAGCACGTCGCCAGGGCGGAACGCGGTGGCGGAGATGGCATTCTCGACGGCCGGAATGAGCACGCGCAACGCCACCTTCAGCCCGCCCGCCATAATCATGTGGGCGAGGCCGAGCACGTTGGCCGCGCCACCCATGTCCTTCTTCATCAAAAGCATGCTGGAAGCCGGCTTGATGTCGAGGCCGCCGGTGTCAAACGCAACGCCCTTGCCGACCAGGGTCACCCTGGGTGCATCCTTCAGGCCCCAGCGCATGTCGATGAGTCGCGGCGGCTCGGCGGCAGCCCGGCCGACGGCGTGGATCATCGGGAGATTCTGCTCGAGCAGGGCATCCCCGGTGACAACAGAGATCTCGGCCTTGTGCCGGCTCGCGAGATGGCGCGCGGCCTCTTCGATGCCCTCAGGCCCCATGTCGTTGGCCGGCGTGTTGATCATGTCGCGGGCGAGGAACACTCCTTCGGCGATGCGCATCACATCCGCAGACTGCGCGCCGTCGGGAGAGGTCAGCCGGATCTCTGGCCCGGCCTTCCTGCCGTAGCGGGTGAAGGCGTACCCTCCGAGCACCGCACCAAGGGCCGCCAGTGACGGCCGCTCGAGCGGACCGGCGAAATACCAGTCGCCTTCCGGCAGCGACTTCGCGAGGGCGCCGGCGCCCAGCGCGCCCTGACCTGACGCATTATTGTCCACCCCGAGAAACGCTCCGGCTGCCTCGCCGTCCGTTCGAGGGAACACCAGCACCTTGCCTGCCTCTCCGGTGAAGCGGTTGGCCCTGGCCCAGGCAAGAGCGCTATCGCCGGCTGCGGACTCGGCGAGCCTGTCGCGCGCGACACAGTAGATCGGGCGGGCGTGGTCCGGCTTCTTCGACTGGATGATGACAGGCATGGGCTTCCTCGTTCGACGCGGCAGCGGCCGCTTAACCATTAGTTAGGGTTAACAGAATATTTCTCGGTCGAAAGGCGGCCCTGTCACGGCCCCACCGGAAATTCGGAGGTAGTGCGCTAATGCTGTCTGGACACCCTGTCATCCTCAGCAGGAACGGCCTTATGCGTACGGTCGCGGCGCTGGGGATCGCGATTGCGATCTCGGGCTGTGCCGCAAAAGACCGCATGTCCACCGGCTCGGTCAGCCGACCCGGAAGCCAGCAGGTCGAATCGATCTCAGCGAGCCAGCTGCAGTCGGAGACCGACCGGCTGGGCCGCGCCTATGCGGCCAACCCCAAGGACAAGAATACTTCGTTGCGCTATGCGGCCGTGCTGCAGATGAGCGGCAGAGCGGATCAGTCGCTGGCTGTGATGCGACGGGCTGCGATCATCCATCCCAAGGACCGCGACGTCCTCGCGGCCTACGGCAAGGCACTCGCCGCAGCCGGCGAGTTCGAGCCAGCGCTCGACGCGGTGCGCCGCGCGCAGACCCCGGAATATCCCGACTGGAAGCTGGTTTCGGCGGAAGCCGCCATCCTCGACCAACTCGGCAAGCCGCAGGACGCGCGCGACCTCTACCGGCGCGCGCTGGACATGAAGCCGAACGAGCCGTCGGTGCTCTCCAATCTCGGCATGTCCTACGTGCTGGAGGGGGACCTCAAGACGGCGGAGACGCATCTGCGGGCCGCCATTGCCGCCCCTGGCGCCGACAGCCGCGTGCGGCAGAATCTAGCCCTCGTCGTCGGCCTGCAGGGCCGCTTCAAGGAGGCCGAACAGATCGCGACGCATGAACTCTCCTCCGACCAGGCCAGCGCCAACGTGACCTACCTGCGCTCGATGCTCGCCCAGCAGAACGCCTGGAGCCAGCTGGAAAAGGAAGAGAAGAACACGAACTAGAGCTGAGGCGCCGGCAGGCGCGGCAAGGCTGCCGCGCATACGGCCGTCTTCAGCAGTCCTCTCGATAGGCCGCGATCTTGCCGCCTAGAACACGCCCTGCTCGGCCACCTGGATGCCGGCAGGACCAAGAATCACCGCGAACAGCACCGGCAGGAAGAACAGGATCATCGGCACCGTGAGCTTGGGCGGCAGGGCAGCCGCCTTCTTTTCGGCCTCGTTCATGCGCTGGTCGCGGCTCTCGGACGCAAGTACGCGCAGCGCGTGGCCTACCGGCGTACCGTACCGTTCGGCCTGGATAAGCGCCTGGGCGACGCTCTTCACCGTTTCGAGGCCGGTGCGGGTAGCGAGGTTCTCATAAGCCTGGCGGCGCTCCTGAAGGAAGGAGAGCTCGGCATTGGTGAGCACGAATTCCTCAGCCAGTTCCACCGACTGGGCGCCGATCTCGTCGGCCACGCGGCGGAAGGCGGCTTCGACCGACATGCCTGCCTCCACGCAGATGAGCATAAGATCGAGCGCGTCGGGCCAGGCCATCTGGATCGACTTCTTGCGCTTGGTCGCGCGGTTCGAGACGTAGAGGACCGGCGCGTAGAAGCCCGCGTAGGCGAAGACGATGCAGATGAACAGCTTGATGAAAAAGGGCTGCTGCGCGAACCCGCCGAGCATGAAGATGTATATCAGCGCCACGACGAAGCCGGCGATCGGAAGCACGAGGCGAAAGAAGAGGAACTGGGTGAGCGGGTTCTGACCCCTGAAGCCCGCCATGCGCAGCTTGGCAAGCGTCTTTTCGTCCGCCAGCGCGCGGCGCAGATCGAGGCGTTCGACGATGTTCTTCATGCCGCTCGCGGCCGGCTGCTCGCGCAGGCCCTTGCGTCGCATCTCGGACTCGGTGGCAAGCCGGGCGCGCTGCTTGGCCCGCAACTCGTCGCGCTCGGTCGCGACCGCCTTCATGCGCGCCTTGAGCGGATTGCCGCTCAACGCCGGTATTGCCGTGAAGATGGTGGCGAATACCGCGATCCCCACCAGCAGCGCGATGAGGAAACCGGGGTCGAGGATCGCACTGACGACCTGATCTGTCATGGCAGCTAGACCTCGATGTTGATCATCTTCTTCATCACGAAGATGCCCATCGTCATCCACAGGGCCGAGATGCCCATGATGAGATGGCCGGTCGACGTGGTGAAGAGCGGCATGATGTAGTTCGGGCTGGACAGGTAGACCAGGAAGGCGACGATGAAGGGAAGCGCGCCGATGATGGCGGCCGATGCCTTGGCCTCCATGGAGAGGGCGTTGACCTTGGCCTTCATCTTCTTACGGTCACGCAGAACGCGTGAAAGGTTCCCCAGCGCTTCCGACAGATTGCCGCCGGCCTGCTGCTGGATCTGGATGACGATGCCGAAGAAACTGGCCTCCGGGCAGGGCATGGTTTCCTGCATGCGCAGCGAGGCGTCGGTCACGGACATGCCAATCTGCTGCGCCTCGACGATGCGACGGAACTCCGTCCGCACCGGCTCGGCGGCCTCGCTTGCGATGAGGCGAATGCCGTCGTTCAGCGGAAGACCGGACTTCACGGCGCGCACGATCACATCGAGGGCGTTGGGAAACTCGTTGAGGAAGGCCTTGACGCGGCGCGTGCGCATGAACGCGACGAACCATCTCGGCAAGCCGAGTGCCCCAGCGGCCAGCGCGCCCGGCAGGACGAGAAGCGGTGCCCCGGCAAGGAAGGCGATTATAGTGAGGAACACGCCACTGAGGGCGGAATAGACGTAGAAGCGCTCCATGGAGACGTCCATACCTGCCTGGCGTATCTGGATGCGCAGGGGCGGTTTCTTGATGTTGCGCTCCCGCGCTTTCTCCTTCTGGTCGAGATCCCTGAGCGAATCCTGCACCGACTTGCGGCGGCGCGCAGCCTCGGCGACGCGGTCGCGCGAGGCCTTGACGATGGAACGGTCGGTTTCGGCGCGCTTCACCGTCTCAAGGCGCTTCGCGGCGTTCTGCTCGGCGGAAATCCGGTTGAAAAGCAGGAGATAGGCAATCGCGCCGGCGCTGACAGCGGCAAGAACCACGAATATCAGGAAAGGACCCACCATCGGCATATACCTGCGGGGAGCGTCAATCGCTCCGCTTCTCCATGGCTTCGAGGGCGGCCGCCAGGCGCTGCTCCTCGCCGTAATAGCGCGCGCGATCCCAGAAGGCGGGGCGACCGACGCCCGTCGACATGTGGCGCCCCAGGAGCCGTCCCTGCGCGTCCTCGCCCTTGATGTCGTAGAGCACGAGGTCCTGGGTGATGATCACATCACCCTCCATGCCGATCACCTCGGTGATGTGGGTGATACGGCGCGATCCATCGCGCAGACGGGCGGCCTGGATGATCACGTCGACCGAGCCGACAATGATCTCGCGCACCGTACGCTGCGGCAGCGTGAAGCCGCCCATGGCGATCATGGACTCGATACGGTTCAGGCACTCGCGCGGGCTGTTGGCATGTATGGTCCCCATCGAGCCGTCATGGCCGGTGTTCATCGCCTGGAGCAGGTCAAACACCTCGGAACCGCGCACCTCGCCGACGATGATGCGTTCAGGACGCATGCGCAGGCAGTTCCTGACCAGGTCGCGCATCGTGACCTCGCCCTCGCCTTCGAGATTGGGCGGACGTGTTTCAAGGCGGACCACATGCGGCTGCTGCAGCTGAAGCTCGGCCGAGTCCTCGCAGGTAATGACGCGCTCTTCCCGGTCGATGTAGTTCGACAGGCAGTTGAGCAGCGTCGTCTTGCCGGAGCCGGTGCCCCCCGAGATGATGACGTTGCAGCGGACCCGCCCGATGATCTTCAGTATCTCAGCGCCCTCTGCGGTGATGGCGCCGAACTTGACCAGCTGGTCGAGCGTCAGCTTGTCCTTCTTGAACTTGCGGATGGTCAGCGAGGTTCCGTCGATCGCCAGCGGCGGCGCGATCACGTTGACGCGGCTGCCGTCGGGAAGGCGGGCGTCGCAGATCGGTGAGGATTCGTCGACCCGGCGGCCCACCTGGCTGACGATGCGCTGGCAGATGTTGAGGAGCTGCTGGTTGTCCCTAAAACGGACGTTGGTCATCTCGACCTTGCCGCCCACCTCGATGTAGACCTGCTTCGCCGTGTTGACCATGATATCGGCGATATCATCGCGCGCCAGCAACGGCTCGAGCGGACCATAGCCAAGAACGTCATTGCAGATGTCCTCGAGCAGCTCCTCCTGCTCGGAGATGGACATCGCGAAATTCTTGATCGCAATGATATCGTTGACGATGTCGCGGATTTCCTCGCGCGCACCGTCCGGTTCCAGCTTTGCGAGCTGCGACAGGTCGATTGTGTCGATCAGCGCCGAGAAGACCTGCGATTTAGTGTCATAATAGCTTTCGTTGCGCTCGCGGGTAGCGGCGCGGCGCGGCGGCTCGGGCGCCATGAC
>JAEYRU010000049.1 GCA_023435335.1 Pseudomonadota bacterium
TTCCCTCGTCGTTCCTGATGGGCATCCTGGCGCTCGGAATGATGGGCTTCACGATCAACATGATCGTGCTGTTCAGCCTGATCCTGGCGGTCGGCATGCTGGTCGACGACGCCATCATCGTCACCGAATACGCGGAACGCCGGATGACGGAAGGCATGCCGAAGGAACTCGCCTTCGAAGAAGCGGCAAAGCGCATGGCGGGCCCGGTGATCGCGGCCACCATGACGCGCATCGCGGCGTTCTAGCCGCTGCTGTTCTGGCCGGGCATCATCGGCGACTTCATGAAGTATCTGCCGATCACGCTGATCGTCACGCTGGCGGCGTCGATGCTCTATGCGCTGGTGTTCACCCCGACGCTGGGGGCGATCTTCGCGAAGGCGCATGTCCACGACGAGCACAGCGCGCCGCGCGACGGCTGGTACATGGCAGTCGCAAAGCGCGCGATACAGTTTCCCAAGACCGTGCTGCTCCTCACCGTCGGACTGCTCGTGGGTGTGCAGATCGCATACAGCGAATACGGCGCCGGCGTTGAATTCTTCCCGGCGGTCGAGCCCGACTACGGCCTGCTCTACGTGCACGCCCGGGGCAACCTGTCGCTTGCGGAGATGGACGCGGCCACGAAGGAGGCCGAGAACAGGCTGCTCGGCTGGCCGGGCATCGAGTCGGTCTACACCCGGGTGGGCAAGACACAGGGCGGCGGCGCCGACATCCCCGAGGATGTGGTGGGCGTCATCCAGTACGAGTTCATCGACTGGCGCGAGCGCAAGCCGGCCAACGACATCCTGAGCGACCTGCGCGTGGTCATGGCCGGCATTCCCGGCGTTGACGTCGAAGTGCGCGTGCCGGACGCCGGTCCGCCGCAGGGCAAGCCGATCCAGGTGCGCCTCTCGGCGATGGATCCGGCGGGGCTCGACGAGAAGGCGCGAGCGGTCGCCGCTCGCATCGCGGACATACCGGGCGTGATCGACATCTCGGACGGCCTGCCGCCGCCCGGCGTCGACTGGGCGCTCGAGGTCGACCGCACCAAGGCGGCGCGCTACGGCATAAGCCCGGCCTCCGTGGGAACGGTCGTGCAACTCGTCACCACGGGCCTGAAGCTAACGGACTACCGCCCGGCCGGCGCCGACGATGCGGTCGACATCAGGCTGAGGCTGCCCGAGGACCGGCGCACCCTGGCCGCGCTCGACCAGCTTCGCGTGGAAACGGCGCAGGGTTCCGTGCCCATCTCCAACTTCGTCACGCGCAAGGCCGAGCCGCGGACCGGCACGCTCAATCGCATCGACGGCGAGCGTACGATCGTGGTGCAGGCGAACGTCGCCTCCGGCCTGCAGGTGGCCGAAGTGCAGCAGCAGGTGTCCCGCGCCATCGCAGAAATGGATCTCGGCAACGCGCGTTGGAAACTCGCCGGCTCCAGCCAGGAGAGCGAGGAGGCGAGCTCGTTCCTCACCGGGGCGTTCGGCGCCGCGATCTTCCTGATCTTCGTGGTGCTGCTTGCACAGTTCAACAAGTTCACCAGCGTCTTCCTCGTGCTGATGACGGTTGTCATGGCGACGATCGGCGTGTTCCTGGGCATGCTGCTGACGGGCCAGACCTTCGTCATCGTCATGTCGGGCATCGGCGTGATCGCGCTGGCCGGCGTCGTGGTGAACAACAACATCGTGCTGATCGACACCTATGACCGGTTGCGCTCCGACGGCTGGAACAAGGTCGATGCGATCCTACAGACCTGCCGCGAGCGTGCACGGCCTGTGGTGCTGACCGCGCTCTCGGCCATTCTCGGCGTTCTTCCGATCGCCTTCGGCCTTGGTCTCGAGCTGTTTCACCACGAGACCACGATCAACGCACCGTCCACGCAATGGTGGATCGCGCTGTCGTCGGCGATCGTCTACGGCCTTGCCTTCGCGACCGTGCTGACGCTGGTCGTGACCCCGGCGGCGCTGATGGTGTTCACCCGCGAAACGCTGCCGGCGGGCGAGCAGCGCCGCAGCCTGCTCTCCCGCCTGTTCCGGCGCGGCAAGGGCGCCAGTGCGCAGGAAGAGGCCGCAAACGCGGATATTCCGGCGATCAGCTACCCGAAGGCGGCGGAGTAGGGGCCCGGCCCTTCGCAGCAGGACCAGGAACGGCGCGGAACCACCCGCGCCGTTCGCGCATTCTAGGCGTGTAAGTTCCGCTTCGGGAAAGGAAACGCCATGTCCCTCGGCACCATTCTTCTCATTATTCTTGTTTTGCTACTCCTCGGCGCCATCCCTGCCTGGCCCTATTCGACCGGCTGGGGTTACGGCCCCTCGGGCATCCTCGGCGTGGTGCTGGTCGTGGTGCTCATTCTTGTCCTGCTAGGCAGGATCTAGAAACTTCAGGCAACAGCGAAAGAGGCCGCCGGCTGCCCGGCGGCCTCTTTTGCATGGTGCAGGCCTCAGGCTGCCTTGCCGATGGCCTCGTCAAGGGCGAGATCCGCGATCGCCTGGCGTAGCGCGGCGACCGGATCTGTGGAGGGAAGGGGTCCCAGCAGCGCGCGAAGCCGGCTGCCGTCTAGAGAATGCGGCGTGCGCCACAGGTAGGACATGATGGCTATCTCGCGCATCATCGGGCTGGCCAGTCCGGCCGCGCGCAGCAGCACCCAGGGCACGCCGGCGCGCTTCAGGCTGCGTCCGGCCGCCGTCTCGACCGCCCGCTTCATCTCCTCGCCGGTCAGCGTGTGCCCTTCGAAGTGGAAGCGCTCGAACTTGCCCAGTTCGCCGCGCCGCTCGGCCAGGGCGACGAAGGCCCTGCCGAGGTCGGGCAGGTAGGCAAAGGCATGCGGCAGGTCCATCGGACCCGGCCAGACGAAGGTATCCTTCCTGAGCTTCGCCAGGATGATGAGATCGAGCCAGCTGCCGGGCTTGCCGCCGCCGTAGAAGTCGCCAGCGCGCAGCACCATCGTCTGGATGCCGCGCTGCCCCGCGATGTCGCGGAAGAGGTCTTCCATGGCGATCCGGATCCTCGCCTTCTCGGTCGACGGTACTTGCGGGGCGTCCTCGGTGGTGCCGGGAGCGATCGGATAGCCGAAATTGTAGACGTTGCCGGGCATCATGTGGGTTGCACCGGCGGCGTCGACCGCGGCCGCGACGTTTTCGGCCATCGGCAGCACCTTCTCCGACCATTCCGTGTATTCCGGGTTAAGGCAGTTGAGCACCACCTCCGCGCCCGCGCAGGCTTCGATCAGCGCCGCCCTGTCGAGGGCGTCTGCGTGCACCGCTACCACCCCGGGGGCGAGCTGCGCGACTCTCGCGTTGCGCGCTACGCCCCGGACCCGCCATCCGGCTTCGACGAAGGCGCGCGAAGCTGCGTCGCCGATCCTGCCCGCCGCACCGAGTATCACTATCGTCCGCATGCCTGTCTCCTTGTGTGCTGTGCGTCGAACATGCGGCGCTTGCGGATGAATGGAAATTGCATATCTTCGCCGCCTGGATATTCGAGAATGAATAGATGCAGACGGCCGACCTCGACTGGAATCTGATCAAGAGCTTCGTGGCAGTGGCGGAAGCAGGCAGCCTTTCCGGCGCGGCGCGGCGGCTATCCGCCAGTCAGCCCACGCTGGGACGCCATGTCGGCGAGCTCGAAGCGGCGCTCGGCCTTACGCTGTTCCTGCGGGGCCGCGGCGGTTACGAACTCACCGAAAGCGGCATGGCGTTGCTCGACCGGGCCAGAGCAATGGGAGAGCAGGCGGCGGCCTTCGGACGTCTAGCGGAGGGCAAGACCGAGAGGATCGCCGGCAGCGTGCGCATCACCGCCAGCGAGATCGTGGCGGCCTACGTGCTGCCGGAAATCGCCGCTCGACTGGCGCGCGAGGAGCCGGAAATCGAGGTCGAGATCGTCGCGTCGAACCAGGTGGAGAACCTGCTCAGGCGGGACGCGGACATCGCGGTGCGCATGGCGGAGCCGGCGCAGCTCGATCTCGTCGTCCGCAAGGTTGCCGACCTGCCCCTGACGGCCTGCGCGGCCCGCTCCTATCTTGACCGGCGCGGCCGGCCGGAGCGCGCCGAGGAGATGATCGACCACGACCTGGTCGGCTACGATCGAGGCATGGAACTGATCGACGGCTTCGCCGCTTTCGGCATCGCGATCGACCGGAACGCCTTCCGCTTCCGCACCGACAACCAGATCGTGTTCTGGGAGGCGGTTAAGGCCGGCAACGGCATCGGCTTCGCGCAGGCATCGCTGGTCAGGCGAACGCCCACCGTGGAGGCGATCCTTCCGGGCCTTCCGCTGCCCTCGCTTCCGATGTGGATCGCGATGCACCGCGACGTGCGTACCAGCGCCCGCATCAGGCGGGTCGCCGATTTCCTCTTCGCCGAACTGAAGGCCTATTCGGCTGGCTGAGCGACGCGGAAGTCGGCCACGCGGGCGTTGCCGGCCATCAGGAAGACGACGACGAGCAGCAGCGACAGCGTCACGAAAACCGGAGCGAAATTGGTGCGCTCGCCGATGAAACCGATGGCCGAAGGCGCGACGAGAATGCCGGAGTAACCCATCAGCGTCACCGTCGACAGGCCGGCGCCTGCCGCGACCCCCTGATGATTGCCCGCGGCCGAAAAGGCGATCGGCACCATGTTGGCTATGCCTATGCCGCTGAGCGCGAAAGCCGCGATCGCCACCCAGGCGTTGGGCGCGAAGCCTGCCCCGAACATGCCCGCCGCCGCCACGAGACTGGAGACGCGCAGGGTGGTCACCGCGCCGAAGCGGTTGCGCACGCCGTCGCCGAGGAAACGCATCAGGGCCATGGTGGCCGAAAAGGCGGCGAAGGCGAAGCCGGCGACCGCGATGTCGCTGCCCAGTTCCTGCTGCAGATAGAGCGCCGCCCAGTCGAGTACCGCGCCCTCGGGAATCATCGAGAACAGGGCGATGACGCCGGTGAGATAGACAGCGGCGGTGCGCGGCAATGCGTAGGGCGCCTTGTGCGCGACCGGCTGCACGTCCTCGGCGACTATGTGGCGCAGCGCGACGGCGACAATGATCACCGTCAGCGCGGTCACCACCGCCGCGTGCATGACGTGCCCGTATTGCTGGATCGCTATGCCGCCCATCCCCCCGCCGGCGAAGCCGCCAAGGCTCCAGAATCCGTGCGAGGAGGACATGATGGCGCGCCGCAACCGCCCCTCCACCGCCACCGCGTTGGCGTTCATGGCGACATCCATTCCGCCGATCAGCGCGCCGAACAGGAACATGGTCACCGTGGCGACGACGACGTTGCCGGCGAGCGCCACGGCCAGCAGCGCGAAGGAGCAGAAGACCGCGAACAGGCGCAGCACGGCGCGCGATCCGTAGCGGTGGATCAGCCAGCCGCACCAAGGCATGGCGGCGAGCGCGCCGAGGCCGAACACCAGGATCAGAAGGCCGAGCGTGAATTCGGTGATTTCGAGCCGCGTCAGGAAGACGGGTATCTGCGGCGCCCAGCTTCCGGTCAGGAAACCGTTCGCGAAGAACATCGCCGCGACCGCCCAACGGCCACGCCGTGCGAGTTTGTCAGCCATTTCGTCCCTTTGTTACGCTGGTCCCGTGTGGGCGGAAGCTAAATCGATTTAATTTGCTGTCAAGCCGCGCAATGCGCGGCAATCATTGGGCCAGCAGTTCACTGGGCCACCCGGTTGAAGGAGGGAACCGGCACCGTTCCCTGGTCGATGGCCGGCTGGTCGGCGCCGCAGGCGAAATCGCGTGCCTGGCCGTCGGCTATCCGGCGCGCCTTGTCGTTGGCGTTGGGGTTGCCGGTCGCCACCACATAGCCGACCACGCAGCCCTCGCGCTCGAAAGGCTGCCCGACCTTCTCCACGACCAGCACCTCGGTCTCGATGTCCGGGTCCTCCGGATCGCTGACGAACCAGCGATGGATCGTGGCGAAGGGCACCTTGTGGCCGCTGCTGTCGTCCAGCCGCCATTCGATCCGGGGCCCCGCTCGGTTGAAAGCGTCGAAGCTCTCCCAGACCGGCGCGAGGTCGCCCCCCGGCGGATGGCCGTAGAACAGCGATTCACGGACGTCGCCGTAATAGATGAAGACCGGATAGCCGCGGTGGCCATTGCAGACGAGGTTGGCCCAGTCGCCGCCCTCCTCGCCCTCAGCCGGTGCGGAAAAGGTCGTGCAGTCCTTCTCCGCATCGAGGTCGGTGTAGGCGCTGGAAACGTCCGCGTGAGCGCCCGAGGAGATCAGTACGGCGGAGGCGACGGCGATTGCCGGCATTGCGAAACGCATCGAAAAGGCCCTCGTGACGCCTGCAGACTAGCTGGTCTGGATACGGGATTGAAGGGGCGGGCGGCATCCCACGTCATGCGCACCGCGCATGGCCGGTGCGTATCGCGCCGTTTTGCCCCAGTGGTCCTTGCCGAAGCCCGATTCCCGCGACTATGGTGGCGATGCGATGAAAACGCTTGCGATCGATATCCGCCGGGCGGACGGCAGGGATGCGGAGGCAATAGCCGAGGTCCATCACCAGGCATGGCTCGGCGCCTATTCGGGCATCATCCCGCACCGGGCGCTGACGCGCATGGTCGGCCGGCGCGGCACGCAATGGTGGCGCAA
>JAEYRU010000066.1 GCA_023435335.1 Pseudomonadota bacterium
ATGGTCGGGATGCCCATGCCCAGCACCAGGCAGGTCAGCATGGTCAGGATCAACGAGAGGAACAGGTTGTTCTCGCCGATGGCGAGGATGTAGCCGGCAAAGGTCGAGGCCACGCCGGTCAGCGAGACGATGCCGATGATCACGCCGACCAGGGCGCAGGCGATCCCCACCGGTATCGCGTGGCGCGCGCCTTCGACCAGGGCATGCAGGCAGATGACCAGGGTGTCGCGGCCGCCCTTGATGAACCAGCAGACCACCACCAGCGCGGCGATGACCGCGAAGATCACCCCGATGCCGAGCTGGAAGAAGCCGGCGCAGAGCAGGCCGAGGGCGATCCAGAAGGCGATGCGCAGGCCGAACGACGACACCTTGAGGATAATCGCCGAACCGAGGATGACGATCGCCGTCAGCGACAGGCCAATGGTGCCGGCGAACATCGGGGTGCGCCCGGAGAACAGCAGCCAGACCAGTACCAGCAGCGGGATCAGCAGGTACCAGCGCTCCTTCACCGCGGCCCAGGCACTCGGGCATTCGTCTTTCGGCAGGCCCTTGAGACCGGCGCGCTTGGCTTCCAGGTGGACCATCCAGAACACCGAGCCGAAGTACAGCAGCGCTGGAATCAGCGCGGCCTTGGCGATCTCGACGAAGGGCACGTTGATGGTCTCGGCCATGATGAAGGCCACCGCGCCCATCACCGGCGGCATGATCTGGCTGCCCATCGAGGACGTGGCCTCGACGCCGCCGGCGAAGGCCGGGCGATAACCGAAGCGCTTCATCAGCGGGATGGTGAACTGGCCGGTGGTGACCACGTTGGCGACGCCAGAGCCGGAGATGGTGCCCATCAGGCCGGATGAGATGACCGACACCTTGGCGGCGCCGCCGCGCGCATGGCCCACCAGGCCGAGCGAGACGTCAGTGAACAGCTTGATCATGCCCGCCCGCTCGAGGAACGAGCCGAACAGGATGAAAAGGAAGATGTAGGTGGCCGAGACGTAGACCGGGATGCCGTAGATGCCCTCGGTGCCGTAGGCCATATGGTCGATGATCTGCTCGAAGGCATAGCCGCGGTGGTTGAGCGGGCGTGGCAGATGCTGGCCGAACATGGCGTAGGCGAGGAACAGGCCGGAGATGATGGGAAGCGCGGGGCCCATGACGATCCAGGCGGCGACGAAGACGGTGACGAGGGCGACGATGCCGAAGGCGATGTCGCGCGTCAGCGGGAAGCCGGTGCGCTGGATCAGCGGCACGTATTCCCACCACTGGTAGAAGGCAACCGCCATTCCGGCGATGCCGAAGGCCCAGGCGAGCGCGCGCAGTTGCACCGGGCGGCCCTGCATGGCGGCGACCAGCGGGAAGGCGAGCAGCATGAGGAAGCCGACATGGAAGGCGCGCAGGACCTGGCTCGGCAGGTTCAGGACATGGGCGGCCGACCCGATCTGGTAGAGCGAGAAGGCGACGGCGATCCAGAACAACACCTTGCCCTCGCGCGTCAGCGGGAAGCTGCCGTGCGTCGGGTCATGGATGTTCGCCGTGGTTTCGGTTGACGGATTCTGCTTGGTTTCGCTCATATGCGTACCGGGCAAGGGTTTTCCTCCCCTACCAGGAGAGGCGACAGCCGCCGCGAGCCGGCGGCTGTTGGGGTGGGGCAGGCAGTCCCAGCCCCATCCGGCTCAGACGGTTGCCGCAATCCCGAGCGCGGCAGAAGACCTTACATCAGGCCCATTTCCTTGTAGTAGCGCTCCGCGCCCGGGTGCAGCGGGATGGGGAGCCCCTGCGGTCCCTGCTCGGCGGAAATGGCGCGCGCGGCCGCGTGCGCGGCGACCATCTCGTCCAGGTTCTCGAAGAGCAGCTTCGTCATCTGGTAGGCCACCTCGTCGGAGACGCCGTCATGGGTGACGAGGATGTTGGTGATGGCGACGGTCGCCACGTCCTCGGTCTGGCCCTCATACGTGCCGGCAGGGATCGTTGCCGCGATGAATGGAGCGCCCATCGACTCCGCGATCTCTGCAGGCACGGCCACGACGTTGGTCGGCAGCGAGATCGCCAGGTCCTTGATCGAGGCCACGCCGAGACCCGCCGACTGCAGCGTGGCGTCGAGCTGGCGGTTCTTGATCAGTTCGACCGATTCGGCGAAGGGCAGGTACTCGATCTTGCCGAGGTCCTCGTAGCTCATTCCGGCGGCGGCGAAGATGGCGCGCGCGTTGAGCTCGGTGCCCGAGGCCGGGGCGCCGACCGAAAGGCTCTTGCCCTTCAGGCCTTCGAGATCGGTAATGCCGGATTCCTTCGAGGCGACGATCTGGACGTAGTTGGGATAGATCGCGGCGATCGCGCGGATCTTGTCGAGCTTCTGCGGAAAGCCCGCCTCCTGGTCGCCGGCCCATGCGGCCATCACCGAATCGCCCAATGCCAGCGCGATCTCGCCTCGCCCCTGCTGCAGCAGGTTAAGGTTTTCGACAGAGGCCTTGGTCGACTGGACCTGCGTCTGCACGCCTTCCATGTTGTCGCTGTAGATCTTCGCCAGCGCCACGCCGAGCGGATAGTAGACGCCCGACGTGCCGCCGGTCAGCACGTTGATGAATTCCTGGGCCTTGGCGTTGACCGACCCGAGGCCGAGGGCCAGAGCGACCGCGCCGGCGGCGAGCAGTTTCGATTTCAGCATGAAGTAACCTCCCTGGAACGTGACGCCGCGCTTCGAACGGCGCGGCCGAACCCGGGAGTTTAGACGGGCAATGCCAAATGCCAACCCGAAATCGCGCGGAGAGGCTCAGCGTGGCTGTCGCGGCGGGAGGACCGCCCGCTTCGTGGCCGACCCTGCCAGCCGCCGCCGTCAGCCGCCGAGCCCCTCGAACAGCGCCGTGGAGAGGTAACGCTCCGCGAAGGAGGGAATGACCACCACCATCACCTTGCCGGCGTTCTGCGCGCGGGAGCCGACGACGATCGCCGCCTGCAGCGCGGCGCCGGAGGAGATGCCGACCGGAATGCCTTCAAGCCGCGCAAGCAGCCTTGCGTTGGCGAAGGCGTCTTCATTGGAAACGGTGACGACCTCGTCATAGACCGAAATGTCCAGGATCTTCGGCGCGAAGCCGGCGCCGATGCCCTGTATCTTGTGCGGGCCGGGGTTGCCGCCGGACAGGATCGGGGAATCGGTCGGCTCGACCGCGACCACCTGCATCCCGGGCTTGCGTGATTTCAGCACCTGCCCGGCGCCGGTGATGGTGCCGCCGGTTCCGATGCCGGAGACAAGTATGTCGACGCTGCCGCCGGTATCGTTCCAGATCTCCTCAGCCGTGGTGCGCCGGTGGATCTCGGGGTTGGCGGGATTCTCGAACTGCTGCGGAATGACCGCCTCAGGCGTTTCCGCGAGCAGTTCCTCGGCCCTGGCGATGGCCCCCTTCATCCCCTTGGTCGGATCGGTGAGCACCAGTTCGGCGCCCAGCAGAGCCAGCATCTTGCGGCGCTCGATCGACATCGATTCGGGCATGGTAAGGATCAGCCGGTAGCCCTTGGAGGCGGCCGCGAAGGCAAGCGCGATGCCGGTATTGCCGGAGGTCGGCTCGATCAGCGTGGTCTTGCCCGGCGTGATCCGGCCGGCTGCTTCCAGCGCCTCTATCATGGCGACGCCGATGCGGTCCTTGACGCTGGCGATGGGATTGAAGAATTCGAGCTTGAGCAGGAGGTCGGCGACGATGCCTTTCTCGCGTGCGAACTTTTCCGCGCGCACCAGCGGCGTGTCGCCGATCGTCTCGGTGATCGAACCGTAGATGCGGCCGCGGCCGGGCTTGCTGTCCTGCTTCATTTCGATGCTCCTCGCTGAACGGGCAATCTTGCCTACCTGCGGGCGTTTGCCAAGGCACGGGCTTGCGCGCCGCGGTCCGTTCGCAGATTCGGCGCTACTGCCGCAACGCGATCGTGGCGGCGGCGCCGGCCATGAAGCCGGCGGCCGTGCGGTTCAGCAGCCGCAGCGCGCGCGGCGCCGCCAGCAGGCTGCGCGCCCGGGCGGCGAGCACCAGATACGGCACCAGAACGACGAGCAGGACGACCACGGTGAGCGCGGCGAGTATGCCGTAGTCGGCGGCAGTTATGGTGCGCAGGTCGACCAGGGTCGGCGTCAGCGCCAGGTAGAAGATCATCGTCTTGGGGTTGCCGAGCGTCACCAGCAGCCCGGCCAGGAAGCTCGTCCACACGCCGCCGCGCCCCTTGCGCGCCTCCACGGTCTCGGCGGTGATTCCGGTGCGCCAGAACGTCCAGGCCAGCCAGGCGAGATAGGCCACGCCCAGCCACTTGATGACCAGGAACAGCGTGCCGAAGGTCTGCGCCACCAGCGCGAGGCCCAGGACCACGGCGGTCAGGTAGGTGAGGTCGCCCAGCACCAGGCCGCAGGCCATGAACAGCGAGGAGCGGAAGCCGGAGCCGAGCGCACGCGCGACCAGCGCGGTCACGCCCGGACCCGGGATGGCGGCGGCGATGGCGAGCGCGCCGGAATAGGCGATGAAACCTGCGAGCGTCATGACCGCGTTATGGCAGGGAATGGCTCCCGGGAAAAACGCGAAATGGCGATGCGAATGATCAGAAAGCCTGAAGTATTGCAGCGAGCCTATGCAGCTTCGCTCTTCGCGTCGCCTGGAAGCTGGGCATTCGCATCGAGCAATTCGATGCCGACGATGTGGCCCTCGGCGTCATAGTCGAACACGACATGCGGCGCGACCTCTTCACTCTCCAGCACCAACGCCTCGGAAAGCCGGATGTAGGCCGCGTTGTCTTCCGGCCGGTATGTGATCCTCGGGGTCATCGCTGCTTCCTTGCGCGGCGGTCGAAGAAGACTGTCACTATACGAAGTTCGGCGTCGGTTTCATAGCATGCAACCCTCAGCACGCGATCTTCGAACTCGGGTATCGCGCGGAATCGCCGTTCGATGCCTGACCGGTCTGGGTCGGACTCGCTCCATTCGGGCTCGAAAGGGGTGCGGATTATCCACTGCCTATCGATTTTACGCGCGGATCGCATCCTCGGCGTGATGGGTGAAGATGACCTTCTTCACCGCACCAGGAACCCCCTGCCCAGTTCGTCGCCCTCCTCCAGCCGGAACTCTGCCTTGCCGGTATAGAAGGCGCGGCCGGAAACGCGGGCGACGATGCCTGGCCGGCCGTCGGAAAGGGCGGCGGCGCGGGCGACCGCGCCCTCGAAGCGGGAGCCGACGATGCTTTCGAACAGGCGCGGCTCGCCGGGCGCGACCTCTCCCTTCGCATGCATCGCCGCAAGCCGGGCGGTGACGCCGGAGCCGGTGGGAGAGCGGTCGACCTCGGCATCGGCGAAGACGCAGACGTTTCTGGTCGCTACGCCGCCGGCCCCGTCGCCGCCGTCGGTCAGGATCGAGCCGTAAAGAAAGGCGAGGTCGGGCGAATCCGGATGGGAGAGGGGAACTGCGGCCTTCACCGCTCCCGTCAGGGCCGTGGCGGCATCGACGAAGTCGCGGGTGCGGCTCTTGCCGAATGCCAGCCCGAACTGCCGGCAGTCGGCAATTGCGTAGAACGCGCCGCCATAGGCGACGTCGCAGGCGATGCTTCCGTGTCCGGGCACTTCGATCGCAACCCCGCCGGCATGCAGGAAAGCCGGCACGCTCTCGAAGGACACGGCGCCGGCCCTGCCGTCCTCCACCTCGACGGAAGCGACCACAAGCCCGCAGGGGCATTCGATGTTCACGACAGTCACGGGCTCGCGCGCCTGTACGATCCCCTCGTCCACGGCATAGCGGCCGAGCGCGATGACCGCATGGCCGCACATGGTGGAATAGCCTTCATTGTGCATGAACAGCACCGCGAGGTCGGCGCCGGGCAGGTCGGGCTCGACCAGCAGTGCGCCGTACATGTCGAAATGGCCGCGCGGCTCGAAGACCAGCATCCTGCGCAGGTGGTCGAGGTTCTCGCGCACCCAGGCGCGCTTTTCGAGGATCGTGCCGCTGGGGATCGGCGGGTAGCCGCCTGTGATGATGCGCACCGGCTCGCCGCCGGTATGCATGTCGGTGACGGTCAGCCGCGGCGTCACTGCCTCGAACCGAAAAGCGATTGCAGTTCGGCGAAGTGCGTGACCTCGCCGGTGAAGGTGAAGGTGCCCCGGTCCAGCATCTCCCGCGCGGCGTGGCCGACGGCGCGGAACATGGCCTGGGTGAGCCGCGGGCCGGTCGAGATGCGGCGGATGCCGGCCGTCGCGAGCGAGGCGACGGACGCATCCTTCGGCGCGATCACGCTGACCGGCTTGCCCACCGCCTTGCAGATGGTGGCGAGCGTGGTCGTATCGGAGATGCCGGGCGCGAAGAGCACGTCTGCTCCGGCCTCGGCGAAATGCTGCAGGCGCCGGATCGTATCGTCGAGGTCGGGCCGGCCGTGCAGGAAGTTTTCGGTGCGCGCGGTGAAGACGAAGTCGCGCTTCAGCGCACGCGCGGCCTGGGCCGCCGCGCGAACGCGCTCGACCGCGTGCTCGAAATCGTAGATCGGCTTGCCGGGATCGCCCGAGAAATCCTCGATGGAGCAGCCGGCGAGGCCGGCGGCCTCTGCGGCGAATACCGTCTCGGCGGCGCTGTCGGCGCTGTCGCCCTTGCCCTTCTCCAGGTCCGCGGAAACGGGGATGGCGACGGCCGCGGCCATCTCGCGGCAATGCGCGATCATCTCCTCGAAGCGCACGCCGCCGTCGGGCAGCGCGCGCGAGAAGGCGTAGCCGGCGCTGGACGTGGCGATCGCCTTGAAGCCCAGCGCTTCGAGATACCGCGCGGTGCCCACGTCCGACGGGTTGGGCATGATGAAGGTCTTGTCGTGCAGCGACCTGAAAGTTGCGCCCTTGTCCATGCTGTTACTCCCCGGAAGTGCCTTGTCGGTCCGGATTCTTGCCGCAACGCCACGCCGGCACAACTGACAACAGGAGACCAGAACCGCTTCTCTTTTGGGTCAGAAGCGCGTCTCGTTCTCCCGCGCGAGCCGTTCGAACGCGTCGGAATCCGTCAGGAAGCGTTGCTCCTTTTCGTTCCACCGGTAGGTCACCTCGATCCGGCGCTCCGCCTCTTCCGGCAACTCCGTCCCCTCGCAGGTTTCGTCCGTCAATCGCGTCAGTTCGTCGACGCGCACGACGATGTCGACGAAGGCGCGGTCCGCTTTCGCGTCGGCGCTGAAAGTGGGCGTCTGGACACGTTCGTAGCCGCAGCCGCGATCGTTGAAAGTGAAGACCGTATCGACCAGTTGCAGCCGCCCCGCGCGCACCATGATCATGGCGCTCGTCACATAGGTCTGGTTCGAGTTGGAATGCGTGCTGGCTGTCAGCACCAGATCGTCCTCCGCGCTCAGTGCGGGACCGGCAGGCGTGCGAAAGCCGCTGTGGCGGTCGAAGCCGACCTGCGCGGCATCCAGCAGCGCCGGCGCCCTTCCGGGTTCGTAGAGGGCGAGCAAGGCGAGGCCCTCGGCGCCATCGGCGTATTGGCCGAGGTCGAGGAGCATCAGGAGGCGGTCGCGGCCTTCGGCGCGAACAGGCAGGATCGAGACGCCGTGGACCGCAAACCTGTCGGCCGGCGAGGCGCCCATGTGCGCGCCGGCGATGTGCCGCGCCTCGATGATCTGGCTGCCGCTCCAGCCGCCGCCAACGGCTTCGAGATCCGGCAGCACCATGCGGGCGAGATCGAAATAGGTGACGCCCTCGGCGTCGGCGACAGCTTCCGCGAGGTCGGCAAAGGACGCCTCCTCGGCCCGTCCGGCGCAGGTCGAAGACGCGAGCGCCACTAAGAAGAGGACGGGCAGGAAGATGCGCAAAGTGAGCTGCCTCGCGATCCGGGACTGCCGCAACCTACCATCGCGCGCCGGCGTGCGACAGGAGCAGCGCTGTCTAGCCGGCCGACGCGGCCTGTCCGGCCGGAAGTGGCGACTGGTCCATGCCGATCATTGCCGGCAGTTGGCGCATGTCTTCGAAGAGGATGCCGCCCGCGGCCTCGAGGCCGTCGCGGTCGCAATGCGGGTCGGCGCAGTAGGAATAGACGCGCATCCCGGCTGCGATGCCGGCCATGGTGCCGGGCACGCTGTCCTCCACGACGACGCAGCGGCCGGCCTCGACTCCCATGGAGCGCGCGGCATGCAGGAACAGATCCGGAAACGGCTTGCCGCGCGCCACCATCGACGCGCTGAAGAGAACCTGCTCGAAAAGCGGGTACAGGCCGGTGGCGCCCAGCGTGATCTGCATCTTGGACACGCGGGCCGACGACGCCACGCAATATGGCAGGCCGGCCTGCCGCAACCGCTCCACGACGCCGCGAACATACGGTATTGCCTCCACGCCTGCGGCGAAGAGCTCGGGCAGGCCGGCATTCCACCGGTCGACGAAATTGGCGCCGAGGGAGATTCCCGCCGCCTCGACCTCCTCCTGCACCGAGGTCATGCTGCGGCCGGTGAATTGCCTGCGGCAATGTTCGAACGTGACCGGAAACCCGGCTTCGCAAAGCCATTCGGCCAGGCGGCGGTTGGCTAGGTTCTCGGTATCGACCAGGACGCCGTCGGAGTCGAAGATGACGAGACCAGGCAGCCCGGTCATGCCGTGCCCGTGGAGCCGAATCCGCCCGCTCCGCGCGCCGTCGCGGCCGCTTCGCCGCGTTCGGCTATTTCCGCCCGGGCGACGGAGGCGACCACCAGCTGGGCGATGCGCATGCCGCGCACGATCTCGAAATCCTCGTCGCCGAGATTGACGAGCAGCACCTTCAATTCACCGCGATAGTCGCTGTCGATCGTGCCGGGTGTGTTGAGGCAGGTGATGCCGTGCTTGAGGGCGAGGCCCGAGCGCGGCCGCACCTGTCCTTCGAAACCCTGCGGGAACTCGAAGACGAGCCCTGTCGGCACCAGAGCCCGCCGGCCCGCCAGCAGGATCAGCGGCCTGTCCTCGGGAACCGCGGCGCGCAGGTCCATGCCGGCCGCACCCGCCGTCTCATATGTCGGCAGGGGCAGGCCCTCAGAGTGAGGAAGGCGGACGATGGCGAGAACAGGCCCTTCGGGAACGATCTGCATGGTCCGAGCCTATCGCGGATAGCGTCCGGAGCGTCAATTCAAGGATGGAGTCAATCCAGAGGATTCGTCGAACGGTCGGTCTCGATCCTCGGCGCCCGGTGGGGCGGCCGGCTCAACGCACCTCGACCGGCACCACCGTGGTTTCCTTGATCTCCTCCATCACGAAGGAGGCGGAGACGTCGGTCAGCGGCACCCGGGCGATGAGCCGCTGGTAGAGACGGTCGTACGCCTTCACGTCCGCGACGCGGGCGCGCAGGATATAGTCGAGGTCGCCGGACATGCGGTAAACGCCGGTGAGCTCGGGAAAGCCGGTTACGGCCTCGCGGAACTTCTTCAGCCAGTCGGGGTCATGGCTCGACGTGCGCACGATGACGAATACGGACAGGCCGAGGCCGAGCCGGTCGGCATCGACAAGCGCCACCCGGCCGGTGATCACGCGTTCCTCCTCGAGCCGCTTCATGCGCCGCCAGCAGGCGTTGCGCGAGAGGTGCACGCGCTCCGACAGCTCTTCGATGGACAGCGAGCCGTCGCGCTGGAGCTCGGCGAGGATGCGGCGGTCCATTTCGTCCAGTCTGCTCGACATGCTTGGGATGTTTGTCTCAATATTCGGCTGATAACAAGGACAGATTGGGAAGAACCTCCCGGCAACGTGCCTATTGTCTTACCTGCATCGCAGCAATGGGGAACTTCCGATGGCCGCCCGCATCGCCCGCCTGTTCACCGCCCGCATCGCCCGCCTGTTCACCGCCCATCCCGAGACCGTCGGAGAGAGCTATCTCGGTCACATGGCCTTCGCGGCGTGGTTCGCCTCGCGACTGGGACTGGCCGCGGGCGCCGCCATCGTTCACGCTTTCTTACCCTTCCTGTTCGAGACTACCGCCAGCCGCATCGTGCGCGAACTGGCGGAGCGGACGCAGAACCGGAGCTCCACGGTGAGGAGTGCTGTTCGGGGGTAAGTTACATGTGCCGCTGGGCGGCCTATCTGGGCGAAGCCGTCTTCCTTGAGGAGATCGTCACGGCGCCGTGCCACTCGCTGATTGCCCAGAGCCATCACGCGCTCGAAGGCAAGACGGCGACGAACGGCGACGGCTTCGGCATCGCCTGGTATGGGGAGCGGCCCGAGCCGGGCCTCTACCGCGACATCCTCCCGGCGTGGTCTGATCCAAACCTCAGGAGTCTCAGCCGCCAGATCCGCTCCAGCCTGTTCCTGGCGCATGTACGCGCCTCCACCGGCGGCGCGACCAGCCGCGCCAACTGCCACCCGTTCGTGCATGGCGGATGGAGTTTCATGCACAATGGCCAGATCGGCGGGTTCGAGAAGATCAGGCGCCGGCTGGAAAGCGCGTTGCCTGACGTGCTCTACGATCACCGGCAGGGCACCACCGATTCCGAACTCTTCTTCCTGATGTGCGTGCAGCACGGCCTCGACGAAGATCCGCAGGCTGCCGTCGAGGGCGCGACGCGGCGTGTGCTTGAGGCAGCCGCCGAGGCGGGGATCGAGCCCGCCTTCAAGCTCACCGCGGCGTTCGCCGACGGCGAGCGGTTGCTGGCCGTGCGCTATGCCGGCCGGGGAACGGCGCCGACGCTCTACACCGGCGCCTTCCGGACGGGCAGCGGGCGCTGCGTGGTGTCGGAGCCTTTCGATCGCAACGAGCCGAACTGGCAAGCCATTCTCGATGGCAGCTTCCTTACCGTTGCCCGATCGGGGATGACCGTGCGGCCCTTCAAGCCCGTCCGCGAGACATTCGCCCTGGCCGGTTAAGCCTCTCCGCCTTTCGACACTTATGCTCTTGACAGGTCATACCGGGTTCATTATTAAACCGCATAGTTAATTAACTAGTAGGTTTATTAATGGCTGTCGACCCCCTCTCCAGCACGCTGTCTGCACTGGCCGACCCCACCCGGCGCGCGATCATCGCACGTTTGGCGCTGGGCGAGGCGACGGTGAACGAACTGGCGGAGCCGTTCCAGATGAGCCTTCCGGCGGTATCGAAGCATCTGAAGGTGCTGGAGAGCGCCGGGCTGGTGGAACAGGGCCGAGCAGCCCAGTTCCGGCCGCGCAAGCTGAGGCCGGAGCCGCTGCGCGACCTCGCCGGCTGGCTCGAGAACTACCGGCGGTTCTGGGACGGAAGTCTCGACCGGCTCGACGACTATCTGAAGGAACTCAACGCAACAAAGGGAAGCACCGATGAATAGCCGCGCCCAGGACGCCGACACCCGGCCGAGCCTCACCATCCGCCGCGTCTTCGACGCGCCGCGGGAACTCGTATTCAGGGTCTGGACCGACGGCGACCACCTGAAGCGCTGGTGCTGCCCGGCCGGCTTCACCATCCCCTTCTCGGAGGGCGACATTCGGCCCGGCGGCAGCTTCCGCACCTGCATGCGCTCGCCGCAGGGCGAGGACAACTGGCTGCGGGGCGCATACCGGGAGATCGTGCCGGTCGAGCGCCTGGTCTTCACCCATGCCTGGGAGAATCCGGACGGGAGCCCGCAGCACGAGACGCTGGTGACGGTCACGTTCGCAGAGACCGGCGACGGGCGCACGCGGCTCACCCTGCACCAGGCCTTCTTCCCCGACGAAGCCTCGCGCGACGGCCACGAAGGCGGTTGGAACGAGACGCTGGAAAACCTCGAAACCTATCTCGCCCGCCAGGAGACCGAACGATGAAGCTCTATTATTTCGCCGACGGCTGCAGCCTCGCCACCCATATCGCGCTGCGCGAGGCCGGCATCGTCCCGGACCTCTGCAAGGTCGATGTGCCGACCCGCCAGATCGAAAACGGCGGGCCGTTCGCCGCGGTCAATCCCAAGGGCTACGTGCCGGCGCTCGTCTTCGACGACGGCTCGATGCTGACCGAGAACGTCGCGCTGCTCGACTGGGTCGCGCAGCAGGAACCGGCGCTGACGCCCGGGGAGGGCATGCCGCGCACCCGCCAGCTCGAGGCGCTGACCTTCATCTCGACCGAGATCCACAAGCCGTTCCTCGCGCTCTTCTTCGCGCCGGGCGAGGAGGGAAAGCCGTTCCTGCGCCGGACGATCGAGGGGCGTTTCGCGCATATCGCGGGACAACTCGGCGGCGACTACCTGCTGGACGGGCGCTTCTCGGTGGCCGACGCGTTCCTCTACGTGATGCTGCGATGGGCCCGCATGTCGGGCCTCGATGTGCCGGACGCCTTCGGCGCCTACATGGGGCGCATCGAGCAGCGCCCCACGGTCCGCGCCGCGCTGCAGGCCGAAGGCATCGCCCCGGCGCTGAAAGCCGCCTGAGCGGCGCTCCGGATCGAATCCGCCTCCGGTGCGTTTCTGCGCCACAGGAAGAGGCGGATCTTGGCAAAACAGCAGGAGAAGGTCGACCGGGCGAGGCTGGCGGAAGTCGTCGAGGATATCGTTGGCCGAATGGAGGTCATCGAGCGATTCAGCGAGGTGGCGGACCATCTCGAGGACGTGGCCGACCTGGAAACCGACCGCTTCGGCATCGCCGTGTTCACGCATGACGGCCACGTCGTGAAGGGCGGCGACGCCGACGAGCCGTTTGCCATCCAGAGCATCTCGAAGATGTTCGCGCTGACGCTGGCGCTGCGCGCCTTCGGCGACGACGTGTGGAAGCGCGTTGGCCGCGAGCCCTCGGGCGACCCGTTCAACTCCATGGTCGACCTCGAGCGCATGAAGGGTTTCCCCCGCAACCCGTTCATCAATACCGGCGCGCTGGTCGTCTGCGACATGCTGCTGGGCATCGACGCCAGGTCGGACGTGCCGCGCACGGTGAAGGCGCTCATCTCGGAGCAGCTTGGCAAGGAGAAGATAGGTGAGGACCGCTCCATCATCGCCGCTGACGGCAAGGATGCGGGCTTCTCCAGCCGCTCCATTGCCTACATGCTGAAGGGCTTCGGCAATCTCGAGCACGACGTGGAGCAGGTGGTTGGGCTCTATGTCGAGCAGTGCGCGGTGGAGCTCAACTGCGTGCAACTCGCCAAGGCCGGCCAATATCTGGTGCATGACGGGGACGACGGCGCCCAGGAGGGTGGGCGCGAGCGCGCAGTGCTGGCGCGGCGCATTAATTCGCTGATGCTCACCTGCGGCCAGTATGACGGGTCGGGCGACTTCGCCTTCCGAGTGGGCATGCCGGCCAAGAGCGGCGTCAGCGGCGCCATCCTGGCCGTCGCGCCGGACAAGGCCTCGGTCGCGGTTTGGTCGCCGACGCTGGACGCGAACGGCAACTCGCTGCTCGGCACGCTGGCGCTCGAGCTCCTGTCGGAGAAGATGGGCTGGTCGGTCTTCGGCTGAAGGCCGCGCCTCGACGGCCGGTACGCTTGCCGGGATTGGAACAAGGGCGCCAGCTTTTCCGTTTCCACCGATGGGACGGGGCAGGAAGAAGAGGAACCGCCATGAAGCGCACAATCGCCTTTTTCGCCGCATCCCTGCTCGTCAGCGCATCCGCCGTGCCCTCGTTCGCACAGGGAAACAGCGGCAACGCTCCCGGCCATGGTGGCGACTCGCCCGGCCAGAGCGGCAACGCGCCCGGACACAGCGGGTCTGCGCCAGGTCAAACCAGGGGACAGGGCGGCGTCATGATGCAGGCGCCCGGCCAGTTGAAGGCCGCCGAGGCCAGGGAGGCCAGACCCGACAGGACGACCACGGCGGCGATCGGGCGGGGCAACTTCGGCACGCTGATCTCGTCGATTCGTGCAGGCAAGAGCAGCCTCGACGGCGTGGACGAGACGACGGTGGTGAACGTCGTCCCGGCCGAGACGCTCATCAACGGCGAGAACCGCGTCGCGCTGGACAACGCCATCCGCGACAACCAGGACGACATCGACGCGTTGCGCGACGAACTCGCCGGCCTCGACCTCGGACTGACCGAGGAAGAGATCGACAGCGCGGTTGCGGCCCGTGTCGAATCCGACGGAAGCCTGACCCTATATACCGAGTGATCCCGCCGCCCGGCCGCTTAGTCGGCCGCACGCATCGACGCGGTGAGCGGCCGCCATCTCTCCTGACATATTCCGGCGGCAGGTTCATGTAGCCTGCCGCCGGACAGGAGAATCAGCATGCCCGACCCCGCGCAATCGCCGGCGCTCAAGGAAATATTCGATCTCGACCGCTTCCGCCACATCGCAGTTGAAATGGCCGCGATCTCGCCGGCCTTCGACGAGCGGCGCTTCCTGGCCGTGGCGACGCGGGATCTCGATGCGCTCGGCATAATGCAGCGGCTGCGCCAGGGCGCGGTCGCTCTGCTCGACGCGCTGCCGCTTCCCTACGAGGAGGCGATCGCGGCGCTGTACGCGCTGGCGCCGCGCATCCAGCACGGTTTTGCCTCGATCGTCCTGCCCGAATATGTGGCGCTCTACGGCGAAGGGCATTTCGGCCTCTCCATGGAGGCGCTGAAATTCTTTACCCGCTTCGGCTCATCGGAGTTCGCCGTGCGGCATTTCCTCAAGCGCGATCTCGACCAGACGCTAACCGTCATGCGCGACTGGGCCGATGACCAGAACGAGCACGTGCGGCGGCTGGCGAGCGAAGGTTCGCGCCCACGGCTCCCATGGTCATTCCAGCTGAAGCCGCTAATGGCCGACCCGTCGCTCGCCTTTCCGATCCTTGAGCGGTTGAAGGCCGATCCGAGCCTCTATGTGCGCAAGTCGGTGGCCAACCACCTGAACGACATCGGCAAGGACCATCCCGACCTGTTGATCGAGATCGTGTCGGGTTGGAACCGCGAGGACAAGCACACC
Organism: Pseudomonadota bacterium; assembly: GCA_023435335.1. Taxonomy (GTDB): domain Bacteria; phylum Pseudomonadota; class Alphaproteobacteria; order Rhizobiales; family Rhizobiaceae; genus RCIO01. The sequence continues at coordinate 14,759 of JAEYRU010000066.1, forward strand.
GCCTGGATCGTGAAACACGCGCTGCGCACGCTGATCAAGAACGGTGATGCGCGTGCGCTCGCCCTCGTCGGCACTACGGGCAAGGCGCAGGTGCGGGTGGAGGGATTTTCGGTGATACCTCAGCGGGTGAGGCTCGGCTCGCATGTCACGATCAGCGCCGAGCTGGTTTCAACGGCAGATGAGGAGCAGCATCTCGTCGCCGATTATGCAGTCCACTACGTCAAGAAGAACGGCGGGCCTTCACCCAAGGTCTTCAAGCTCAAGAAATTCGACCTTCCGGCCGGCGGGCGGCAGGCGCTTTCGATCAGGCGTGCTATCCGGGATTTCACCACGCGCAAGCACAATGCCGGCCATCACCGGGTGGAGCTGGTCGTCAACGGCGAGGTGCTGGCGCAGGGCGGCTTCGATCTGGTGGTGTAGCGGCGGCATGTAACCGTCGCGTCCCGTAGCCGCGCCGACTCTCCGTGCGCCTGGCATCCAGGCTTCTGCGTTCCCAGAGAGAATCCAGCGCTGGATCTCAGTGGACGGCCGCCCAGCCGGTGACGACGATGAGCGCGATCGTCACCAGCGCGGCTGAGACGTAGAGAACAGTCCGCGCGCTGCCGCCCTTGGCCGCGTTTCCGCCGCGAAGATATACCGCCAGGTGCGCGAGACGGATCGCGACATGCAACCATACCAGCACCGCAAGCGTGGCCGGCCCGACACCCACCAACATCGCCAGCACGGCGGGCACAGCGAAGGGCGCCAGCGCCTCGACGGAATTCAGGTGCACGCGGTCGATGCGGTAGAGAGGGTTCGCGTCATCGGCCGGAAGCACAGGACCGGAGAGTGCGCCGGCCCGGCCCTTGGAGTATCCCGAGTTGATCGCCAGGAGCACGGATACGAGACAGAGCACAAGCACGCCGACAATGCTGAGTGTGTAGGCTTCCATGTAATCTCCGCTGCTCAGGATCGCGATGAGACGGTACGGGCCAACTACGGTGTGTGATTGCCCCGGCCAACGGCTGCCAACGAGCGTCCGTCAGGCCGCCTTGTGGCCGAACAGGTCCGCGTAGCGCTGCAGGTAGAGCGGCCATCCCTGGTCGGCTGCGACGCCGTCGCGCACGCCTTCCCAGCCTTCGCCGTGACGCTCCAGCTTCCGATGCTCGAGATCGACGCGGGTGCGGTTGCCCGTCTCGGCGGTGAACCGCACCTCCCACTCGCTAGTCTTCTCCAGATCGGTTTCGACCCGCCATTGCGGGCCGATGTCCCAGCTGAGAAGCACCCGGTTCGGTGGCTCGTAGGCCAGCACGCGCGCCCAGCGGCACTCGCTGCCATCGATGCCCCGGTCGATGATGTAGCCGCCGACCCGCGGCTCGAACAGGGTTTCGGCAATCGGAACGGCGAGCAGATTGTGCTCGCGTGGCTTGAAGCTGCCGAAGTCCTCGACGAAGACCTTGAAGGCGCGCTCGATTGGCGCCTCGACCACGACGGACTGCTTCACGGAAGCGATGGGTACGCGAATGTTCATTGCGATTCCTCCGGGGTTTCCTGCTTCACGGTTGGCTTCTGCACCGGCTGCTCGACGGCCACCTTGTAATTCTCGAGCGTCGTGCTCCAGAACCGGTCGAGCCAGGCACGCATCTCCGCGAGGCCGGCCGGGTCGATGTGGTAGATGTTGCTCGCCCCTTTCGGCTCGGCACGAACGAGGCTCGTCTCCTTCAGCACCTTCAGATGCTGCGACACGGCTGACTGCGAGACCGTCACTTCGCGGGTGATCTCCGCAACCGAACGTGGGCGCTCCGCGATCAACTCGAAAATCGTCCTGCGCGTGGGGTCGCCGAGGGCGGCGAGTTGGAGCTGACTAACAGTCATAACTAATGATTAGTCTCGGCTGATGATCGTGTCAAGGCCCGACGGCACCTTCCTCGACATGGCGCGTCTACGGCGCTATATAGCCGCCAACCGAACGGAACCCCTGAACATGGCCGAGAAAATCGAACAGGCGGTGGCGCGCCGCCGCACCTTCGCGATCATTTCGCACCCGGACGCCGGCAAGACGACGCTGACGGAGAAGCTGCTGCTTTTCGGGGGCGCGATCCAGCTCGCCGGCGAGGTGAAGGCGAAGAAGGACCGGATCCAGACGCGCTCCGACTGGATGAAGATCGAGCGCGAGCGCGGGATCTCGGTGGTCACTTCGGTGATGACCTTCGAATATGGCGACCATGTCTTCAACCTGCTCGACACGCCGGGCCACGAGGACTTTGCCGACGACACCTACCGCACCCTGACGGCGGTCGACAGCGCGGTGATGGTGATCGACGCCGCCAAGGGCATCGAGCCGCGCACGCTGAAGCTGTTCGAGGTGTGCCGGCTGCGCGACATCCCGATCGTCACCTTCGTCAACAAGATGGACCGCGAGACGCGCGATCCCTTCGAGATCCTCGACGAGATCGAGGCGAAACTGGCGCTCGACACCGCGCCCGTGACCTGGCCGATCGGGCGCGGCAAGAGCTTTTCCGGCACCTACCACCTCGCGGACAACGCCGTTCGCCACGGCGACGCCGACAAGGAGTGGGCGAAGGTGAACGGCCCGCAGTCGGAGCAGGTGGCGGGGCTGCTTCCCGAGAACGAGCGCGAGGCATTCGTCGAGGAGATGGAACTGGCGCGGGAAGCCTGCCGCCCCTTCGACGTCAAGGCCTTTCGCGAAGGGCATCTCACCCCGGTGTTCTTCGGTTCCGCCCTGCGCAATTTCGGCGTGCGCGATCTGATCGAGGCGCTGGGGGCCTTCGCGCCATCGCCGCGAGACCAGGAAGCCGACACGCGCACGATCCATGCGACCGAGCCTAAGATGACGAGCTTCGTCTTCAAGATCCAAGCGAACATGGACCCCAACCACCGCGACCGGATCGCCTTCGTGCGCGTCTGCTCCGGCAAGCTGGAGCGCGGCATGAAGGCGAAGC
>JAEYRU010000090.1 GCA_023435335.1 Pseudomonadota bacterium
CTTTACCGTCGTGCCCGAAGGCGAGCGGTCGACGGTGCGGGTGGTGGCCAAGGGCGATGCGGAGCAATCCGGCGTCGTGGTGCGCGGTCCGCTTCTGGCGTTGCTCGGCCTGCTTGACGGGACGCAGGACGGCGACGCGCTGTTCTTCAACCGCGTCATTTCCATCAGCGGCCGTACCGAGGCCGTGCTGGCGCTGAGAAACGCGATTGAGGACGCGGAACTGAGTCCCTCCGATTTGCTCGGCCTGCGCGGGCCGCTCGCCGCCCTCGCGGACGCCGGAATACTTGGTGGGATGACGGCGGCGCGCCAACTCGCCGTCTCGGCGCAGATGGGACCGAAGATCAGGCCATGACCAATTCGGCGAGAATGGAACTGGTTTGCCCGGCTGGAACGCCCGCGACGCTGCGTGCGGCCGTGCAGGCTGGCGCCGATGCGATATATTGCGGCTTCCGCGACGAGACCAACGCCCGCAACTTTCCGGGACTTAACTTCTCGGCGGAGGAACTGGCCGAGGGCGTACGCTTTGCACACGACCACGGAGCCAAGGTGCTGGTCGCGATCAACACGTTCGCCAAGGTCGGGCGGGTGACGCTGTGGGAGAAGGCGGCGGACACGGCCGCTGCCTGCGGTGCGGACGCAATCATCGCCGCCGACCTCGCCGTGCTCGACCACGTGGCGAGAAACCACAAGCGGGTGCGCCTGCACCTTTCCGTGCAGGCCGCCGCAGCCACGCCGGAGGCAATCCGGTTCTATGCCGAGGCCTTCGGCGTGCGGCGCGTGGTGCTGCCGCGTGTGCTGTCGATCCAGGAGATCGCGGCGCTCAACAAGGCAATCGACGTGGAAACCGAAGCCTTCGTGTTCGGCGGGCTTTGCGTGATGACCGAGGGGCGTTGCTACCTGTCCTCCTACGCGACCGGCAAGTCGCCCAACCTGAACGGCGTGTGCTCGCCGCCCGAAATGGTGAGCTATGACGAAGACCCGCGCGGGACCACGGCACGCCTCTCCGGTTTCACCATCGATCGCTATGCGCCAGGCGAACCGGCCGGCTATCCCACGCTCTGCAAGGGGCGGTTCAGGGCAGGTGGCGAGCTTTCCTACCTGTTCGAGGATCCGGTGAGCCTGAATGCCGGCAGCCTGCTGGCGGGCCTGAAGGCAGCCGGGGTTACGGCCCTGAAGATCGAGGGTCGCCAGCGCGGCAAGGGATACGTCACCGAAGTTGTCGGCGCCTTCCGCCGCGCGGTCGATGCGGTGGAGGAGGGCGGCGACCCGATCGAGATCGAGCAGATCCTGGCCGGCATGTCGGAGGGCGGCAGGCAGACCGCCGGCGCGTACCGGAAGAGCTGGAGGTAGGCCGTGGCGAAGATAGCCCTGACACTGGGTCCTGTGTTCTTCCACTGGAGCGCGGAGCGGCTTGCGAGCTTCTACAACCGCATCGCGGACGAGGCGCCGGTCGACCGCGTTCTTGTCGGCGAGGTCGTGTGCGGAAAGCGCATGCCCTTTTCCGATCCCGTCTGGCCGCAGATAATCGAACGGCTGGAGCGCGGCGGCAAGGAAGTCGTGCTTTCCACTTTGGCCGCGCCGGCGACGGTACGCGAGCGCAGGAGCGTCCACGATCTCTGCATGGAAGACGGGAGGCTGGTCGAGATCAACGACGTTACGGCCCTCCAGACCCGCTCCGGGCGGCCCTTCGTGACGGGCCCGTTCCTCAATGTCTATAACGAAGCCGCCGCGCGGTTCCTCATCGACCGCGGCGCCCGCACCATCTGCCCGCCGGTAGAGTTGGACCTCGCCGCTGTCGCCCAGATGGCGCAGGCGCATCCTGGGACGGAGTTCGAGATCTTCGCTTTCGGGCGGCTGCCGCTGGCGATATCGGGCCGGTGCTACCACGCGCGGCTGCACGGACTGCGCAAGGATTCCTGCCAGTTCACCTGCGAAAAGGATGCTGACGGGCTCGCCGTCGATACGCTCGACGACCAGCAGTTCCTGGCAATCAACGGGGTGCAGACGCTGTCGAACCAGGTCCAGGTCTTCCTGCCGCACCCCGCCGACCTTGCAGCGAAAGGCATACGCCGCCTGCGGCTCTCGCCGCATGGCTGCGACATGGTGGAGGTGGCGAAGACCTATCGGGCGTTGCTCGACGGAGCGGATGAGCCGGAGCGGACGCGTTTCACTCTCTCATGCCTGGACCTGCCGGGCGCGATGGTCGACGGCTACGTTCACGGCATGCCCGGCTGGCAGTCATCCGGGTCTGCGTGAGAACGCTCCTCACAGCGCCGTCACCTGCGGCACGGCTATCTTGCGACGGCGCGGCCGCAAGTCGAACGGTAGGCGGGGCAGCGCAAGACGGTCGCTCGCTCTCGCCCAGCGAATTCGGCTAACGCCGCCACGTCGCGTATCACGACCATATTCTGGCTGATGCGCACGCCCACCGGCCTGATGCGCTGGAAGGCGCGCGACAGGCTTTCCGGCTTGATGCCGATGCTGCCTGCGATCAGCAGCTTCTCGTAGGGAAGCGCTATGGTGCAGGGTCCCTCGTCGATGGGAGCCAGCCCGATCAGGAACTCGGCCAGCCGTTGAGCGCCCGTGCGCGCCTTCAGTTCCTCGATCTGGTCGACCAGCCTGCGCAGGTGCAGCGAAGTCGAGGCAAGCATGGAGAGCCCGATCTCGGGCTGCGCCCGCACGAGTTCGATTATCCGGCGGGCGGGCAGCATCATCAGCCTGGCTTCGGTCACCGTCTGGGCAGACACAGGGTAGCGTCCGCCTGACAGGCAAGGCGCCTCGCCGAAGCAGTCGCCGCGTCGGAAGATGCCGACAACGGCCTCGTCGCCGCCGGCAGTCATGCGCGACAGCTTCGTCCAGCCTTCCAGTACGAGGTAGAACTCGGTCGCCTCGTCATCCTGCTCGAACAGCATCTCGTGGCGCGCATGGCAGCGGACCTCGGCATGCGAGAGAATCACGTCGAAGGCGGCAGGCGACAGCGCCGAAAACATCGGCGTGGAGCGGGCCACCGCGCAGTCGCTGTCTGTCAGCACCGTCCTCATCGTCCACCTCCCGGACCATTCAACACGCCCCACGTGTGCGAACTTTGCGCGGGATCAAACTGGCGGCGGCTTTCGGCGCGCTCCCTTGACTTTGGTTAAGTCCCTCCGGGGCGAAGCGTCCTAGCATTTCATCTGGACGCAGTTTCAGGGGGATAATGATGAATCAGGAACAGCAGAACGCGGCCCCACGCCGAATCCCGATGATGCAGCAGGTGCTCGATAATCCGTTCCTGCTCCTGTTCATCGGAATCACCGTCCCCACGGTGCTCTACATCGTCTGGGGGGTCATGGAGATCGCTTCCATCCCCGTTGCTCAGTAACGGTCGGAGGCACAGATGGCCATAACACCTCCCGAAAACCGTCTCTGGTGGAACGAACCGATCGCGCGTGTCGAGATCGCTTGGATCGTCGTCGCCTTCCTCTGGGGACTGTTCATGTTCTTCTTCATGATCGCCTGGCATTTCATCGGCGAGCAGAACCTATCTACCGAAACCTACAAGATCTCGCCCGCCGTCTATGAGGAGAAGGTCGCGGCCTTCGCCGAGAAATATCAGGTCGGCGACGAGATGGGCGTGCCGATCGTGCGCCCGCCGGCCGGCGAGGACGTCTACCTGCTGGCAAGGCTTTGGGAATGGTGGCCGATGCTCGAGCTCAAGAAGGGCCAGAGCTATCGCTTTCACCTGTCGTCGGCCGACTGGCAGCACGGGTTCTCGCTGCAACCGGTCAACATCAACATATCGGTCCATCCCGGCTACGAGCAGATCATCACCATCACGCCGACCGAAGTCGGCGAGTTCGGCATCGCCTGCAACGAATATTGCGGCATCGGCCATCACCTGATGACCGGGCGCATCCGCGTCGTCGAATAGGTTGGGGGAAAATCCAATGGCAACAATCGACATCCCGGCCGAAGGCGCTCCGGCGCGGCAGGCCGTATTCCGCACCTGCGGGTACACCGGGCTCAAGGTAGATCTGGCGGCGCAGCGCCTTATCAAGGTCAACGCCGTGGCGGCCGTGCTCTTTCTCGCCCTTGGCGGGTTGATGGGCATCCTCGTGGCAATGACACGCTGGCCCGCCGTCCACCTTCTGCCGGCCGACTGGTTCTATCTCGTGCTCACCGGACACGGCGCCAACGTGCTGCTGTTCTGGATACTCTTCTTCGAGATCGCGCTTCTGTATTTCGCCTCGGCAATTCTGCTCGGCTCAAGGCTGGCAACCCCGAGGCTGGCCTGGGTCGGATTCTACATGATGGTTGTGGGCGCCATCATGGCCAACGTTGCCGTGCTGCAGGGCGATTCGAGCGTGATGTTCACCTCGTACCCGCCAATGGTAGCCGCTCCGCACTTCTATCTCGGCCTGATTCTGTTCGCGGTCGGTGCCCTGATCGGCGTCGGCATCTTCTTCGCCACGCTGGTGATCGCGCGTGAGGAACGAACCTACGAGGGCTCCATCCCGCTTGTCACCTTCGGTGCGCTGACGGCGGCGATCATCGCCGTATTCACTATCGCGTCCGGTGCGATCATCCTCATCCCGACCTTCCTGTGGTCGCTCGGCCTCATCTCCGACATCGATCCGCTGATGTACAAGGTGATCTGGTGGGGCATGGGGCACTCCTCGCAGCAGATCAACGTGTCCGCGCATGTGGCCGTTTGGTATGCGATCGCCGCGCTCGCAATCGGCGCCAAGCCGCTGTCGGAGAAGGTGAGCCGCACCGCCTTCCTGCTCTACATCCTCTTCCTCCAGCTCGCCTCGGCACACCATCTGCTCGCCGACCCGGGCATGAGCGCCACCTGGAAGATCGTCAACACTAGCTACCTGATGTACCTCGCCGTGCTCGGCTCGCTGATCCACGGCCTCACGGTGCCCGGCGCGATCGAAGCGGCGCAGCGGCGCAACGGCTACACGCGCGGTGCTTTCGAGTGGCTGCGCAAGGCGCCCTGGGGCAATCCGGCCTTCTCCGGCATGTTCCTGTCGCTTGTCATGTTCGGCTTCATCGGCGGCATCTCCGGCGTGGTGCTCGGCACCGAGCAGCTCAACGTGCTGATGCACAACACGATCTACGTGCCCGGGCACTTCCACGGGACGGTCGTGGCAGGCACCACGCTCGCCTTCATGGCGATGACCTACTACGTGCTGCCGCTGGTCTTCCAGCGCGACATCGTATGGCCGAAGCTCGCGCAATGGCAGCCCTACCTGTTCGGGCTCGGCGTCGCCGGCATCTCGCTCTTCATGATGGGGGCGGGCACGCTCGGCGTTCCGCGTAGGCACTGGGACATCAGCATGGCGGATGCGATCCTGCCCTTCGAACTCCCCGCCGGCGCGTTCCTGATGATGGGCCTGAACGGCATATTCGCTCTCCTCGCGGGGGTCGGCGGCATCCTCTACATCGTGGTCACGGTGGCGACGCTGCTGTGGGGCAAGCGGCTCGACAAGGAGGAGACGCCCCTGACCTTCCCGGTCCACAAGCGCGCGGCTGCTGTGGCCGAGTACGGCAGCCATGCCCCCGTCAAGCTGCCTGGGACGATCGTGCTGGTCTCGATCTTCTTCATGTCCTTCGTCCTCTACTACTTCGTGAACTGGAAGTACCTCTCGGAACTGTGGCTGTTCCGCTGATCGAAGACCCCTGAGGAGGCCCGCCAGATGCTTGCCGCAACCAAAGTCGTGATCACACTCCTGAAGCTCAGGATCGGCATCGCGATCGCTGCCAGCGCCCTGGCGGGCCTCGCGGTTACGAGGGGGCCGGCGGCGACGCCGGGGGAGATCGCTGCACTGGCGCTCGCCGTGCTGGGAGCCTCCGGCGCCGCCGGTGCCTTCAATCACTACCACGAGCGCGAGAGCGACCGGAACATGCTACGGACGCGCCAGCGCCCATTCGCTAGCGGCCAGCTCAAGCCGGGCGCTGTCTGGCCCATTACATTCGCCGGGCTGCTCGCTGCTTCGGTGTTCCTGGCCTATGCCGCCGCCGGCTCGATGGCGGCGTTCTATGTCTTCCTCGGCGCCATCACCTACAGCCTCGTCTATACGGTATGGCTGAAGCGCCGGACTTCATGGAACATCGTCGTGGGCGGGCTAGCCGGTTCCTTTGCTGTGCTGGCGGGGGCGGCGGCGATCGATCCCGCTCCACAATGGACGCCGGTAATCCTGGCGGCCGTCCTCTTCCTGTGGACGCCGCCGCATTTCTGGAGCCTCGCCGCAGCCAAGGTCGACGACTATGCCGAGGCCGGCATCCCGATGTTGCCGGTGATCGCGCCGGAACGGGAGTGGACGCTGGCCATCCTTTCCCACACCGCTGTCCTGGTGATGCTTTCCCTCGTGCCTCTGTGGTTCGGCATGGGCTGGATCTACGGCGTAGGGGCAGCGTCCGGTGGCGCCTATTTCCTGTGGCGGAGCTGGAAGCTTTACGTCGCGCCGAGCCGCAAGGCGGCGATGGCCAATTTCGGTGCCTCGCTCGTGCAACTGATGTTGCTCGTTTCGGGCGCATTTCTGCAGGCGCTAGTGGGATGAACAGGACGCTCTTCCTTCTCGCCTTGTCGTTTACCGCATCGCTGCTCTTTGGCGGCCCGCAATCGCTTGCAGCCGGCCCCAGGCTCGACGCGGCGGCGGTCCTGGAGAAGAGCGAGGCCGCGATCGGCCGGCGGATCGGCGATCACCGCCTGGTCACCGCCGACGGATCGGCGCTGGACATGGGCGAACTGCGCGGTCGTCCGCTGGTACTGAGCCTTGTCTACACGAGTTGCAGCTCGGTCTGCGTGGTGACGACGCAGAGCCTGAAGCGCGCGGTGGCAAGGGCGCGCAAGGCGCTCGGCGAGGATTCCTTCACGGTCCTAACCTTCGGGTTCGACGCCCGTAACGACACGCCCGGGCGGCTTTCCGCCTTCGCTGCCGACCAGGACATCGCGGGCGACCCCCTGTGGAAGGTAGCTAGCGCCGAGGCGGAAACGATCGAGCGACTGATCGAAGAAGTGGGCTTCAGCTATTCGGGCGCCGCCGGCGGGTTCGAGCACGTGGCGCAGACGACGATCATCGACGCTGACGGCTTCGTCAGCCGGCACGTCTACGGAGACGACTTCCCGATCCAGATGTTCGTCGAGCCGCTCAAGGGGCTGGTGTTCGGAACCACCACGCGCTCCTTCTCGCTGTCCGACCTGGCCGACCGGGTGCGCTTCCTCTGCACGGTCTACGATCCGAAGAACGGCCGCTACAAGACGGATTACGCCATCTTCATCGGCATCACGCTCGGGGCCGCCTCGCTGGTCTTCATGGCTTTCGTGATTTTCCGGCTCTGGCGCGGCAATCGCCGTCACCTGGAAACGCGAGCCGGGTACTGAGATGTCCTCCCGATCCACAGCCCCGGGCGCCCCGAACAGGGACTGGCCCATCCTCAGACACGCCAAGGCGCTGCTTAGAGGAGGGTTCGACCCGCTCGAGCGCGGGGCGGAAAGGCTGTTCACGCCGGCGCTCAACCCGCTCGCGCAACTCGGTGCGATGTCCTTCTTCCTGTTCTGGATCGTCGCGGTAAGCGGCGTCTATCTTTTCATCTTCTTCGATACCGGCGTCGCGAACGCCTACAGCTCGGTCGAATGGATCAGCGGTGACCACTGGTACCATGCCGGGGTGATGCGAAGCTTCCATCGCTATGCCTCCGACTTGATGGTGGTGAGCATGGCCGTGCACGTGCTGCGCGAGTTCTCGCTCGACCGCTATCGCGGCGTGCGCTGGTTCTCCTGGTTCACCGGGGTTCCGCTGATCTGGTTCCTCTACGTATCCGGCATCACCGGTTATTGGCTGGTGTGGGACCAACTGGCGCAATACGTTGCCACGACGTCCGCCGCGCTACTCGACGTGTTTCCTATCTTCGGGGAGCCGATCGCGCGCAACTTTCTGACACCGGAGCACCTGAGCAGCCGCTTCTTCTCGCTCCTCGTGTTCCTCCATATCGCGGTGCCGCTGCTGCTTTTGCTCGGCATGTGGATACACATCCAGCGCATCTCGCGGCCGAAAGTGAACCCGCCGCGTTCGCTGGCGGTCCTTGTGGTAGGGGCGCTGCTCGCGGTCTCGCTGTGGAAGCCCGCGGTGAGCCAGGGGCCGGCCGACCTGAGCATGGTCCCGGCCGAGGTCGGCCTCGACTGGTTCTACCTGCTGCTGTACCCCCTTGTGGAGCAGCTCGGCGGCTGGGGGCTCTGGGGTCTCATGGTGGGCGCCTCCACCATGCTGGCGGCGATGCCGTGGCTGCCGCCGTTCCGCCGCGCGCCGGCCGCCGAGGTCGATCTCGACAACTGTAACGGCTGCAACCGCTGTGTGGAGGATTGTCCCTACGAGGCGATCAGGCTGGTGCCGCGCACCGACGGCGCGCCTTTCCCGCAACAGGCGGAGGTGGATCCCGACCTGTGCGTCGCTTGCGGCATCTGCATGGGGTCGTGCCCATCATCGACGCCTTTCAGGCGTATCGAAGGACTGCGGACCGGCATCGACCTGCCTGGCCAGCCCCTGCGTGAAGTCCGCGACAGCGTCGTCGCCGCATCGTCCCAGCTGAGCGGGGAGAACCGGGTGATGGTTCTTGCCTGCGAACACGGCGCCGGCGGAGGGACCGTCGGCGGACTTGTCGCCTTTCCGTGCGTGGCGATGATCCCGCCCTCGCTCATCGACTACATCCTGAGCAGGAACCTCGCCGATGGCGTCGTCGTCGCGGGATGCAGCGAAAGCGTCTGCTACAATCGTCTTGGCGTGGAATGGACGAAGCAGCGCTTCGCTGGGGAACGTGATCCGTATTTGCGCAAGCGGGTGCCGCGCGAGCGGCTTGCGACCATCTGGGCCTCGCCCTTCGAAATGGAACGTTTCGAGGCCGAGAAGGCCACCTTTGCGATGAGCCTTGCGCAACTCGCCAGACCCGAGCGGGTTGGCATCCAGCAAGACACTGACGAGGAACTGGAGGCAGAGGCATGATGCCCGCGATCCACATGGTCGGGCGTTTTGCGGTCCTCGGCCTGGTCTTCCTGGGCGCCGCCGCTCTCTCGAACCGGCCCACGTACCGAAGTCTTCCCGACGGTGCAGGAGTGCTTACGCTGTCGTTCAGCCACGGAGCCGATCGAAAGGCTGCGTGCCGCAAGGCGACGGAGGAGGAATTGGCCGCCTTGCCAGCCAACATGCGGCGGCCGGAGATATGTCCTCGTGCACGGCCTTCGATCAGGATCGAATTCGACATCGACGGCCGGCGCATCCTCGACGCTGACGTACCTCCTTCCGGGATCGCCGGGGACGGGCCGTCACGCGTCCACCAGCGTTTCGTGCTGCCGTCCGGCCCGCATGAAGTGGCGATACGCCTGCGCGACCGCCTGGGGGGCGAGTTCGCCTGGCAGGCGGCGCGCCGCATCGAAATAGGCGCTGGGGAGCACCGCGTGATCGATTTTCGCGCGGATGCCGGCGGATTTGTCTTTCACTGAGGCGGAGGATCGCGACAATGCCCCTGATCGAGTGGAAAGACCACTACAGCGTCGGCGTGGAGGCCGTCGACCACGAACACCGCGAGCTCATCGAACTCATCAACCAGCTTCACCGCGACCTCCTGGCAGGAAGTGAGGAGCCATCCGTGACGGAATTCCTCGGGGGAATTTTTCGCGCGATCTCGGCACATTTCGCGCTCGAGGAGCGCTTCATGCGCGAGCATCGATATGACCAGTTCGCGGAGCATAAGCACGCGCATGAGCAGTTGCTGGAGGAACTGCGCGACATCATGGAGGGCTACGAGGCTGATCCCGAGGGCGCCTCGGAACAGCTGTCAGGCCGGTTGGATTCGTGGTTCACGCAGCACTTCAAGACGCATGACGCGCGCCTCCATCACCGGCTGAACTCATGACCACCACTAAGCCGAACCCGGCCAATGAGAAGCCAGGCAAACGATGGACTGGACGATGAGCGCGTCGTCGTCGTGGATGCCGAAGACCGCCCTGTCGGCAGCATGGGGAAGCTGGCCGTTCACCGGGAGAATATTCGCCACCGAGCGATTTCGGTCCTGATCTTCGATCGCATCGGCCGAATGCTGCTGCAGCGGCGCAGCGGGTCGAAGTATCACTCGGGCGGGCTTTGGAGCAACGCCTGCTGCAGCCATCCCTGGCCAGGGGAGCTACCGGCGGCGGCGGCCGCGCGCCGGCTGCGCGAGGAGATGGGAATAGCTGCGCCGCTAAGTTTCGCCGGCCGCTTCTCCTACGAGGCTGCGGTAGGAGATGGACTATGTGAGAATGAAGTCGTCCACGTTTTCGTGGGCTGCTACGACGACGAGGTCGCTCCCGATGCGGAGGAGGTCGAGGCTGTCAGGTGGCAATTCCCCGCCGCCATCCTGTGGGATCTCTCGGCCCGCCCGGACCGCTACACGGCCTGGTTCCGGCTCTATTCGCAGGAGCCTTGGTTTTCGGGGGCGCCGGGTCCAGCCCGCGCGGACCTCCCTGCGATGGAACAATCTCCCTGAGTAGCCGTTCACCGGGTGCGCTTCTTCTTGGATGATACGCGCCCACAGGGAGGCAGGCGGGTGTGACCGTAGCGATCGGACGCGACCGCGATCGCAGTTCTTCTACCAGCTTCTTGCCTCGGCTGAGCCGCAGGTGGCGCTCATCCTCACTCGCCTTGCAGTTCTTCATCGCGGGCGGGACCGTCGCATTACTTGCCATGCTGCTGATCGGTTTGCTGGTTACCTCTGTGATCGAGCGCGCCGTGACACGCAACGCGGCCGCGATGACGGCGCTCTACGTCGACAGCGTGATCGCCCCGTTGCTCCCCGATATGCAGCGGAACATCGTCCTTGCCGACCCCGTGAAGAGGGCGCTTGACGAAACCCTGGGCCAGGGCGCGCTCGGTGATCGCCTTGTCGCCATGCGCATATGGAGCCGGAATGGGAGGATACTCTACGCCACGAACGACTCCCTGGTCGGGCAACGCTTCCCTCTCACGGACGAACTCGAGCAAGCCGCCGAAGGCGAAATCCACGCCCGCTACCAGCCGGAGGAACCCGGGGCCCCAGCGGGGTTTACCCATTCCGGCCCGCTGCTGGCGATCTACAATCCCCTGCTGCAGCCATGGTCTGGCGAGGTCGTGGCGGTTATGGAATTCTACGAACGAGCCGACGATCTGCGCGCAGCGCTGGCCGAGGCGCGGCTGCGCAGCTGGCTCGCGGTGGCGGCAATCACCGCCTCCGTCTTCCTTATCCTGGGCGCGATCGTGCTGCGGGGTAGCCGCACGATCGACGATCAGGCGCGCAGGCTGTCGGGGCAGGTGCGAGAACTGACGCGCCTGCTCCAGGCCAACGAGGCCCTGCAGGAACGGGTCGGGAGAGCCACGCAGCGCGCGACGGCCCTCAATGAAAGCTTCCTTCGCCGACTGGGATCTGACTTGCACGACGGTCCCGCCCAACTCATCGCCTTGGCCGCTCTGAGACTGGACAGTGAAACGCTTCTCGCGGACGAGACGTCGCGAAACGGTCGCGCGCATGAAGTCGAGCGTATCCGCCATTCGTTGCGCGACGCGCTATCCGAGATACGGACCATCTGCCGCGGACTGGTCCTGCCGCAAATCGACGGAGCGGACATCGCCGACGTCATCTCCCGCGCCGTCGAGGATTATGAGCAGCGAACGGGCGTCATCGTTGAATGTCGCATCGACCGGGCCGACGTCGCCGTGCCGCTGTCGCAGCGCATTTGCGCCTATCGGTTCATTCAGGAGGCTCTGAACAACGGCCACCGCCACTGTCGGGGGGCTCCCCAGTCGGTTAGCGCCTATGCCAGTGGAAATACGCTCAGGGTGGTGGTCGCCGATGGCGGGCCGGGATTTGATCCGGAGAACATCGGCCCCGGCAGTATTGGAATCGAGGGAATGAGGGACCGTATCGAAAGCCTCGGCGGCCATTTCGACCTCCGGTCATCCTCCAATGGCACGGTACTGGCGATGACGTTCGAACTGGAGGATCGGAAATGAGCGCGACCACGACTGTCGCCGTCATAGATGACCACCCGCTCTTCCGGGAAGGCGTAGTCCGCAGCATGCAGGAAACGGGTAGTTTCACCATCGTAGGCGAGGGCAGCAGCTGCGATGACGCGGTGCGGCTGGCACGTGAAGCGAGGCCGGACATCCTGCTTCTGGACTTGTCCATGCCTGGAGGGGGGCTTTCGGCGATAGGTCTCATAAGAGCCGAGGATCCGTCGATCCGCATCGTGGCGTTGACGGCATCGGAATCGGCTGATGACGTAAGCGCCGCGCTGAACGGCGGGGTCAGTGGCTACGTCCTCAAGGGTGTTGGGTCCCGCGCGCTTGCTGAAATCCTGCTGCTGGTCGCCCAAGGGGAGACCTACGTGACGCCGGCCTTGTCGGCGCGTCTGCTGTCGCGCCTGTCGGCCGGAGCCCACGACAGGCCCGTTCCCCCTCCGCTGGACAGCCTATCTGCCCGCGAGCGTGAAGTTCTGGAACTGGTCGCCTGTGGTTTGAGCAACAAGGAGATCGCGCGTAGGCTCGATCTGAGCGAGAAGACCGTCAAGCATCACATGACATGCATTCTGGCCAAGCTGCAGGCCAGCAACCGCACGGATGCCGCCATGAAGCTGCGCGGATGGTCCTCCTCCGCCTCGCCTCAAGGCGCGGTGAGCAGCCTCAGATAATCACCCATCGTCGCGCGCCGCTCCACGATTATCCTGCCTTGGGCGTCGCGCATTACGTAGCGCCCACCGCGAACGCTTTCCCGCATGCCGTTGCGATGAACAACGTCGGAATTTGCCGAGGGCGGTGGCGAACCGCGATGGCCCCGACCGGACCCGGGGTTACCGCCTGCGCCCCTTCCGCCGCCGCTCCCGCCTCCACCCCCTGGCGCTCCCGTTGCGCCACCGCTGCTGCCTGCTCCTTGGCCGCCACCTCCCCCCTGGCTTCCGCCACCTCCTCCCCCCTGGCCTCCGCCACCTCCTCCCCCTTGGCCGCCGCCACCGCCTCCTCCCTGGGCCCACGCCATTGCGCCAGGCGCGAGAATGCAGGTGGCGGTGCACGCCAGCAGTTTCACGATTGCTCTTCGCGTTGGGGCTTTGTCGCTCACGTCACGGCTCCTTGGCGGAGTCATTGTTCAGCGTTCGAGGCGCTTTTGGCAACAGCCGAAAAAAAAGCCCGCCAGAACGGGGTCTGGCGGGCATCGGCATAGGAAGGGACATTGCTATGCCGATTTATAGGCCTAGGCGCTCATGCCGACGGCGAAAACGATGATGCCCAAGGCGACGACTGGATACAGGAGCCATCGAGCCTGATAGACGCTGTTGGTCACGATCTGTCCTCCTTGGCTGGCGTTGCGTTCGAGTTGGCCGGAAAACAGCTCTGCGGGCGCACCGTTCCCCGAGATGGCGCCGCCGGGACCTATGCTTTCTCACCGTCGGACTTTGGTCCGACCGGTATCCTACTGACGTCCCGCCGAGCAGCGGTCCGCGGCGGCAAGCGTGACGACGCAAGCGAAGCGGGCGACACGGCGCCCGATAGTCAAAGCCAAGCGCGCGCTGGATTCTGGCAAGAAGGGCGATATCCTCACCCCTCCACCTGACGGCGCCGCCGGCTCACGAACTGATAGATAGCGACACATAAGGTGAGCCGCAGGGCAGGAACGCGCGGTCAGGTTGCAACTTCGTCCCTCGAAGGGATGCTAGCCTTACGAGGAACATCATGAAGAAGATTCTAGCGATTGCCACTGCCACCATGCTTGCCAGCGCCGGCATGATCGGAACGGGTCTGGCACAGTCAAAGAAGTCCGACGCGGAGCTGCGCCTACAGCAGGGTGCTTCCCAGTTCGCCCCTGGACAGCAGCAGGAAGAGCCCGGCGGCGCGCGTGAGCTTGCTCCCGGACAGGCCGAGGGGCCGGCTAACGAAGCGGCGCCCGGCCAGCAGATGCGGGCCGCCGGGGATAGCGACGATGAGATGGCTACCGGCTCAATCGGGCAGCCGAACTTCGGCACGGTCATCTCCACGCTCCGGTCCGGCCAGATGGACGTCAGCGGCGTGGAGTCGGATGCGCAGGTCAATCTCGTCGAGATCGATGAATTGGCACCAAGCGGCGAGCGCCAGGCTCTCGATAACGCCGTCGCTGACCGCCAGGGCGACATCGACACGCTCCGTCAGAATCTGCGCGACGCCGGCTTGAGCAATCTGAGCGACGCCGACATCGATCGTGCCGTTGCCGCGGAGGTCGAGGCTGACGG
>JAEYRU010000023.1 GCA_023435335.1 Pseudomonadota bacterium
CCGTCCGGCCGCCTGGCCTCCGCCTTCGCCATCTCGGCGAAGGAGCCGTAGGAGCGGGAAGGATCGAGGCCGAGTTCGGCCGCCGACGCCTTCGCCCGCGCCGGGTCGGACGACAGCGCGCCCGCCACCAGCGCGAACTCGCCGTCGATGCGCGCGGCGATGCGGTGCACCCCGCCGATGAAGGCGCCCTGCCCGCCGCCCACCATGCCCAGCCTGATGGGGCCCGAGCCCGATTCGATCTTCCTGCCGGAAACCATTGTCTGCTCCTCCGTGGCGTGAGTGGAGAGGGCGCGGGAAAACGGGAAACGGGAGAGTGAGGGAGTGGAGGAGCCCGGCGTCGACAGACGCTGCCCCCAGCCGCCACCCCGCCTGCCTATTCCCTTACTCCCCTACTCCCTCACTCCCAATGCCCGTTCCCCTGTCGCCCCTACCCTTCGATCCCCATCATCTTCCTGAGCGCCGCGCGGTCCGTCGTGCCGCCGGCGAAGTCGTCGAAAGCCTTGCCCGTCACCTCGATGATATGGTGCTGAATGAACGGCGCGCCCTCGGCAGCACCCTGCTGCGAACTCTTGATCGCGCATTCCCATTCCAGCACCGCCCACGAATCGTAGCCGTACTGCGCGAGCTTCGAGAAGATGCCGCCGAAGTCGACCTGCCCGTCGCCCAGCGAGCGGAACCGCCCGGCCCGGTTCATCCAGCCCTGATAGCCCGAATAGACCCCCTGCCGCCCGGTCGGGTTGAACTCCGCGTCCTTCACGTGGAAGGCGCAGATGCGCTCGTGGTAGATGTCGATGAAGGCGAGATAGTCGAGCTGCTGCAGCACGAAGTGCGAGGGATCGTAGTTGATCGTGCAACGCCCGTGCCCGCCCAGCGCATCGAGGAACATCTCGAAGGTGGCGCCGTCGAACACGTCCTCGCCCGGATGGAGCTCGTAGCCGAGGTCGACGCCGTTGTCCTCGTAGACGTCGAGGATCGGCTTCCAGCGCCGCGCCAGTTCCGCGAACGCCTCCTCGATCAGCCCGGCAGGCCGCTGCGGCCACGGATAGAGATAGGGGAAGGCCAGCGCGCCGGTGAAGCCGACCGACACCGAAAGCCCCATGTTGCGCGAGGCCTTCGCCGCCAGCTTCACCTGCTCCACCGCCCAGGCCTGCCTGGCCTTCGGGTTGCCGTGCACCTTCTGCGGCGCGAACCCGTCGAACTGGCTGTCATAGGCCGGATGCACCGCCACCAGCTGCCCCTGCAGGTGCGTCGAAAGCTCCGTCACCTCGACGCCGCCTTGCGCGCACACCCCCTTCACCTCGTCGCAATAGTCCTTCGACGAAGCCGCCTTCTCAAGGTCGAACAAACGCCCGTCCCAGGTCGGGATCTGGACACCCTTGTAGCCCAGATCCCCCGCCCACTTCGAAATGCTCCCAAGCGAGTTGAACGGAGCATCATCCCCCGCAAACTGCGCAAGGAATATCCCCGGACCCTTGATCGACGATGTCATGGAAGGCTCCTCTCAGTCGCGCCGCTGGTACTCGAAATAGTCGAAGTCGGCGGGCATGCCGCCGCCGCTCGTGTCGAACGCGGCCATGCCGATGAACGCACCGGTGAACGAGCCGTGCTCGCCGCGGCCTGCCTCGTCCGAGATCAGGCTGGCGTCGAGCACCGGCCCCAGCGGTGTCCAGTCGTCTTGCGTGCGCCAATGGAACTGGAGGTCCCAGCCGTTGACGTCGGCCGCGAGTTGCACCGGCCCGTCTCCGGGCAGGGGCACCGGCTGCTCCGGCATGAAAGTGAGCTTTCCGTTCTGCCAGTCGCCGAGACAGGACATGATGCGCAGCACGCGCCCGAGCCGCGGATCGTGCGTTACCGCGGCGAAATGGAACTTGTGGCGGTTGTAGTAGTGCGTCAGTCCCGCCGCCTGCTGGAAGCTCTCGGGCCTGAACAGCAGCCCGGTCTCAGCACGGAACGAGAAGTCCTCCTGCCTGCGCGCCACCAGCGCCTGCTCGAACCAGCTGCCGATCGACTCGCGCCCGAAGAGCCGCAGCCGGCCCGGCGCCGCGGTGAGCGAAAAGATGCGGTCCGGCGCCGGCGTGCGCAGCCACTGGAAATCGATGGGCAGCGTGTCGCGGTCGAATTCATGGCGCACGACCTGCGGCCTCGGCTTGAAGGCGGCGTCGGTGGGCGAGGGCACCTCCAGCGCCGGGACCGGTCCGCCATGCGCAAGCCGCGGCCAGCCGTCCTCCCCCCACTCGACCTTCTGGATCGCGGTCTCGCGCCCGAGCGGCGAGCGCTTCGGCTGGTTGCCGCCGCCCTTCAGCGGTCGGCCGGTCAGGTGCGTGTGGTAGAATTGCCCGTCCGGCGTCTCGACCATCTGGCCGTGACCCGCGCGCTGCAGCGGCGCGTCCGGAGCGTCCTTCGAGGTGATGAGGTGCAGCTCCGGATGGTTCTCGTAGGGCCCGTCGACATTGCGCGAGCGCGCATAGGTGACGACGTGGTCGTAGCCCGTACCGCCTTCGGCGGTGGTCAGGTAGTACCAGCCGCCGCGCTTGAACAGATGAGGCCCTTCGACCAGTCCCTGCGCGGTGCCGAGATAGATATTCTTCACCGGCCCCACCAGCTTCTCCGCCACCGGGTCGTATTCGTGCAGCAGGATGCCGGCGAAGGAAGGATGCTTGGGACTTCCGCCGACGCCGTCGGAGACGTGGTTCCAGACCATGTTGACGAACCACTTGCGTCCATCGTCATCGTGGAACAGCGATGGGTCGAAGCCGCTGGAATTGACATAGACCGGGTCCGACCACGGCCCCTCGATCGCGGGCGCCGTGACGATGTAATTGTGCGCGTCCTTGAAGTTTCCTTCCAGCCGCTTCACGTCCGTGTAGACCAGCCAGAAAAGCCCGTCGGAATATGACAGGCAGGGGGCCCAGATGCCGCCGGAGTCCGGATTGCCGCGCATGTCGAGCTGTGCGGCGCGCTCCAGCGGGCGCTTCACGAGCGTCCAGTTCACCAGGTCGGTGGAGTGGTGGATCTGGACGCCGGGATACCACTCGAAGGTGGAGGTGGCGATGTAGTAGTCGTCGCCCACCCGGCAGATCGAGGGATCGGGATTGAAGCCCGGCAGGATGGGATTGCGGATCATCGACGTCATCGTCATTTCCTTGCCGTCACTTTCTTTGGGGTCCCTTGCGCTCGGCCGAGGCCGCCCACAGGTTGATGTCGGCCTCGCGGGCGTGGACGTCGATCTCGGCCAGTTCCTCGGCCGTGAAGTCGAGGTTCTTCAGTGCCCCGACGCTGTCGGCCACCTGCTCCGGGCGGCTGGCGCCGACCAGCGCGGAAGTCACCCGGCCGCCGCGCAGTACCCAGGCGATTGCCATCTGAGCCAGCGTCTGGCCGCGCCGCGCCGCGATCTCGTTCAGCTTGCGGATGTTCTCGAGGTTCTTCTCATCGAGGAATTCGGTCCTCAGCGACTTGCCCTGCGTGGCCCGGCTGCCGGCCGGGATGCCCTTCAGGTATTTGTCGGTCAGCATGCCCTGCGCCAGCGGCGAGAACACGATCGAGCCGATCCCAAGCCCGTCCAGCGCGTCGAGCAGCCCGTCATCCTCCACCCAGCGATTGATCATCGAGTAGCTGGGCTGGTGGATGAGGCACGGCGTGCCCAACTCCCGCAGGATGGTGGCCGCTTCGCGCGTGCGTTGCGAATTGTAGGACGAGATGCCGGCATAGAGCGCCTTGCCCGACCGCACCGCGTGGTCGAGCGCCATCATGGTCTCCTCCAACGGCGTGTCGGGGTCGAACCGGTGAGAATAGAATATGTCGACATAGTCGAGCCCAAGACGCTTCAGGCTCTGGTCGAGGGAGGAAAGCAGGTATTTGCGGCTGCCCCACTCGCCGTAGGGCCCTGGCCACATGCCGTAGCCGGCCTTGGTGGAAATCACCAGCTCGTCGCGATAGCCGGCAAGATCCGTGCGCAATATCTCGCCGAAGGCGGCCTCCGCCGAGCCCGGCGGAGGGCCGTAATTGTTGGCCAGGTCGAAGTGCGTGACGCCAAGGTCGACGGCCTTGCGGCAGATGGCGCGCTTTGTCTCGTGCGGCGTGTCGCCGCCGAAATTGTGCCACAGGCCGAGCGAGATGGCCGGCAGCTGCAGGCCGGAGCGCCCGCAGCGGCGGTAGGCCATGTTTTCGTAGCGATCGTCTGCCGGCTGCCAGGCCATCCCGGTCTCCTTTCTATGCCGCCTTGCGACGGGGTCTCGCCGCGGCGGGCGCGTCGGGTTTCGCCGGCTTCGCCATCAGCGCCTTCGCCTCGGCGATGCCCAGCGCCGCCGGACGCTCGCAGGTGGTGCGCATCTCCACAACCTTGCCGGTCTCGCCCGCCCGCAGGATCCCGGTCATCACGTCGATTGCGTGCAGGGCCAGCTCCATCGAGCAGCGGTGCGGCCGCCCTTCCTGGATGGCGATCGCCATGTCGGCCAGGCCGGAGGTGCGGTAGTTGGCCATGGGTCCCTGCGCATGCTGCTGATTGGGCACCAGGAAGGGATGGTTCCATTTGGGCGACTTCTTCACCGGGTCGGCCTTCTTCGTGTAGCGCACCTCGCCACCGAAGAAGTTCGGGTCCGGCACGAAGAGCGAGCCTTCCTGGCCGTAGAGTTCGATCGGCGCGTGGCCGTGCTTCCAGACGTCCCAGCTGGCGTTCAGCGTCACCAGCGCCCCGCTCTCGAATTCGAGAATGGCGTGGATGGTAGTGGGCGTGTTCACCGAGATCTTCTGGCCGTAGCGCGGCTGCGAGGTGATGAGCCGCTCCTTCATCGGGATCGAGGCGAAGGACGTGACACGCTTCACCGGGCCGATGAGCTGGATGAGGTCGGTGACGTAGTAGGGTCCGATGTCGAGCACCGGGCCGGCGCCGGGCTGGAAGAAAAAGTCCGGGTTCGGGTGCCAGTGCTCCAGACCGCGGCTCATCACATAGGCCGTGCCGCTGGTGATGCGCCCGACTGCGCCCGAATCGACGATCGCCCGGGCCAGCTGATGCGCGCCGCCGAGGAAGGTGTCCGGCGCGGAGCCGATGCGCAGGCCCTTCTTTTCGGCCCGCTTCTTCAGGTCGAGGCCGTCTTTCACCGACAGGACGAAGGGTTTCTCGGAATAGACGTGCTTGCCGCCCTCGATAGCCGCCTTCGAGACTTCGTAATGCGCCGACGGGATCGTCAGGTTTACGATGATGTCGATATCGTCGGCCTCGAGCAGGTTTTTCACCGTATCGGCGCGGATGCCGAATTCCTTCGCCCGCGCCTGCGCCGCCGTCATGTCGAGATCGGCGCCCGCCACGACTTCCATGCCCTTGAAAAGCTTCGACAGGCGGAAATAGGCCGCCGAAATGTTACCGCATCCGACGACGCCGACGCGCAGTTTCCTTGCCATGCTGTTTGCTCCTAGAGGTTCCTGGCCGCTTCGATCGAGCGCCGCGCGAAGCGGGCGTCGTCGTTCGGCTTGTCGTGTTCCATGACGAATATCTTGGCCGGCGACTGCTTGAGCTCGGCCCAGATGGCTTTCCACGGGACGGTGCCGTGGCCGACATCCTCCCAGCCATCCTCGTCAAGCTTTTCGCCGGGTTTGGCGATGTCCTTGATGTGAACCGCGGTGATGCGGTCGCGATAGCGCCTGATCCATTCGATCGGATCGGCGCCGCCGCGGACCACCCAGGCGATATCGGCCTCCCAGCTGAGGTCCGGGGCGGCTTCGAACATCAGCGCCTGCGGCACCGAGCCGTCCGGTAGCGCCTTGAACTCGAAATCGTGATTGTGCCAGCCGAAGATGAAGCCGGCGTCGGTAATGGCCTTACCGATGCGGGCGAGACGGGCGCCGAATGCGCGCCATCCGGCGGCATCCGATGGCCGCTGGTCCGCCGCGATATGCGGGCAATAGACAGCCTTCATCCCGAGCGTATTCGCGATGTCGAGCGCCTTGGCCGTGTCCTTCTCGAGCAGGTCGAGGCCGATATGGCCCGACGTCATCTTCAGGCCGTGGCGGTCGAGCGCCTCCCTGAGCCCCTTGGGATCGGAGTAGACGCCGCCGAACCCCTCGACCTCGGCATAACCGCAGGCCTTCAGCATCTTCAGCGTGTCCTCCAGCGGCGGGAAGTTGCGGGAGGAATAAAGCTGGTAGGAAAAATCGGTCATGTCTGCTCCTCGTGGACTATCTTGTCGCGCTGTAGAGGTCGCGCGCGAGGACGGTCTTCGCCGCCTCGGCAGCCGACCCCTTCGAAGGGGTGAATTCAATCGTCCGCCCCGCATGCGGGAAAAGCGAAAGGCAATTTTCGGAGAAGCGGCCGGGCACCGCTGCTTCGAGCGACACGAACAGCGCCGGCGCGGCCGCCGAAAGCCCGATGCGCACGACATCGCCCTCGGCCCGCGCATCGATCCGCAGGCCCGGATCGCGCAGCGGCAAGGCCTTGTATGGGCCCGGCGCGACGTGGTCGGCGCCTTCCGAGCCGTCGGAGGCGCGCCAGCGGAAGGCGAGCACGCTGCCCGCACCCATCCGGTCGGCTGTCACGCTGCCCAGCACGATCGCCCGGTTGGTGGGCACGGCAGCGCCGAATTCGCCCAGCGGCGCGACCGCCCCATCCATCGCGACTGCTTCGAGCGTGGCGCTGATCTCCACCGGGCCCTGCCCGTCATTGACGGCGTGGACGACGAAGTCTCCGTCCCGTTCGGGAATGACGAACACCGCGACCGGCGCGAAGAAGCGCCGCGCCATGTAGTGCAGCGCCTTCCATCCGCCGCCATAGTCGAGGCTCGACCAGCTCGCCACCGGCCAGGTGTCGTTCAGCTGCCAGTAGAGCGCGCCCATGCAGTGCGGCTTGAGGCTGCGCCAGTATTCGACGGCCGTGCGGATCGCCAGTCCCTGCTGCACCTGGCTGAGATAGACGAAGTCGGCGAAGGACGACGGGAAGCGGAAGTAGCGGAACATCGTCTCGGCGATGCGCGCGTTGCCGCCCTTGTTCTTCTGGTGCGACTCCATCACCTGCGAGGCGATGTTCAAGTCCTCCTCGCCGGCGAAGGACCGGATCACATCCATCGAGGGGTAGGACTGGAAGCCGAATTCGGAGCAGAAGCGCGGCTTGACCTCGCGATAGTGTTCGAAGTCGCGGCCCTCGTGCCAGACGCTCCAGAAATGCATGTCGCCGGAGGAATCGTCGTGCCAGGCGTCGCCGAAGCTCATCGGGCCGGGGGACGGGCTCGACGGCCACCAGTTCGCCTGCGGGTCGGTGTCCCTGAGCGCTTTCTCCAGCGTGCGGTTGAGGCGATCGTATGCGACGAGATAGCGGTCGCGGTTGGCGCGCGATTCCTCGAACCAGTTGAGCGCCCCGAGAAGCTCGTTGTCGCCGCACCAGAGCGCCAGGCAGGCATGGTGCTGCAGCCGCCGGACCTGCTCTCGCGCCTCCTCCGCCACCTCGCCGAGGAAGGTGTCGTCGGCGGGATAGAGGTGGCAGGCGAACATGAAGTCCTGCCAGACGAGCAGGCCCATCTCGTCGCAGAGATCGTAGAACCAGTCCGGCTCGTACTGCCCGCCGCCCCACACGCGCAGCATGTTCATGTTGGCGGCGACGGCGGAGGCGAGCAGGTCGCGCGTCTTCTCGCGGCTGATGCGGCCGGGAAGCGCATCGGCGGGAATCCAGTTGGCGCCGCGGCAGAACACGTCCTTGCCGTTGACGACGATCCTGAAGGAGCGGCCGGCCTCGTCGGGCTCGCTGACCAGCTTCAATTCGCGCAGGCCGACGCGGCGGCGCTCCTCGACACCGCCGACGTCGACGACAAATTCGTGCAGCGTCTGCGAGCCCAGCCCGGCCGGCCACCACAGCTCCGGCTCCTCGACCTCGAAGGCGGCGCGGATATGTCTGTCGCGCGAAAGATCGACCGCGCCGCAGCATGTTTGTTCGCCGAACCCGACGACGTAGGGGATGGTCGCTCCCGAGAACGGTTCGAGCGCGACCTCGACCTCCACGGTGACGCTGCCCTCGGCGTGGCGCTGCTGCACCGTCACCGCGTCGATCAGCACGTCGGGGACGCGAAAGAGCCGCGCACTGCCGTAGAGGCCCAGCGGCGCCAGCGCGATGTTCCAGTCCCAGCCGAAATGGCATTGCGGCTTGCGCAGCATGTTGCCGTTGGGAATCGGCGAGTTGCCGGCATGCCACGGCACGGGAAAGGGCTGCGCCGCCTGTCGTTCGTCGGCGACGCGCGGGGCGGAGCGGAAGAGGATCTCGATGCGGTTGCCGGCCGCCTTCAGCCGCCCGTCGAGACGGGTGCGGTAGCGGCGGAAGGCGTTGCGGGCCTCGAACAGCGCATCGCCGTTGAGGCGCAGTTCGGCCACCGTGTCGAGCTGGTCGATCTCCAGCACCCAGCCGTCGAGGTCGCTGCCGGCGGGCAGGTCGAAGTCGCGCGACAGCAGCCATTCGCGCTCGGCCACCCAGCGCAGCCCGTATTCGTTGCGCCCGCAATAGGGGTCGGGGATCGCCCCCGCCTCGAACAGCGCCGAATGCACGTCGCCCGGCACGCGCATCTGCACATCGCATTCTCCGCCCTGCTCGGCGAGGCGCCATCGTCCGGCGAGGTCGACGGCCGGCACGGACTGACGGAGGGGTTCCAGCATGGCGGTCATTGCAGACAGCGGGCGGGCGCCCGCCATTTCCTCTCAAATGCTTGCCGTCCGGGACGGGGAGGCGTCCGGCCCGCCGGCGCGGGAACGGACCTCCGGCCTAGAGGCGGGTATCCGTGTCCGCGTCGAAGATCGAAGCGCGCGCCGGATCGAACCCGATGCGGATGCGTTCGCCTTCGCGCGGCGCCCTTTCCGATTCGGCGCGCAGGGTGAGATTCTGCCCGCCGAGCTTGGTCCACACGAGCGTATCCGATCCCATCGGCTCGACGATCTCGACATCGACCTCGGCCGAAAAGGGCTGGGCAGCAGCGGCGTCGCCGAAGACTATGTGCTCCGGCCTGATGCCGAAGATCACCCTGGCGCCCGCCGGCGGGTTCCCGTCGAAAGGGTAGCGGCTCGCGTCGACGGTCACGTCCCCGGCACGGAATTGCGGCTTGCCGCCCGTGCTGCCGACGGTCCCTTCGATGAAGTTCATGCCCGGCGAGCCTATGAAGCCCGCCACGAACATGTTGACCGGGCGCGCATAGATCTCGTGCGGCGCGCCGAGCTGCTGGATGATCCCGCCGCGCATGACCGCGATGCGGTCGGCAAGCGTCATCGCCTCGATCTGGTCGTGGGTAACGTAGATCATGGTGTTCTCGAGCTTCTGGTGGAGGCGCTTGATCTCCACCCGCAACTCGTTGCGCAGCTTGGCGTCGAGATTGGAAAGCGGCTCGTCGAACAGGAACACGTCCACGTCGCGCACCAGCGCGCGCCCGATGGCCACGCGCTGGCGCTGGCCGCCCGAAAGCGCCGACGGCTTGCGCTTGAGCAGCGACTCGATCTGCAGGATCTCGGAGGCGCGCTTCACCCTTTGCGCGATCTCGTCCTTGGGCAGGCGCTGGTTCTTGAGCCCGAAGGAGAGGTTTCCTTCGACAGTCATCTGCGGATAGAGCGCGTAGGACTGGAAGACCATGCCGATGCCGCGGTCTTTGGGCTGCTCCCAGGTGACGTTCCTGCCCCCGATGAAAATCTGGCCGTCGGTGACGTCGAGCAGCCCGGCGATGCAGTTGAGCAGGGTGGACTTTCCGCAGCCGGAAGGCCCGAGAAGCACCACGAACTCGCCCTTGCGCACTTCAAGGTTGAGCGACTTCAGGACTTCCACCGTCCCGAAATTCAGCGACATGTCGCGAACGACAACGCTCGCATCTGCGGCACCCATAAGCATTACCCCTTCACCGCGCCGGCGGCGATGCCGCGCACGAACAGTTTCCCCGAAGCGAAGTAGACGATCAGCGGTACCAGTCCGGTGAGGATCGTCGCCGCCATGTTGACGTTGTATTCCTTCACCCCCTGCACCGAGTTGACGATGTTGTTGAGCTGGACCGTCATCGGGTAGAGCTCGGGCTTGGTGAACACCACGCCGAACAGGAAGTCGTTCCAAATGCCGGTGACCTGCAGGATGATCGCCACCACGAAGATCGGCAGGCTCATGGGCAGCATGATCTTGAAATAGATGCCCCAGAACCCGGCGCCGTCGACGCGGGCGGCCTTGAACAGCTCCTCCGGCAGGGAGGTGAAGTAGTTGCGGAACAGCAGCGTCAGGATCGGCATGCCGAAGATCGTGTGCACGAGGATCAGGCCCCAGAGCGTGCCGTAGATGCCGAGTTCGCGCAGCAGGATGACCACCGGATAGAGCATCACCTGGTAGGGGATGAACGCCCCGAAGATCAGGATGGTGAAGAACACTTCCGAGCCCTTGAACCGCCAGTTGGCGAGCGCGTAGCCGTTCAGGCTGGCGATCGCGATGGAGATGACCACGGACGGGATGGTGATCCGCACGGAGTTCCAGAAGCCGCGGCTCAGACCGTCGCAGTTGAGGCCGGTACAGGCGGTCGCCCATGCCTTGACCCAGGGCTCGAAGGTGATCTCCACGGGAGGCGCGAAGATGTTCCCCAGGCGGATCTCGGGCATGCCCTTCAGCGAGGTGACCATCATCACGTAGAGCGGCATCAGGTAGTATACCGCGACGACGATGAGGGTGCCGTAGAGGAAGATGTTGCGCCGCGACAGCCTCTTGCGGGGGCGTGGGCCGCGGGGCTCGACCTCGGCGTCGCGGTAGACCCCGGCCGTGACCGGCTCGACCTGCGCGGCGGTGGCGCTCACACGAACGTCAGACATTCTTCCGCCTCCCGCCGAATTCGAGATAGGCCCAGGGTATGAGGACGACCAGAACGCTGAGCAGCATCATGGTCGAGGCGGCGAAGCCCTGGCCGAGGTTCTGCGCCTGGAACATGTAGTCGTAGACGTATTTGGCGGGCACCTCGGATGCGTTGCCCGGCCCGCCGGAGGTCTGGGCGACCACCAGGTCGTAGAGCCTGACGATGCCGGATGCGATGATGACCAGCGTGGTGATGAAGACCGGCCGCATCATCGGGATGACGATCAGCAGGTAGGTTTTCCACATCGGGATGCCGTCGACCCGCGCGGCTTTCCAGATATCCTCGTCGATGCCGCGCAATCCCGCCAGCATCAGGCACATGACGAAGCCGGTTCCCTGCCATAGGCCGGCGATGAGCAGCCCGTAGATGACCAGGTTCGGATTGTAGAGGGGATCGAAGGTGAAGTTTTCCCAGCCCAGATCCCGGACGATTGCCTGGATGCCGAATTGCGGGTTCAGGATCCATTGCCAGATCAGGCCCGTCACGATGAAGGACAGGGCAAAGGGATAAAGCAGGATGGTGCGGAAGGTGTCCTCGAAACGGATCTTCTGGTCGAGAAGTGCCGCCAGAACAAAGCCGATCACCAGGGTGAAGATCAGCGAAAGCGTGCCGTAGATGAGGATGTTTTCAATGGAAACGAGCCATCGGCTCGTGCGCCACAGGCGTTCGTACTGTTCGAACCCGACGAAGGTGGCGCGCGGCAGCAACCGCGAATTCGTGAAGGAGTAGACGACGGTCCATATCGTCCCGCCTAGGAACACCACCAGCGCGGTGGCTATCATGGGCAGTGCCGCGACCTTGGCGTTCAGGTTGCGAAACAGGCCTCCGGGGCGGCGCGCGGTCGCCATGGCTGACATCTCCGGGAATGGGATAGGACCGCCCGACGGTGTCGGGCGGTCTCAAACGTCGAACGGATCAGTCGTTCTTCGCGATTTCGACCCACTTGGAGTGTGCGTCCTCCGGGGTCATGGTCTCGGACTTCCAGAACTCGACCATCAGGTCGTTGAACTGGTTCTGGGTGTCGGCCGACCAGACCTGATCGCCGGAGGGCAGGATGTTGCCCGAGGCCAGGATTTCGAGACCCTGCTTCATGCAGTCGTTGGCCGCGGCCAGGTCGACGTCGCCGCGGATCGGCAGCGAGCCCTTCTTCAGGTTGAACGCGACCTGGACTTCCTTGGACACCATCAGCGCGGCCAGGTCCTTCTGGGCGGCTTCCTTCTCGGCGTCGTTCACCTTCGGGAAGTAGAACGCATCGCCGCCGGTCGAGATGACGCGGTGTACGCCCATGCCCGGCAGGCAGGAGTAGTCCTTGCCGGCCACCATTTCGGCAACCTGGAACTCGCCCTGGGCCCAGTCGCCCATGATCTGGCCGGCTGCCTGGCCGGTGATGACGAGGTTGGTCGCCTGGTTCCAGTCCTGCACGGTCGACTTGGCAGCCATGCGGCGGGCATCGGCGATCGCTTCGAAGGTCGCCAGCCACTCGGGGCTCGCGGCGGCTTCCATGTCCTTGTCGACATTGACCTTTTTCCACAGGTCGATGCCGCCGATGGCGATCTGCAGGGCGCCCGCGGCGAGGTTCGACTGCCAGGGCTGGTTGCCGAGCGCGAGCGGGATCTTGCCGGCCGCCTCGACCTTGTCGGCCGAAGCGACGAATTCCTCCCAGTTCGTGGGAACGGGGACGCCGATCTCTTCATAGACCTTGTTGGAAATCCACAGCCACTGCGGCGAGTGGATGTTGACCGGCACGCAGTAGATGCGGCCGTCGAGCGTGCAGCTGTCGAGCAGGCTGACCGGATGGATGAAATCCTTCCAGCCGTCGCGCTCGGCGATGTCGGTGAGGTCCAGCATGAGGCCGGCTTCCACCAGTTCCTTGGCCTGCTGGCCGTGGTTGAACTGGGTTGCGCCCATCGGATCGCCGCCGGTGATGCGGCTGATCATGATCGGCCTGGCGGTGTTGCCGCCACCGGCGATGGCGCCGTCGATCCATTTGTGACCGGAAGCGTCGAACGCTTTCGCGAACTCCGCGACGGCGGCGGCTTCGCCGCCCGACGTCCACCAGTGGGTCACTTCGAGCTCCGTGGCTTGTACCGGCCCGGAGAATTGCAGTGCGACTGTTGCCGCGAACGCGGCGGTCATGAGACGATAACGCATCACATTCCTCCCTGAATCTGTAACGTTACAGATTGACGTTATGCGAATCGATTCAGATGCGCAACAGGTCGGAGCCCCGATCGGGCGATTTTTTTCGTGCCCCGAAATTAAGTATTGGAGCAACCGGCTGATTCCGCGATGCGTCATTATTTGGTGCGGCGCAGCAGAAATGTTGGTGTTTTCCGGCCAAACCGCTTGGATTCCCGGGGATGCCGCATCGCAGCGGGAACCCTGTGGGAGCCTTCGCTGCGCGGTCCCCGGAGCTCCGGGGACGTGAATTCGAGCTCCGCGCGGCGGTGGAAAGAATCTAACTGTAACGTTACAGTATCTTGTAATCGGGAGAGAGCGGAGTCACACATCGGGCTCATGACGGCAACGGTGCCGTTCCGCAAGGGCAGGTTAGGGGCGATGCAGGACGACGCGGCTGCGGGCGAGGGAGGAGGTCGGACGTCCGGCGACGGGCGGCCGACGCTGAAGACCATCGCCTTCATGACGGGGCTTGCGGTGACTACGGTCTCGCGCGCGCTCAAGGATGCGCCGGACATCGGCGAGGACACCAGGCGGCGAGTTCAGCTGGTCGCGCGGCAGGTCGGTTACCGCCCCAACCGCGCTGGAGTGCGGTTGAGGACGGGCAAGACCAGCGTCATCTCTCTCATCCTCAATACCGACGATCAGCTGATGGGTTTCATCTCCGACATCATCTATGGCGTGTCCGGCGAACTGGCGTCGACGCCCTACCACCTGATCCTCACTCCCTATTCGGGGCGCGACGACCCCATGGACCCCGTCCGCTATGTGGTCGAGACCCGTTCCGCTGACGGGGTGATCCTCTCGCAGACGCAGCCGGATGACCCGCGGGTTAAATACCTCGTCGATCACGGCTTTCCCTTCGCTACGCACGGGCGCACCGAGATGGGCATTGCCCATCCGTGGCACGACTTCGACAATTTCGCCTTTGCCAGGCTGGCGGTCGACCGGCTGGTCGCCGCCGGCCGACGGCGGCTGGCGCTGCTGGCGCCTTCGCCGGCGCTGACCTATCACCGCCACATGACGGCCGGCTTCACGGAAGGGATCGTGGAGAACGGCGTCACCGAGATACCCTTCCGCACCGCCTGGGTCGACCAGCCGATCGACGAGATCCAGCGGCAAGCGATTCAGCTCATGCGGCGCCCGGTGCGTCCCGACGGCATCGTGAGCGGCAGCGGCTCGGCCACCTTCGCGCTGGTCAACGCGATAGAGGAATGCGGGCTCAGGCTCGGGACCGACGTCGATGTGGTCACCAAGCAGTCGTCGCAGCTGGTGCGCATGTTCCGGCGCGAGCTCTTCGCCGTCAACGAGGACTTCCGCCTTGCCGGCCGCGAGCTGGCCCGCGCCGTGCTAGGTCAGATCGACGGCAAGGCGCCGGAAAGCCTGCAGACCCTCGCGGTGCCGGACGCCGTGGAGGGGCCGGACCCCGCCCCGGCCGAGAGCCGGCTCTGGAAGGCTGGCTGAGTTCCCTCAGGCCGTGCCGGCCCACGGTCCGTGTTGCGGCCCTTCGCGGTCGGTCCTCTCGAAGCCGTGCGCGCCGAAGAAATCGCGTTGCGCCTGCACCAGGTTGGCGGTGCCGCGCGCCTGCCGGTAGCTGTCGAAATAGGCGAGCGCCGCCGAGAGCGCCGGAACTGGCTGCCCGTGCAGCGCGGCGCGGCCGACGGTGATGCGCAGCGCCGGATGCGCCGCCGACATCATCTCCACGAAGGCCGGCGCGATCATCAGGTTCGCAATCTCACCGCCTGCCTCGTATGCCGCGGCGATGGAGCCGAGGAACTGTGACCGGATGATGCAGCCGGCGCGCCAAATGCGCGCGACCGTCGCCATGGGCAGGTTCCAGCCATACTCCTTCGACGCCGCCTGCATCACGGCGAAGCCCTGAGCGTAGGCCGAGATCTTTCCGGCCAGCAACGCCAGTTCCAGCTCCGCCACGATGTCGGCCTGAGGGGTCGCCGCCGGGGACGGCGCCGGCGGAGCGTAGACCCGGGCGGCGGCGACGCGCTCGTCCTTCAGGGCGGACAGGCTGCGGGCGGCGACCGCCGCCTCGATCGCGGTGGCCGGCACGCCCATCATCTGCGCCTCGATCACTGACCAGCGCCCGGTCCCCTTCTGTCCCGCCTTGTCGAGGATGAGATCGACCACCGGTTGGCCGGTATGGGGATCGGAGGCGGCGAGCACGGCGGCGGTTATCTCGATCAGGTAGGAGTTGAGCTTGCCCGCGTTCCAGCTCTCGAACACCCGGCCGATCGCGGCGGCGTCCATGCCCAGCCCGTCGCGCATGATGCCGTAGGTTTCGGCGATCATCTGCATGTCGGCATATTCGATGCCGTTGTGGATGGTCTTGACGAAATGGCCCGCTCCGCCGGGGCCGAGCCAGGCGGCGCAGGGCTCGCCTTCGTACTTCGCCGAGATGTCGAGGAGCACCTTCTCGATGCGCCTCCACGACGCCTCGTCGCCGCCGACCATGATCGACGGTCCGTGGCGGGCCCCCTCCTCACCGCCGGACACGCCCATGCCGACGAAGGAGAACGGTGCGCCCGCGAAGGTTGCGGTGCGGCGCACCGTGTCGCGGAAATTCGCGTTGCCTGCGTCGATGAGGATGTCGCCCTCGCCGGCCAGCGGCGCAAGCACGTCGAGCTGGTCGTCCACCGGCTTGCCGGCCGGAACCATCAGGATCACCGGTCGCGGCGGCCGGATCGCCGCCATCAGCTCCTCGAGCGACTTGCACGGGACGATGCGCTCGGCGAGTTCGCCCGCCGCCGCGAAGAATTCGTCCGTGCGGGTTCCGGTGCGATTCCACACGGCGATGCGGTGGCCCTTCTCGGCGATGTTGAGGGCGAGGTTGGACCCCATCGTGCCAAGGCCGATCAGGCCGATATCCGCATCGCTCATTGAAAACGCCTTTGCTGGAGGGCTGTCGAGAACGGCGCGGATGATGGACAGGCAGGCCCGCGGCGTCAACCGCGGCCGGGGGCGGCTGCGCGGGGCGCGCCGTCCGGACCGCCCGCGAAGTTGGAATATCACCGGTGAAACAGATGTTCGCAATGCGAACGTTTTTCGGATCGGCGTGGGGGCCGGCCTGAAATGCGGCGTCCGGGCGGGCTTTCGGGCCGCTGCCGTGGCCGGTCCGGCAGCCGCCTCAGGCCCCTTCAGCCTCCCGCCGCGCGCTCGAGCAGCGCCAGCAGACCCTTGAGCAGCGCGGTCGGGGAGGGCGGGCAGCCGGGGATGTGGAGGTCGACCGGGATAACCTGCGAGACGCCGCCAACCACGGCATAGCTCCCGGCGAAGCAGCCTCCGTCGCGCGCGCAGTCGCCCGCCGCCACCACCCATTTCGGGTCCGGCGTGGCGTTGTACGTCCGCTCCAGCGCCTCGCGCATGTTCTTCGTCACCGGACCGGTGACGAGCAGCACGTCGGCGTGGCGCGGCGAGGCGACGAAGCGGATGCCGAAGCGCTCGACGTCGTAGAAGGCGTTGTTGAGTGCGTGTATCTCCAGCTCGCAACCGTTGCAGGAGCCGGCGTCGACCTCGCGGATCGACAGGCTCCGGCCCAGCCGCTTGCGCGCCGCGCGCTCCAGTGATGCGCCCAGTTCGGCCAGCGCGGCGTCGTCCGGCGCCGGCGCAGCCTCCGTCAGCTTGGGGCGGAACAGGCCTTCGAAAAGCAGCTTGCGCATCAGCGGCCTCTACAGGTCATGGCCCGAATAGGAGCAGTTGAAGGACTTGTTGCAGAGCGGGAAGTCGGCGACGATGTTGCCCTCGATCACCGCCTCCAGCAGCGGCCACTGGAACCATGAAGCGTCGCGCAGATGGCAGCGCTCCACCTTGCCCGCAGCGTTCAGCCGGAGCCAGACGAGCACGTCGCCACGGAATGCCTCGACCAGCGCCACACCCTCGCGCGTCCCGCCTGCCGCCTGCAGTTCCGCCAGCACGGGCCCTGCCGGCAGCCGGTCGAGGATCTGCTCGATCAGGGACAGACTCTGTTCCACCTCGCGGATGCGGACCCAGACGCGGGCGTTCACGTCGCCTTCCTCGAGCACCGGGACCTCGAAGGAAAGAACATCGTAGGGCGCATAAGGGAACGCGCGGCGCGCGTCGAAGCCGCGCCCCGAGGCACGCCCGACATAGCCGCCGGCGCCAAACTGCTGAGCCAGCTCCGGCTTGAGGATGCCGGTCGAAACCGTCCTGTCCTGCAGCGAGGCCGTGTTGTCGTAGAGCTCGACCAGCCGGGGAAAACGGCCGCGGATCTCGGCCAGCAGCGCACGAATCGCCTGTTCGCCATTGGCCGCGACGTCGACCGCCGTACCGCCCGGCACGATGCGATCGCGCATCAGCCGGCTGCCGAAGGCGCTATCGGCCGCGCGCAGAACCCGCTCGCGCAACACGCCGCTATGCGCGAGCATCAGGGAGAAGGAGGCATCGTTGCAGATCGCGCCGATGTCGCCGAGATGGTTGGCGAGGCGCTCCAACTCCGCCATCAGCGCCCTCAGCCAGTGGGCCCTTTCGGGAACCTCAGCCTCCAGCGCAGCCTCGACCGCGCGCGCGAAGGCGAGCGCGTAGGCGACCGTGCTGTCGCCCGAGACGCGTGCGGCAAGATGCGCCGCGCGGTCGAGCGTCGCGCCCGCCATCAGGCCTTCGATCCCCTTGTGCACGTAACCGAGGCGCTCCTCGAGGCGCACCACCGTCTCGCCGTTGGCGGTGAAGCGGAAATGTCCCGGCTCGATGATGCCGGCATGCACCGGCCCGACCGGTACCTGGTGCAGGCTCTCGCCTTCGGCGGGCAGGAAGGCATAGGCGTCGCCCGCCGCACGCGCCCTCTTCGGCCTCTTGCCGAGCGGCTGGCGCACGCCCCAGGGGCCGTGATCCAGCCAAGGGCGACGGTCCTCGGCCCCCTCCGCAACAAGTCCGAACAGGTCGTGGATGGCACGCTCCGGACGGATCGCCGGCGGGTGGTGACGGCCGACCGAAGGGAAGGACCCGTCCGGGCAGGCCAGCGAGATGATGGCCGCCTGGACCGCCGCCTCGTCGAGCAGCGCCATGTGCACTGCGTCCGGCTCGCCCCACAGGCCGAGCAACGTCAGACGGCGCTCGCCCAGCGCGCGCGCCGTCTCTTCCCAGACCGAGCGGCTCACGGCGAAGCGCGGCCAACCATGGTGAAGCGCCACTCGCTTCCTGCCCGCCATGCTTTCCCAGAACGCCGGCATGACCTCTCCTCAGCCCAGCATGGCGGCGACGTTGCGGAACCAGCCCACCAGCGCGGGAGGCAGGTAGACGCCGGCAACGCAGACCAGCGCCAGATGCGCATACATCGGCAGGAAGGAGGCCTCGGCCGGCGCCGTGCTGCCCGTAGGCTCGCCGAAAGCCATGCCCGTTACTCTCAGGATCAGCGCTCCGAACGCGACCAGCAGCCCGAAGACGAGCGGGATGGCCAGCAATGGCTGCACTGCGAATGTCGAGGAGACGATCAGGAACTCGCTCATGAAGATGCCGAGCGGCGGCAGTCCGGCGATGGCCACGACGCCTGTCAGCAGACCCCAGCCGAGCGCGGGGTGCGTCTCGGTCAGGCCACGGATGTCGGCGATGCGCTGCGTGCCCTTCACCTGCGCAATGTGGCCGACCGCGTAGAAGATGGCCGACTTGGTGAGGCTATGCATGACCATGTGCAGAAGCCCGGCGAAGTTCGCGAGCGGCCCGCCCATGCCGAAGGCAAAGACGATGATCCCCATGTGCTCGATTGAAGAATAGGCGAACAGCCGTTTGATGTCGCGCCGCTTGTAGAGCATGAAGGCGGCGAAGATCAGCGAGACGAGACCCATCGTCACCATCAGCGGGCCGGGCGCGATGGCTTCCGGATTGGCCGCGAGCAGTATCTTGAAGCGCAGCACGGCGTAGAGCGCGACGTTCAGCAGCAGGCCCGACAGAACCGCCGAGATCGGCGTCGGGCCTTCCGCGTGGGCGTCCGGCAGCCAGGCATGCAGCGGAGCCAGACCGACCTTGGTGCCGTAGCCCAGCAGCAGGAAAACGAAGGCGAGGTTGAGCAGCGCGGGATCGAACTCGGCCGCGTGCCGCACGAGCAGCGTCCAGACCATGGCGTCGTGGCCCTCGCCGACCACCGCCTGGGCGGCCATGTAGACCAGGATCGTGCCGAACAGGGCGAAGGCGATGCCGACGCTGCCGAGGATGAAGTATTTCCAGGCCGCCTCCAGCGCTTCATGCGTGCGGTAGATGCCTACCATCAGCACGGTCGTCAGCGTGGCGAGTTCCACCGCGACCCACATCAGGCCGATATTGTCGGAGACGAACGCCAGGTTCATGCCGAACATCATGACCTGGTACATGGCGTGGTAGAAACGCAGGTTCGTCGCCGTCAGCCGGCCCGTGTCGAGCTCGTGGCCGATATAGCCGGCGCTGAACACGCTGGCGGTGAAGCCTACGAAGGTGTTCAGCACGATGAACACGATGTTGAGGTCATCGACGAAGAAATACTGCGCCTGGGCCGGCCGATCGGTGACCAGGAGCGAGAGCGCCGCCAGCAGGGTGAGCAGGCTGGCCAGCACGTTGAGCCGCGCGGTCAGCCGGTAGCCGGGCAGCGCGGCCAGCACCGCGGCGGCGGCGACCGGGATGACGAGGACGGCGGTCACGGCCTCGAAAGGCAGCGTCATCATCGCCGTTCTCCGCGGAAATCGTCCATCGCGCTCACATCGACCGTGTCGAAACGTTCACGGATGCGGAACAGGAATATGCCGATGACGATGAAGGCTATCACGATGGAGAACGCGACGCTGATCTCGACCACCAGCGGCATGCCCCGGGCGCCGGTGGCGGCGAAGACGAGACCGTTCTCGAGCGACATGAAGCCGACCACCTGGCTCACCGCATTGCGGCGCGTGATCATCAGGAGGAGCCCCAGCAGCAGCACCGCCAGCGCGAAGGCGAGGTCCTCGCGCGCAAGCGGGTCGGCCTCGGGCGTGACCCGCAGGATAACGACCAGCGAGAGAGCGACGAGACCCATGCCGGCCAGCATCGTCGGTCCGACGCCGACCACGTTCTCGATGTCGCGGTGGACGCCGAGGCGGCGCACGATGCGGTGCAGCGAGACCGGTATCACGATGGCCTTGAAGACCAGCGCGATGACCGCGGTGACATAAAGGTGCGGCGCGTCCTGGATATAGGCCTGCCAAGCGACCGAGAGCGACAGGACCAGCGCATGCAGCGCATAGACGTTGAGCAGCGCGTGCAGCCGGTCCTGGTAGAGGAGCATGAAGCTTACCAGCACCAGTCCGCCGCCGAGCAGGTGCGCGATGTCGAATGTGAGCCCGTTCACCATCAGAGGCTCCGCGACACGAATAGCAGCAGCGTACCCAGCAGGCTGAGCATCAGGGCGATGCCGAGGAAGTCGGGTACGCGGAACACGCGCATCTTGGCGATGGCCGTCTCGAACAGCGCGAGCAGGAATGCGCCGACGGCGAGCTTGGCTGCGTAGACGACGATGCCTCCGAGGAAAGCTGAAAGTCCCGCGCCGGGCGCGGCGATGCCCCAAGGCACGAATACGCAGGCGATCAGCGAGACATAGAGCAGCAGCTTGAGCGAGGCCGCGAACTCGATCATGGCCAGGTGGCGCCCGGAATATTCGAGCACCATCGCCTCGTGCACCATCGTCAGTTCGAGATGTGTGGCGGGGTTGTCGACCGGAATGCGCGCGTTCTCGGCGATCGCCACGATGACCAGCGCGATCA
Source organism: Pseudomonadota bacterium (assembly GCA_023435335.1). Lineage (GTDB taxonomy): Bacteria > Pseudomonadota > Alphaproteobacteria > Rhizobiales > Rhizobiaceae > RCIO01. The sequence goes on from JAEYRU010000023.1 coordinate 20,741, forward strand.
GCGCCATGCCCAGCGAGACGCGCAACCCGACCTCCGGCGTGGCGAACACGGACGCGATCGTCGAAAGCTGCGTCGAGCCGGCGACCAGCGCCAGCGTGAACACGGTGAGCAGCATGGCGGGCTCGGCGAGCGAAGCGATCATCACCTCGCGGCTGGAGCCGATGCCCCCGAAGCTGGTGCCCACATCCATGCCGGCCAGCGCCAGGAAGAAGCGGGCGGAGCCAAGCAAAGCGATGATGGCGATGAGGTCGGCCGTCCAGGAAAACACCAGGCCGCTGGCGAAGGTCGGGACGAGGGCGGCTGCAACCCAGGTTCCGGCGAAGACCAGATAGGGCACTGCGCGGAACAGCCACGAGGCGTTTTCCGCCAGCACCACTTCCTTGCGAAGGAGGCGTCCGAGGTCGCGATAGGGCTGCAGCACCGACGCCCCCTGCCGGCGCAGCAGGCGGGCCTTCACCTTGCGGACAATGCCTGTCAACAACGGCGCAAGCGCCAGTACGAGAGCCATCTGCGCGCCCTGCACGACGAATGCGAGGATCAACTCCATAGCGCGAGCCCCAGAAGCAGCGAGACCAGCGCGAAGAAGACGAGGCTGAGGTAGCGCCGGATGGTGAGGAACTGCAGGCGGTTGAGCTTCGTGGCGGCATGGTCGACGGCGTGCGAAATCGGCGCATACAGCCAGTCCCAGATGAGGTCGCGCAGCTCGACGGTCATGCGCGCGGGCCGCATGTCGCCCGGCGCGGGCATGTCGACCCGCTCGCGCGCCCGGAAGAGCGCGGTGCCGAACACGCGACGGATCGGCTGCGAGAAGCTGCCGGCGGTGTACTGGGTGGCCGGGCTGGCGTTGGGGAAACCGCAATCCCATGCCGGAGCGCGGCGGATCGCTCGCGAGGCGAACCGATGGACGAGCACCGCCGCCATCGCCGCCGAGATCGCGACGAAGACGAAGACGAGCAGGCCGTTATAGGAACTGCGCCCTTCGGCGATGGGCACGATCGACAGCCACGCCTCGTCTGCCTGCCGCGGCATTGCCCCACCGACGAGCGCCTGCGTTACCGGCGCGAGGCCATCAATGACGAAACCGGGCAGGATGCCGACGGCGAGACACAGCGCGGCGAGCACCAGCATGGCCGCGAGCGACAGGCGATCGACCTCATGCGCGACCTGCGCCGCAGGAGAGCGCGGACGGCCGAGGAAGGTGATGCCGAAGGCGCGCACGAAGGCGGCAGCCGCCAGCGCCGCGGCCAGGGCCAACAGGCCGCCGACCGCCGGCACCAGTATCTTCAGGCCCCATTGCGGAAGCTCGGGACTCTGCAGCACAGCCTGGAAGACCAGCCATTCGGACACGAAGCCGTTGAGCGGGGGCAGCGCGGCGATCGCGGCGCTTCCCACCAGGAACGTGAAGCTGGTCACCGGCATGCGGTGAATGAGGCCGCCAAGCGCTTCCATGTCGCGCGTGCCGGTTGCGGTGAGCACGGCGCCGGCGCCGAAGAAGAGCAGGCTCTTGAACAGCGAGTGGTTGAGGACGTGGAAAAGGGCGGCGGTGAGCGCAAGCGCGGCCGCCCACTCCATCCCGTTGGTGCGGAAGGCGAGCGCCAGGCCAAGGCCGACGAAGATGACGCCGATATTCTCGATGGTGGAGTAGGCGAGAAGGCGCTTCAGGTCCCGTTCCATCAGCGCGTGCAATATGCCGAGGACGGCGGTGACGCCGCCCAGCGCCAGCAGCACCACGCCCGCCCACCAGGCCGGCTCGCCGAGAAGGTCGAACACGACCCGGACGAAGCCATAGACAGCGACCTTCGTCATGACGCCGCTCATCAGCGCCGAGACGTGACTGGGGGCGGCCGGGTGCGCCAGCGGCAGCCATACATGCAGCGGCACGAGGCCGGCTTTCGAGCCTGCGCCAAGCAGGAAGAGGACGAAGACGAGGCCAGCGGTGAGCGGCGTGTGGCCTGCCGCCCGGATCTCCGCGAAACCATATCCGCCGCCGGCCCCGGCGAGCAGGCCGAACGCGAGCAGCAGCGCCAGCGTGCCGAAGCTCGCCATGACGAGATAGACATAGGCCGCGCGCCTGTTCTCGGCGACCTGGTGGTGCGACATCACCAGCGCCCAGGAGGCAAGCGACATGAACTCCCAGCAGAGCAGGAAGGTGAATGCGTCGTCAGCCATGACGACGAGGTTCATGCCGGCGAGGAATGCCGGGAAGAAAGGCAGCACGCGATGGGGCGCGGTCTCATGGCGGCCGTAGCCGAGGCCGTAGAGGCTGGCGACCGCGCCGCCGAGATTGACCACGACGAGGAAGAAGGCTGCGAGCGCGTCGATCCTGAAGTGCGCGCCGAGCCAGGGCAGGCCGAGCGGCAGCGTGACCGCCGGGGTTTCGCCGACGCCCACGAGCGAATACAGCGCGGCAAGGAATGCGCCCGCCGAGATCAGCATTGCGGCGCCATAGACGACGGGCGTGGCGGTGGGGGACCTGTTGAGCGCGACGGCGCAGACGGCGGTCGCCAACAGCGCCGCGACTGACCAGAGAAGGATGATCGTGGTCGCGATCACGCTGCCGTCCCCGCCCCTCCGCTCGCGTCGGATCTCAGTCTGACGCCGCGCCCGCCGGCTTGGCTGGCCACCCCCTCGCCGAGGAGTTCCACGCCGGCCGCGTCGAGCGCGCCGATGAGCTTCATCAGTGAATCGACATTGCCGCGGATCGTGCCGTCGCTCGCTTCCATGCGCTGGATGGTGGGCACGGAAAGGCCAGAGAGTGCGGCCAGCCTGCGCTGGTCGATCCCGAGAAGGGCCCTTGCCGCCCGCAACTGCGCCGCAGTGATCACCGCCGCCCGTGCCGTTCACCCGTATGGAAACGGAGTTATGATACGCATAGTCGGCAAGCTAATGCAATGAACAATATAACTGATGCGTGAGACATCAGCTACTTCACCGCAGGCAGTCCATGCGCCGCGCAAGGGCGGGCACACCGGCCGACCGGGTTGGTAAGTCAGTTCACGACGAGTGCGAGGCCGGGGACGCGGCTTATCAGCGTGCGATCCTCGAGCATCACGTATTCGAGGTTGCGCCGCGCCGCGCGGGCGTGCTCGCGCGCGATCATCTCGGCCCGGGTGCCCTCGCGCGCGGCGATCGCCGAGACGATCGCCCAGTGCTGCTCCTGCGCGGTGTTGAGCGAACGGCGGAACGCCTCGATGTCGGCCCGGTCGGGCAGGAAGGCCGAGGGCGAAGCGAATGGAAGCCGCGTGACCCGGTCCACCTCGCGGCGCACCACGTCGCTGCCCGACAGCGCCGCCAGTTCCCGGTGGAACTCGGCGTTGAGTTCGGCATAGGCTTCGAAGTCCACCTCGCCGGGCACGTCTCCGAAACACTCGTCGAGCTTCATGACGATGCCGCGGAAGCGCGCCAGCGCCTCGGGCTTCACCCCCCGCTCGGCCGCCAGGCGGGCGGCGGTTCCCTCCAGCACGCCGCGCAGTTCGATTGCATCCACCACGTCGGCGAAGCTGAACGTGCGCACGACGAAGCCGCCGTTGCGGGCGCGGTCGAGCAGCCCTTCCTCGGCAAGCCGCGACATGGCCTCGCGCACCGGCGTTCGGGAGATCTGCATTTCTTCCGCGAGAGGTACCTCGAAGAGTCGCATCCCGCCCGGCAACTGTCCGCCGAGGATCTTCTGCCGGAGTTCAATCACGGCCCGCATCGCATGCGTCCTGCCGGAGTTCTTTTCCATGAGAATCGGCCCCTCTACCTCCTTATTTATGCACGCAGGCCGCCGGCTGTCGAAGCCTTGCTTCCGCGTTGCCCCGCTTATCCTCCCGATTCCTTCAGGTTCAGGCCGATATAGCGGTCCAGTGTAGGGCGGTCCTCAAGCAGCTCCCGCGACGTCGCCCGGTGCGCGATCAGCCCGCGTTCGATGATGATCGCCTGCTCGGTCAGGCCGAGCGCCACGTCGGCATGCTGCTCCACCAGCACGAGCGAGATGCCGCCTTCTCCGGCCATCCGCCGGATCGCCCCCACCAGTTCCTCCACGATGATAGGGGCCAGTCCTTCCAGCGGCTCGTCGAGCAGGAGAATGGAGGGGTTGGTCATCAGCGTGCGGGCGATCGTCAGCATCTGCTGCTCGCCGCCCGAAAGCTGGTTGCCCATGTTGCGGCGCCGCTCCCTGAGCCGCGGGAACAGGCCGTAGACCGCCTGCAGGTCCCAGCGGCCGCTGCGCGCCACGACTGTGAGGTTCTCCTCGACCGTCAGCGACGGGAAGATGTCGCGCTCCTGCGGTACCCATCCCAGCCCCATATGTGCCCGCTTCTGCGGCGGAAGCCGGGATATGTCGGTACCCGATAGCCAGAGGGAACCGCGCATGAGGTTGACGATACCCATGATCGCCAGCAGCAGCGTCGTCTTGCCGACGCCGTTGCGGCCAAGCACGGCGAGGCTGCCGCCGGAGGCCAGCGACAGCGAGACGTTGTCGAGCACGACGGCCTCGCCGTAGCCGGCGCGCACATCCCGGAGTTCGAGCAGGACTTCAGCCATGGTGTCCCCTGCCGAGATAGACTTCGCGCACGCGCGGGTCGCTGCGCACGACCGACGGCTCCGCCTCCATCAGCACGCCGCCGGCGACCAGCACGACGATGCGCGAGGCGAAGCTGAACACGATGTTCATGTCGTGCTCGATGAAGAGTACCGATATGTCCTCGGGCAGCGCCGCAACCACGCTGAAGAGCATGGCGCTTTCGTCCTTCGGCACGCCGGCCGCGGGCTCGTCCAGCAAGAGCACCTTCGGCTTCGTGGCGAGCGCCAGTGCGATCTCGAGCAACCGTTGCTGGCCGTAGGCAAGCGTGCGGGTCGGGCGCGTGGCGACGTCGGCGAGCGACAGCTGCTCCAATATGGCGTAGCTCTCGTCGATCGCTCCCGTGTGCGCGGCGAGACCGCGCCAGAACTGCGAGGCGGTCCGCTCGCGTTCGCACACGGCCAACGTCACAGCCTCGAGCGGTGTCAGGTCGGGAAACAGCGTGTTGATCTGGAACGTGCGGGTAAGCCCACGGCGCACCCGCGCGGCGGTCGCCGTGCCGGTGATATCCTCGCCCGCGAGCAGGATACGTCCCGAATCCGGCTTCAGCTGTCCGGTGATGAGGTTGATCAGTGTCGTCTTGCCCGCTCCATTGGGGCCGATCAGCGCATGCCTGGCGCCGCGCGGCAGCGTGATCGAGACGTCGCGCGCCACTTCCAGCGATCCGAAGCGCTTGAAAAGCCCTTGCGTCTCCAGCACGGCCGGTTCCATCAATCGCGCCTTCCCATGAGCCGCGCCAGCCCGCCGAGAATGCCTTTCGGCATGAACAGGACCACTGCCATCAGCAGTACGCCGATTCCGAAATACCAGTATTGCGGGTTGATGCCCGCAAGCTGGTCGCGGGCAAGCAGGAAGATGACGGCGCCGACGATTGCTCCGTAGAGACGACCGGTGCCGCCGAGGATGAGCATGACGACCACGTCCGCCGAGCGCTGGAAGCTCAGCGCGTCCAGCGTCACTGTGTTGGTTGTCTGCGTGAGCAATGCCCCTGCCAGGCCCGCGATGAAGGCCGAGATCGTGTAGATCCTGCGCAGGTGCTGCTTGTGCTCGGAGCCTATGGCGGGCATCCGCCGCACGTTCTCGCGCACGCCGCGCAGTGCCAAGCCGAAGGACGAATTGACGATGCGGCGGCTGACGAGGAAGCAGAGGAAAAGGATGGCCAGCGAATACGAATAGGCCGTGTAGCCCCAGAGGTCGAAACGGAAATAGCCGAAGATCTTCCAGGTGCTCACACCGCGCAGCCCGTCGGTGCCCCCGGTGAGCCAGGTGAGGGCGTTGGCCAACTCATAGGTGAGCAGCCCCAAGCCCAGCGTCACCATGATCAGCGCCAGATGCTGCACCCGCACCACCAGGAAGCTGGCGACGTATCCCACCAGACCGGCAACGACGCCGGCAATCAGCAGACCGCTCAGCGGCTCACCCCAGCCGTAGCGTGCGCTGAGGATGCCTGCCGTGTATGCGCCGATGCCGAAGAACATGGCGTGGCCTAGCGTGACGATGCCGGCATAACCGAGAACGAGATCCACCGAGATGGCGAACAGCGCCGCGATCGCGACCTGGTTGGCGAGCGGCAGATAGGTCGGGAAGAAGTAGAACGGCAGGAGCGCGGCGAGCCAGAACAGTACCTCGAACGGCGACCAGCGGGACTGCCGTTTCAGCCATTTCAGGGGCTCTGCTGGACCCGCGGCGATTTCGGGACTGGCCACGCGCGTCTCCCTATCGCTTGCCGAGCAGGCCCAGCGGCCGCACGAGCAGGATTGCGACCAGCAGGAGGTAGATCAGGAAGGAGCCCGCCTCCGGCATGAAGTACTTGCCCGCCACGTCGCCGATCCCGAGGAGCGCGGCGCCGAGAAAAGAGCCGGCGATCGAGCCCAGTCCACCGACGCTGACGACGATCAGCACGTAAACCAGGAAGTGGAAGCCAAAAGACGGATCGAGGCCCACCACCTCGATGGCCAGCGCGCCCCCCAGCCCTGCCAGTCCGCTGCCCAGCGCAAAGGTCAGGGCGAAAATGCGTTCGACGTTGAGACCGAGTCCCTGCGCAACCCGCTGGTTGTCGACGGCGGCGCGTATCTGCGCGCCGAAGCGTGTCCGCTCCAGGGTGAAGAACAGCAGGGCAGTGATGACGAGAGCCACGGCTATCAGGAACAGCCGATACGTCCCGAAGCGCATGCCGAATATCTCGGTGGAACCGCGCAGCCAGCGCGGCAGCACGATCGGCTGCTGCGCTGTACCGAAGAGGAAGGTCGCGGCCGCCGCGGCCACGAACACAAGGCCGATCGTGAACAGGACCTGGTTGAGTTCGCCGGCCCGGTAGAGTCGGCGAAACAGGGTGCGTTCCAGCACCACGCTGAGAACGGCCGCCGCGAGAAAGGCCGCCGGAAGCGTCAGCAGGAAGGGAAAGTCGAACTGCCGCATGAGCCAGACGGTGACGTATCCGCCAAGCATGCCGAAGGCGCCATGCGCGAGGTTGATGAAGTTCATCAGCCCCAGTGTGACCGACAGGCCCACCGACAGGACGAACAGAAGCATCCCGAAGGCGAGCCCGTCGAACAGCACGATTGCGATGTTGCCGACCACTTTTCTATTTCTGCGTCAGTTCGACCGGCATCGGCCTCAGTTGGCGCCGTGCAGCGGATCCTTCACGTCGGGGATCTCGTGAATGATCACGTTCTGCAGCTTGCCGTCGACCTCCTGGATCTCGCGGATATAGACGGTCTGCACGACGTCGCGCGTCTCCGGATCAATCGACATCGGCCCGCGCGGGCTGTCCCACGACATTCCCTTTGCGGCCTCGACCAGCGCATCGCCGCTGGCGTCGCCGTTGGTCTTCTTGAGCGCTTCGTAGATCAGGTGCATCCCGTCATAGCCGCCGATGGAGAACAGGTCGGGGCTGCGCCCGTTGTTGGCTTCGCGGTAGCCGGCAACGAACTCGTTGTTGAGCGGATCGTCGCGCTCCAGCGTGTAGTGGAAGGTCGTGATGATGCCCTTGGCGGTTTCACCCATGCTTTCCAGCGCTTCCGGATGCGTCAATTCGCCCTGTGCGAAGATCTTCGTGGCGGGCGGAGCGAGGCCACGATCGACTAGCGCCTTGCCGATTGCCGCGGGCTGCGCGCCGCCGGGCACGAAGATATACACGGCTTCCGGATTGGCGTCCTTTACGCGCTGCACGAAGGCCGAGAAGTCCGGATTGGCGACGGGGGTGCGGTCCGAGCCCAGCACGGTGCCGCCTGCGTCCGAGAAGCCCTTGGCGAAGGCCTTCTCGGCGTCATGGCCCGGACCGTAGTCCGCCACCAGGGTGTAGGCCTGCTTCACGCCGGCTTCCTCGAAGGCCCACTGGCCGAACGCGGTGTTGAGCTGCGGGATCGTGACCGAAGTACGCACGATGTAGGGCGACTGTTCGGTGACAATCGACGTCGCGGCGTTCATCACCACCATCAGCTTCTGCGCCTCGGTTGCCACCGGCGCGGC